>SUTL01000014.1 GCA_015062925.1 Methanobrevibacter thaueri
CTGTCCCCTGCTTTTGCACCGTCAATAGGGGTTACTAATTCTCTTACAATATCTTCAGGCTCATCCATTTCATCTAATGGTGGGTGAACAGATTTATATTCTTCACCTGGAGCTCTGTGACCTAATATTTTTACAACGTCTTCATCAGCGATTTCTCTTAACTTTTCTAATTCATATTCTGGATTAGCGAAGTTTCTTCTGTTTTGAGCAACCTGAGAAGTACCTGGATAAATTTGTACCATAATTATGCATCTCCTAATGCTAATTTAACTTTTCTAATAATTTCATCTAATTTATCTTGTGAAATTGTTTCACCACGAATAACTCCTGTAATAATATCATCAATAGTACCTTGGGTTTTAATATCGTCCTCTTCTGGCATGACTTTAGAAGTTTTTACTCCAATTTTAGCAAAATCTTCACAATCAACCGGGGATTCACATATAATAATGCAGTGTTTATTAACATTCCTTAGAATTAATCTTGCTTTGTAGATTAAATGATTGGCAACTCCACCCAAGTGAATAACTAGTAATTTGAAATTACTTAATTGTTCTACTTCTTTATCGGTGAGTCCAAATAAAGTACCTCCTGAAGCAGGAGCATCATGAGGAACACCTGCACCAGCATTTAATACCACTGTACTAGTTAAAACATTTGCTTCACGTAAACCGAATGTAATTTCGCAAACTGGTTTAGTAATGTGTCTGCGTCCTGGAGACATAGCAACAGCACATACATCTGCACCACATTCAGCGAAAGTTCCTCTTTGTGCTAAACTTCCACCTTTTCCCATTCCACTTGCTTCTCTGCAATCTACTACGTGAGTACAACGTCCTATCATTTTAATCGAAGTCATCTTTTCTAATTATTTTCACATGGTCTTCAAAACTGGAATATTGATCAGTCATTCCAACTAATTCATTTGGCATGTCCATATTACCATATTTAATTCTATCAGAAACAGTTTGTTCTTTTCTGATGTAATTGGTTCTGTCTTGATTAATATCAAAACCATATGGGATATGTTTTTTGCAAATTTCCTCGATTTCTTTTATTGTAGATTCCATTGTTAATTCAACGAATATTCTACCTGTTTTAACTTGAAGAGAAACTTCTTCACCATTTACAGTGATTATTCTGCGTTCTCTGTATTGAGGTGGTAAAGATTCTTCTGTTTTAGGAAATCTTGGACCATGAATTACGGTTCTTCTTACATCTTCAATAGATTCAATGTCATTTAACAACTTTTCAGTTGTGTCACTTCCAAGAACTCTATGAGGAAATATTTCAATATCCATTTTTTTACCTTCATAAATTAGATTTTAATAAATTAATTAGATGTCACCTTTAATTTCTTCAGCTGCAATTGCAACAGCGTTAATAGGTTCTCTGAATTCATCAATTTGACTGTATACTTCTTTAATTAAACCAGAAGTTGCTTCTGGTGAAAAGAGTTGTGTTCCTGCATCTAATGACATAGCAGCAGCTACACAAGGAATACAGAATCCTTTACTGTGTCTGGTTACAACGTGGTTTCCGTTGAAGAGACCAGGACCTCCACCACCGTAAATGGAGTGACTGAAGAAGGAGAATCCTACAGCTACACCTTCTGCTCTACCATAGTCGATACTTGGTAAACCGGTAGCGAATTCAATATTATCGTTGAAGTATAATAAAGTAGATGGTACACCTTGAGCAGCACGAGCAGCACCAATGTTAACCATTGTAGCAGCTACAGCACCAGCAGCAGCATATGCATTCCATTTTGCTGCGTCATCAGTGTTGTAGATAGAGAAGTCTGTTAATTCTTTTTGAGGAGCAATTACTCCGTCAGCTTCTGCACGTGCGATAGTTGCTTGTACAATACTACCAACAGTACCTTCAGTTGCGTTGTCTTTTACTAAGTCCATTACTAAATTATCAGCGTTTAAACCTTGGTAAGCTAAACCTAATAAGTGTAATCTTTCGTAAGTACCTACAGCATCTCCCATTTCAAACATAGCAGTTTGTTCAAAGAGTGATGCTAATGCAGTTGCTTGGAATGTGTTTTTTAAAGTAGCAGCAGCGAAATCGTTTGCTTTTACACCTCTTAAAGCATAACCTGCACCTTCGAGTTTTTGTGGAATGTCTAACATGGTTGCAATGTTAGATCCTTTGTAATCTACAGATTGTGGGTATCTACCTAATACTGCAGCTTTTACAAAGTTAGCATCGTAGATGCTTACATCACAAATGTCAATAACAGATTGTACTAAAGCAGTAGCAGTTGAAAGAGGAGCTACGGAATATTCAGCAGAAACATCAATTCTTTTGGTTGGTACTTGTACTAATAACCTTTTTCCTCCGGAAATAGGTTCTACAGTAGTATCATCGTCTTTAGAAATTTGAATAATTTCTTTCATTTTGTCTGCAATTGCTTCTGCATTGTCCACAATAGCGAGATCTAATTCTCTTCCTAAGATTCTAGATTTGTCTCCACCAACAGATCCGGTTTTAACGGATTTTTCAAGTCCTTCTAAGTTTACTGCAACAGTTCTTTTAACACCTTTTACGATGTTTTGAATTGCAGGGTTTCTGAGTGGACTTATAGCTTCGATTGGTATGTCAGATGCAATTTCATTGCCTCTATCATCGAATAAATCGATTTTATCATCAAACTTTGCCATTTTTTCCCTCCTAAATAAATAGAGTTTATAACTAAATATACCACTCTCAATGACGAAATTTTTCACCAAATTGAGTTGAGCTACAAAGCAAGTTTTTTGCAATAGCCAGCCATATGGTATACAAATTTTATTTTATAAAAGATATAATATAAAGATTACCTCTAAAAACTTTTAGAAAAATATATAAAGCATAATAAATGATTTTATTTTTAAGAAAAAAACGCACAAAAGTAATACTTTTTATTATTATTAAAAAATACTAATATTAAAAAAGAATGCTGAAAAATAAATTAAAATATAAAATAATGAAAAAAATAAAACAGAACATAACATAACAAGTTATAAATAATAATTATTAAAATTAAAGAAAAATAACAAATTATTACTTTTAGCAATACAAGTAATAAATAATACAAAAAGTAATACAAAAAAATCCATGAAAAAACACACCCCATATATAAATAAAATGAAAAGAAAAAATAATTAACATTATGCAACTTGTAGCTGATGTTGGAGGAATACCTGGAAAAGACTGCAATGGATTTTGTAAATATTGCTACTTTAGAAAGGTAAAAGAAATAAAAAGTTTCGGATGTGCACACTGCCTACCCAATAAAATAGGATGTGAAAGATGCAGTAAAGGAATATCTGAAACACAAGGAGCATTCAAATCTCCATTTGAAGTAATGAACGAAGTTCAAACCGCCCTAATGATGAATATGGGTCAGAAAAATGTAAGTGCATATATCAGTGGAGGAGGAGACATAAGCTGCTACCCCCACCTTGAAACATTAACCGCAAACCTAAATCAATTCTCAATACCATCCACACTAGGATACACATGCGGAAAAGGAATAACAGATTCACAAATCGCTACAAGATTAATAAACAATGGAGTTGAAGAAGTATCTTTCACAATCTTCTCATCAAACCCACAACTAAGAAAAGAATGGGTAAAAGACCCAAACCCACAAGAAGCATTAAAAGCATGTCAAATATTCTGCGAAAACATTAAACTAACAGGAGCATCAGTTATAATACCTGGAGTTAATGATGGTGAAATATTAAGACAAACATGTAACAGTTTAGAAGAATGGGGGGCAAAAGGAATGCTTTTAATGAGATTTGCAAACACATTCAACGAAGGCCTGATACTTGGAAACGAACCCATACTAAAAGGTATTGAATCACAACCAATCGAAGAATTCTCAGAACTTGTAAAACAAATCAACTCAGAATACAAATTCAGAGTAAGCGGAACACCATTATGTGACCCTGAAACCGGAGGACCATTTGCAATAGCAAAAGATGAAAATGAAATATTCCTACAATTCATAAAACCAGTAACCGGAGAAGCAACAATAATCACATCAAAAATAGCTTACCCATTTATTTCCAAAATATTCGATAAACTGGAAGTTGAAAGTGTAAATGTAATAGGTGTTGAAAAAGAAATCGCATGTTTAATTACAAAAGAAGATTTGGAAAATATAGATTTAACTGAAATCCATGATGCCGTAATCATACCCGGCAGATCATTTGTCCATCAACTGGACGCTGAAAGAATATTAAGTCGTGACGGTGTTGAAAGAATCGTAGGCCGTGGTCCAGATACTTTAAGTGTTGATGGAGAATTAAGTATTGATATGACAGATGAAAATGTTATAGAACGAGAATTAGAACAATTCAATGATTTAGTGGATGCTATTAATTTCTTTGGAATGAGAAGAAAAATTTAGTTTGAATCCTCAACAAGAGAACTCTCACTATTAATTTTAACTAGAATATAATCATACATTTTTGATTTTTTAATTTCAGAGATTTCTGATAATTTCTTACCATCAATAACAACATTAGCAACAACACTTGCATAAGTATCATAATCAAGTTTAACACGAACACCATCCAATTGAGTTGTAACCGGTGTTGGAGATATAACCTCTTTAATTTCCCTTACCTGATTTTCAATAGCATTTTTAACAACAATAGATGGTACTAATGGAGCGTCAAGTGTCATTTCATGTTTTTTATCATTTAATATTTTTTCAGTTGTTTCCACTAAATTATCAAGTGCACGAATATCCGGTCCTCTTCTAAGTCTTCTTGGAATCCTGCCTAAACCTCCAACATAAGCATCAGCCCCCGGAAGGTCATCAGCATCCAAATAAGGAGAACCTGTAACAATCACCGGAATATCAATATCATCATATAAAAAAGCTTTTTCTTTAATACATTTTTCAAAACTACCTAAAACGAAAATAACTGCATCATGTTCTTCAATTAAATCTTTTTCTTCCTCAGTTATTCCAGAAGTTCCTTTACCATCACCACGTGCAAGACCAATCATATTATCTTTTGCACCGAATTCACGTAAATATTCAGATATATCACATGCAGCATGAGGCAAATGATGTCTTGCAAGAGTAGGTGAAACAATTGCAATTTCAGAACCCGCCATAGGAGCAACTGATAATTTCGCTAATAGTTCTTTTGATTTATCCTGAATTTTATCAACATCATCTAATGGAACAGCCATATTTAACACTAATTCCATTTGTTGAATGCTTTCCTGAAGAATAAATCCTCCTAAATCTTCAATTAATTCTTTTATTTCCTCACTCTTGTGAACTCCACCGGTAAATGTTAATGTTTCATACATTATTAACAACTCTCAAAAAAAATTGTTTTATTATATTAATTATATATTCTATACCTTATATCTATATTAAATTTTCTAAAATAGAATATCTTAACTCTGCTTTTTCAAAGGGATTTTTGGAAATGGAATTATGAGAAGGTATTTCCACCAGATTTTCAACTTCAATAACTTTATCTTTCAAATAATCCGGATAAACAACATAACTGAAATCATTTGAATTAATATTGAACCCCATATCTGAAACTATATCTTTTAAAAAATCAGAATAAACTTTAACATTAATATTTCTTTGATAATTTGAATTCAAATACTTCTGACATATAGGATAATTTTTAAACAAAGAAAGAATTTCCTCATCATCCAGTTCATTATTATTGATTCTGGAAACTTCTTTAATGCTTTGATAAATCTGTGATGGAGTGTTGATTTTAATAGCTAATGCATCCATATCCACTTTACTTTCTGAAAGTAGAATTGCAAAATCCCCATCATCCTTATTTGGAAATTTGTTTAAAACATAATTTTTAATACCTGCCAATTTCACGATTTCCTCACACATTGGTGTTGTGACTATTTTCATAATAATAATATATATTCTAATTAACATAAAATAACTATTATTATGAAAGTAACATTAAGCTTTGAAGAAAGTATTAGTAGTGATGTTTCCATTATGGTTGATGCTCTTAGAGCCAGCACCACAATAACACTTGCATTGGATAATTTTAAAAAAGTAATACCATGTTTCACACCAGAAGAAGCATTTGAATTGAAAAAAAATATGGATGGTGTTCTTGCAGGGGAACGTGGTGGTGAAAAAATCAAGGGATTTGATATTGGAAACACACCATCTATGATTAAAGATTATGAAAGTTCAAAAGAAAATCTAATATTAACAACAAGTAATGGAACAAGAATCCTTGAAAATATGACTTCCAAAGTTTTAGTTGGTTCAATGGTTAATGCAAAGGCAGTTGCCGGAAAAAGTATAAAACTGGCAGATAATCATATTGATGTTGTGATGGCCGGAGTGAAAGGAGAATTTGCAATTGAAGATTTTCTTGCAGCAGGAGAAATATTATACTGGATAAATGAAAATTTAAACAGTAACTGTTTAAGTGAATATGCTAAAGCCAGTGTTTTAGCTAGCAGAGATTATAATATGTTAAAAAATGCTTTTTTAAATTCAAGATCTGCTAAAAGATTAATTGAACTTGGTTATGAAGATGATGTAATCTTATGTTGTGAGAAAAATATTAGTGAAAATGTAGCAATATATAATAATAATGAATTAACTTTATATATTTAGATTTCAAAATATTAGATAAATATAATTTATAAAGAAGGGTTTTTTTGAAAAGAGAATGTTTAACAATAATAGGTACTGCACATGTATCACAAGACAGTGTTGATGAAGTGAAAGATGCAATTTACGAACAACACCCAGAAGTAGTGGCAATTGAGCTTGACAGAGGCAGATACATAAAATTAAAACAAAACATGATGGGTATTGAACAGGATGAAACTATTTCTGTGAGTAAAATCATCAAAGAAAATAAAGTTACATTGTTTTTTACAAGTGCAATTTTAAGTTACTTCCAATCAAAAATTGGAGAAGATGTTGATGTTGCACCGGGTTCTGAAATGGTTGGTGCTATTGAAGCAAGTGAAGATTTAGGAATACCAATTGCACTAATCGACAGAGATGTTAATATAACACTTCAAAGAGCATTGAATAAAATGGGTTTTATTGAAAAAGCAAAATTTGTTTTCAGCTTAATAGCATCCGTTTTTGGTTATGGTGAAGAAGAGGATATTGATATTGAAGAACTTAAAAACCCTGAAAACATTGATGAAGTAATGGAAATGTTTAAAGATGAAGCTCCAAGTGTTCATGAAGTACTGGTTCATGAAAGAGACATGTATCTTACAGGAAGCATATTGAAAATACCACAAGACCATGTTATTGCAGTTGTTGGTGCTGGACATAAACCCGGAATTGAAAAATACTTAGATAACCCTGAAACATTACCTGATTTAAAAGAATTAGAAGTTATTGATGATAAAAAAGGCATTCCATGGCTTAAAATATTTTTAGCATTGATTCCTGCATTATTCATTGTGATATTTTTTCTGGCATATTTTAGCGGGATAAACATCACAGGCAATCTTTTTGATTTTGTCATTATTAGTATGATTATGGGTTTTATCGGATCTATTCTTTCAGGTTCAAAAATCCAATCCGCAATTGTTGGAGGAGTAGTGGCGCCGTTAACTATTATTCATCCTTTACTTGCAGCAGGTTGGTTTTCAGGATTATGTGAAGCTAAATTTAGAAAAGTAAGGCAAAGTGATATTAAAAATTTAGCTAAAATAGAAGGTTTTAAAGATTTATGGCATAATAATATTTTTAGAATATTATTAGTTGTTATTGGAACCAATTTAGGAGTTAGTATTGCAACTCTGGTTATTTTACCCTCTAAGGTTTTCATACCATTATTCATGAAAATTTTTGGAATGTGAAAAATGATAATTTTTATATAATTAGATTGATAATATTTATAATTACTATTGATTTTTAATAAAAGGAAAATATTACCATGTATTTCATTATTCGTTGTGACTGCGGAAGAGCATTGTATGCAAAAGAAGGAGTGGCTACTCGCAAATGTGTATGTGGAAAAACACTTAAAGTTAAATCCAGAAGGATTTTTAAAAAAGTAGCTACAAGAGAAGAAGCATCAGTTGCAGTTCAGGAAATGCAGGATAAAATATATGGAAACACTGGATTTATGAGGGCTAGTGATTTATAAAAATTTTTAATTGGTTTGTTAAAAATGATTGGGACGACACTGGAAATAATTATTATATTAATTTTAATAATACTTACAGGTTATTTGTCAATGGCAGAGTTAGCTGTTGTATCTGTGAGAAAAGCAAAATTACAAAAAGAATTAGAAGACGGAAATAAAAATGCAAAAATTGTTTTTGAATTATTAGAAGATCCTAATGAATTCTTATCAACAGTTCAAATTGGAATTTCACTCATAGGAGTGTTAACCGGAGCTTTTGGTGGAGTAACTCTTGCTGAACCATTAGCAAAGGCTATTTCTTTCATACCATACAGTCAACCAATAAGTGTAGCCATAGTTGTTATTATAACCACTTATTTAACATTAGTTGTTGGTGAAATTGTTCCTAAAGTTATTGCATTAAATGATCCTGAAAAAGTATCCCTTAAAGTAGCTAAAAGCATGGTTATATTATCTAAAATATCAAAACCTGCTAGTTTTGTTCTTGCAAAATCAAGCCGTTTTCTCTTATGGTTATTGAGAATTGAAAATAAAAACCATGATAGTGTTACTGAAGAAGAAATTGAATTAATGATTAAGGAAGGAAGGGAAGAAGGAACAATTGAACAAGAAGAAGAGGACATTATTAAAAGAGTTTTCAAACTTGATGATCAGAAAGTTGAAAGTATAATGACTCCTCGTAATGAAATCATCTGGATTGATTTGGATGATGATAAATCAATAAATAAAGTTAAAATTATTGAAAGTAAAAGGTCTATTTTCCCTATAGCAAGAGGAGAGTTAGATGATTTTATTGGTGTTGTTCAGGCAAAAGATATTCTCTCAGCAATGTTTGGTAATGAGGAATTTGACATTAATAAAATTGTGAAAGAACCTTTAGTAGTATCTGAACATTTACAAACATTAGAATTACTTAAAGAATTTAAAGAAAATCAGGAATATGTTCATATGTCCCTGGTTGTTGATGAATTCGGTAGTGTTGAGGGATTAATTACATTAAATGATTTGCTTGAAGGTATTGTTGGGGATATTCCAGGTATTGATGAAGAAGCTGAACCTCAAGCAATACAGAGAAGTGATGGAACTTGGTTAATTGATGGAAGATATCCTATTGATAAATTTAAGGAGTTATTTGATTTTAAAGATAAATTGCCTGATGAAGATGAGGATAATTACACTACTTTAGCCGGATTTATTTTAAGTTTAAGTGGTAAAATTCCTAATGAAGAGGATAAATATGATTGTGGAAGATTTATCTTTGAAATAATTGATATTGATGGTCATCAAATTGATAAAGTTCTTGTAACTGATTTAGGTCCTGATGAACCTATGCCTGAGGAGGAATGAAGAATAATGGATGCATCTATACTACTTTCAGTTGTACTTTTAATTGTTGGATTTGTTTGTTTGATTAAAGGATCAGATTTTTTTGTTGATGGTGCTAGTAATATTGCATCTCTTTTAAGAATACCTACTATTATTGTTGGGTTGACAATTGTTGCTTTGGGAACTAGTGCACCTGAAGCCGCTGTTTCTATTACTTCATCATTAACTGGCAGCAATGCAATGGCCATTAGTAATGTTATTGGAAGTAATTTATTTAACATTTTAATGGTTATTGGTATTGCAGCATTACTTAGTGATTTGTTAATGGAAAAAAGTGTTTTGAATAAAGATTTAAGAATTCTTGTTGCTATAACTGCTCTTTTTGCAGTGTTTATTTTTATTGGATGGGATATTTCAAATTATGAAGGATTAATTTTAATTTTTATTTTAATCGCATATATTATTTATCTTATTTACTCTGCTAGGAAATCCGGAGCAATGGATAATGTTGATAAAGTGACTTTATCACTTCCTAAAAGTATTGTTTACATTATTGTTGGTCTTGCCGGAATTATTATTGGTGGAGATTTAGTTGTCAACAGTGCCTCTGATATAGCAATTGCACTTGGAATGAGTGAAACATTAGTTGGTTTGACAATTGTTGCAATTGGTACATCATTACCTGAACTTGTAACTTCACTTACTGCTTTAAAGAAAGGTGAAAATCAGATAGTAATTGGTAATGTGATTGGATCAAATATTTATAATATATTATTCGTACTGGGGGCAAGTAGTGCAATAAGTCGCATTCCTGTAAATTCAAACATATTAATTGATGTTATATTCATGTTATTCATTACCATATTATGTTATATTTTCGGTAAAACACAGGAAAAATATGATAAAAAAGAAGGAATAATATTAGTAACATTATTCATCATATATATGGCATTTGCAATACTTAGAAACTAAAAAAATTATATATTAATTAAACCAACCTAATCATTCACCATTAATTAATTCTTTTAATTCACAGGCTTTACATATGTTAGCAGAGGTTGGTTCACCACATTTTTCACATTCATTGAGTTTTGTTGAAATTGTATTTTCAAAGGTTAACATTTTTTTAAATGATTCCATTACATTATTTTTAATACCCGGATATTGGTCTTCATGAGTGTTTAGGAATTCTTTGATTTTAGCTCTTAGTGATAAATGTGAATAAGGACATTCATCTAAATGAATATTAATATCATTTAATATGGCCCACATTCCCACTTCTTTTTCGGGAGTGTTCCATAATGGTTTGATTCTTGGAATGAGTTTTGGATGAATCATGTCAAGTTCCGGTCCGAATTTTGAAAATTTAATTGTATCCCCACGGGCAAAACTCATTAAAAAAGATTGAATTTCATCATCTAAATTATGTCCTGTTGCCATTTTTACTGCACCTAATTCATGTGCGGTTTTATTTAATATGTTTCTTCTGAAAACACCACATGGTATGCATGCGCTTTTAAAATCAGTGTAAATATCATCTAAGGCAAATCCTTCTTCTTCTTTGAAGGATTTTTGAACAAGTTTTATATTTAAATCTTTAGCGTTTTGAACAGCTGAATCTATACCATGTTGTCTGTAACCTTTTATTCCTTCATCCACACTAATTGCTACTAATTCAAAGTCTAAATAATTCTGATAGTTTTTAAGTGCATGTAGGGTCAGTACACTATCTTTCCCACCGGATAATGCAATGGCGATTAATTCATCTTCTTTTATTAATTCATAATTTTTAATTAAATTGTTAATTCTTGTAAAAATGTGATTGTTAAATTCTTCTTTGTTTAATTTTACCATTACTAAATTATTTTATAGAATGTTGAATAAATAATTTATTATGATTACTTGTGATTTTGCAATACTGCCTGTAGGTGGAAAAACAACTGAATGTAAAGAATATGTGGCTATTGCCGTTCAATCAATTAAAGATTCCGGACTTAATTATGAATTAACTGGAATGGGAACTCAGATTGAAGCTGAAAATTTAACTGAATTATACACTGCAATTGCTAATGCTCAGGAAGCTATTTTTAAATTAGGTATTGGTCGGGTGTATACTGTTATTAAAATAGATGATCGAAGAGATTTGAAAAATAGAACTTTAGATGTTAAAGTAGATACTGTTGAAAAAATGTTAAAATGAGTTAGAAATTTAATCTAACTCTTCACTAGCAGTTTTAACTGCATCAATTACAATATCTAAATCTTCTTTTGTAAGTGATGGGTGCACTGGAAGTGAAATTACATTGTCTGCTGCAAGTTCTGCATTTGGACAATCCCCATCAAATCCAAGGTATTTGTATATTGGTTGATTGTATAATGGAATTGGATAGTGAATACCTGTTCCAACACCACATTCATTTATAAGATCAACCCAATCATCCCTATCTCCTTTTTCAACACGAATTGTGTATTGGTGATATACATGTTTTGAACCATAAGCACAGTATGGAGTGATTATTCCATCAACGTTTTTTAAACCTTCATTTAAATATGCTGCATTTTCAATTCTTTTATCATTAAATTGATCTATTTTGTTTAATTGTGCAAGACCTATTGCTGCTGAAATATCGGTCATTCTGAAATTATATCCTATTGCATCATGATGATATCTTACACTTGCTCCATGTGCTCTAAACATTCTTGCTGCTTCAGCTAAGTCTTCATCATCAGTTGTTATAATTCCTCCTTCTGAAGTAGTCATGTTTTTTGTTGGGTAGAAACTGAAACAAGACATATCCCCCATACTTCCAACTTTTTGTCCGTTGCAGGTTGCACCATGTGCTTGTGCAGCATCTTCAATTACTATTAAACCATATTTCTCTGCTATTTCATTGATTTTATCCATGTTTGCTGATTGTCCATATAATTGGACTGGCAGGATGGCTTTTGTGTTTTCTGTTATTAAATCTTCAATTGCATCCGGATTTAATGTGTATGTTTTCAAATCTATATCTGCGAATACTGGTTTGGCTCCAGTGTATGCTATAGCATTTCCACTTGCTATGAATGTGAATGGAGATGTTATTACTTCATCTTCAGGCCCTATTTCACATGCCAGTAATGCTGTGTGTAATGCTGCAGTTCCTGAGTTAACGGCTATACCATATTCTGTTCCAACCCATTCTGCAAATTTCTGCTCGAATTCCTCAACTTTTGGACCTTGAGCGATCATTCCTGATTTTAATACTTCAACTACATTTTGTATTTCTTCATCACCAATTATTGGTTTTGCAATAGGGACTTTAATATTTGACACAATTATCACCAAATAGTTTTAATTAGATATTATAATAATATATAAATTTAATAATATTTAAAATATATTATAAATAGATAAAATATAAGTGATATTTAATGGATGAATATAAAATTAAAAGTATTAAAGAAGGATTGACAAAAATTGAATTTCCTGAATTTGACAAGGTTTCATCAGCCGCACCAGTTTTTTATAATCCCCACATGGAATTAAATAGGGATTTATCCATTCTTGCAATACAAGTATTTCAAAAGGAACAAAATCGACCTATAAATATTTGTGATTTATTTGGAGGTAGTGGAATACGTGGAATCCGATATAAAAAGGAAATAGATAATGTTGAAAATGTTTATATTAATGATATTAGTGAAACTGCCAATGAATTTGAAAAACATAATATTGAGTTGAATAATCTGGAGAATGTTGAAGTTTATCAGCATGATGCCAGTATGTTTTTAAGATTGAAACGTGGAGAGTTTGATGTTATTGATATTGATCCTTTTGGAACTCCTTCTCCATTTTTAGATTCCGCCGGTTATTGTGCTAGAAGAGATTCATTATTATGTGTTACAGCAACTGATACTTCTGCATTGTGCGGAACATATATTGAACCTTGTATTCGAAAGTATAATTCAAAACCATATAAAAGTGAATATTGTCACGAAACTGGAATTAGGATTCTTGCAGGTTTTGTGGCTCTTACTCTTTCTAAATATGCTAAATTCATTGAAGTTAAAATGTCACACAGTACTGAGCATTATATGAGATTATATCTTGAAATTAAAAAAGGTTCAAAAAAGACTGATGCTTCTCTGAAAAATATTGGTTATATTAGTCATTGTAAAAATTGTTTGCATAGGCAGAGCAGTTATGGTCTTGCAAGTCCTATTGATGATGTGTGTCCTGTTTGTGGTGAGAAATTGGTGCATGCAGGTCCGTTATGGTTGGGAAGTATTCAAAATAAGGAATTTATTGAAAAAATGATTTTTGAAGCAGATTGTAAAACAATTAATTCCGAAAAAGAAGCTTTAAAATTGTTAAATAAATGTCTTATTGAAGCTGATGCCCCAGTTAGTTTTTATGATGTTCATAGTATCTGTAAATCTTTAAAATTGAGTGCTCCGAAGTTTGATTTGATTTTGGATTGTCTTGAAGATGAAGGATTTAAAGCTATTAAAACTCATTTTAATCCATTAGGTATTAAAAGTGATTGTAGTATTGAAGATATTAAGAATATTTTAATTAAATTAAATAAATGACATATTTATATGAATTCATTATATTTTTATCCAATGAATTCTTATATAATAATTTATTTTTGTTAAATTTATATAAAAAACATGTTAAGTAAAAATTACTTTTAGTGAATTTTACAATAAAATTCATGAAAAAATAAATAAAATACAAAAACTTTTATATATTATAAAAATCTTACAATAATCTATACAGATTAATGTAGTACATATTAATCAACCATTTTAAAATTAATAAAAACTAAAGGAGAGATAAAATGGTAAAAACAAAAAATAATATTGTGAAACTTGATGACACCGATGTTAAAATCTTAAAAATAATCAATGAAGATGTGAGAACATCATACAGACAAATATCCCGCAGTTTAGAAGTGTCTGTAGGAACAGTTCACAATCGTATTGACAAAATGGTAAAATCAGGAGTTATCAAAAAATTCTCCCCAGTTATTGACCATGAAAAATTAGGTTTTGTACTAACCACAATCATAGGAGTCAGAGTAAAAGGTGGAAAACTTAAAAACTGGGAAGAAAAAACATTCTTTAACAAAAATGTAGTTGGAATCTATGATGTTACAGGAGAATACGATGCATTCTTAATAGCAAAATTCAGAAACACCAACGAATTAAATGCATTTATTAAAGAATTACTAAAAGATCCAATTATAGAAAGAACCTACACCCAAACAGTTCTTGATGTAATTAAAGAAGATATGGGATCTTCAAATATCTTATAAAAAGTAGTTTAAAACTACTTTTACTATTTTTTAAATACCATTCAAAAATAACATATTTATATTAAAAACTATTTTTTCATTTAACTATATAAACAAAGAAATATAATATACTAAGTATTATTACAATGTAAATAGAGGTTATTAAATTGGCAGTTTGCTTACCCGATACTCAAGACGATACTCCAAAAGTGCCTATAAAATTAACTAGAGTAGGTGTAACTGGAGTTAAAAAATTATTACAACTTGAAAGAATTAATAAAAGACCTATAATTTTACTACCTACTTTTGATGCATTTGTAGACTTACCAAGTGATCAAAAAGGAGTACACATGTCTAGGAACCCGGAAGCCATTAGCGAAGTTCTTGAAACCGTAGCTAAAGACTCCACAGTAGATGTTGAATCATTATGCGCAAAAATCGTAGCTAAAATGATGACAAAACATGAATATGCAAAGCGTGTGGAAATTTCAATGACCACAGACTATATGTTTTTAAAAGAATCACCTGTTACCAAAAACAAAACCCAAGAAATAGCACATTTAAAAGCAAAAGCTATTGGATTTAGAGATGAAGACGGTAACATTGACATTAGAAAAAGCATAGGTGCTGAACTTATTGGAATGACAGTTTGCCCATGTGCACAGGAATCAGTGAAAGAATCAAATAAAAACCAACTATTAGAATTCTTAGATGAAGAAACAACACAAAAAGTATTAGATACTGTTACTTTTGCTTCACATAACCAAAGAGGCGTAGGAACTCTATTAATTGAAGTTCCAGAAGATAGAATTGTGAAAGCAGAAGATTTGATTGACATTATTGAAACTTCAATGAGTTCTCCAGTATGTGAATTACTTAAAAGACCAGATGAAAATGCAACAGTAATGAACGCTCATGCAAAACCAGTATTCGTTGAAGATTGTGTTAGAAACATGATTGAAAAAATTGTTGAAAAATACTCAGATTTCCCAGATGACACATTAATAACAGCTCGTCAAGAAAATCAAGAAAGTATCCATAGACACAATGCTTTTGCAGAAAAAATAACAACACTTGGAGAGTTAAAAGAAGAATTAAATATCTAAAAAAGGATATGATTTAATGAAAAAAACATATGAAATCGCAGGTCAAGTAATGGGATTTTTTGATGCATTCAAAGGATCAAGACCTGCAATGGATAATGAAAGAATTCTAATCGTAAGAGGAAGATCAAGAAAAATCCTACCATTAGACCAACTCGATTCAAAAATCAAAGAAATCGGTGAAATAATTGGTGGAACTGAAATTGATGCTGATTCTGAAAAAATCACAAAAATCCTTGAAGTTGGAAATAAAAATATTCAAAAAAGCGAAAATACAACTGAAAACATAGACAGTCATGGATTCAGCAGAATGAAAGAAGAATTAGAATCAATGGGTCTTGTAGTAGCATATAAAGTCTTTGAACTTCCTAATTTTGATGTAATTATTGCAATATGGGAAGATAAACATGAAATCCCACCATTATATGTTGAAGTAACTGTTTCAGAACGTGACGATTAAAAATGACATCAAATTTAACTAAAAAAGATATTCTCCATATATTAAATTCAAAAAAAAGCGACATAATAAAATTTATGAACGAAACCGCAAAATATAGGGAGAATAATCTAATTACTTATTCTAAAAATATTTTCATACCATTAACCGAAATCTGCAAAAACGACTGTGGATATTGTAATTTTAAAAAAAACCCTAATGATCCACATGCAATAATTTTAAAAACAAAAAAAGAAATATTGGAAAGTTTAAAAGAAGCTGAAAAATATGGTTGTAAAGAAGCCATGTTTGCTTTTGGTGAAGATGCAGATGAAGAAGCAATTGTTCGAGAAAAACTAGCTGAATACGGATATGACTCAATGACTGATTATGTGTGTGATGTTTGTCAAATGACTTTAGATGAAACAACACTCCTACCCCATACTAATGGTGGAAATTATTCATATGAAGATTTGAAAAAACTTAAAGAAGTTAATGCATCTATGGGTTTGATGCTTGAAAATTCATCTGAAAGGTTAATGGACTTGCCAGCTCATAAAAAAAGTCCCGGTAAACATCCGAAAACTAGAATTGAAACAATTGCTAATGCAGGTAAACTTAAAATCCCTTATACTACTGGAATATTAATTGGAATTGGTGAGACAAAAGAAGAAATTGCCGAATCATTATTAAAAATTAGAGAGTTATATGATGAATATGGTCATATTCAGGAGGTTATTATTCAGAATTTCACACCAATACCAGGTATTGAAATGGAAAATTCTCCTGAACCGAGTTTTTTAGATATGATTAGAACTGTTATTGCCGGATGTTTAGTGTTTAAAGACACTGATGTTAGTATACAGGTGCCTCCGAATTTAAATAATGATACTGCTCAGATATTTTTATTATGTGGTGCTGATGATTGGGGTGGTGTTTCACCGGTGACTCCTGATTTTGTTAATATAACTTCTCCTTGGCCGGGAATTGATGAGCTTGAAAATTTAACAACTGATGCTGGTTTTAATTTAGTTGAAAGATTATGTGTTTATGATAAATATATTAATCCTGAATGGTTAAATGAATATATACTGGAAAAAATTACTAATATATCCGAGCATCAATAACTACATGCTCTACACCAGGAGCATATTTTTTAATTTTATTTATTTTAATTAATTCTACTTCACGATTATTTGCCTGGGAGATTATTCTTTCAATAGGTCTTGTTTTCATTAGTTTTTCTGGAACTGTTTCATGATAATGTAAAATTCCTCCTTTGTTTAAACTGTTTATTGCTGTTTTCAGATAATGGTGTGTTGTTTTAACATATCCCATTATAATTCTATCAGCTTTATATTTGGGAGTGATTTGCATGCAGTCCCCGAGAACTGGTGTTATGTTTGTTATTTTATTCAGTTTTATGTTTTCACATAAAAAATGATATGAATTCGGGTTGATTTCTATTGAAATTACTTTTTTGGGATTTGCATGAACCCCTATTGGGATGGAGAAATAACCTATTCCTGCAAACATATCTATTATTGTTTCATTATCAGTTACTTGTTTTGCTATTCTTAATCTTTCATTATTATTTCCTTTTGACCACATTACTTTGGATAAATCTAATTTAAATAAACATCCGTTTTCTTTATTTATTGTTTCTGTTTCATTCCCATAGAGTATTTTATACACTGGTTCTCTTTTGGTTCCTTGAATATGATCTATTTCCATTATTGTTTTTACTTTATGTTTTGTGGAAAGTTCTTTATAGTCCTGATTTGGATATTGTTTATCTAAGATTAAAATATCGCCTATTTTTTTATATTTCATTTTATTATTACCTCATGAAAGAAAAACTTTATATATTTTAATAGCTAATATTTATATTGTTAGTTTTATACTAAAATATATTGATTCTGATTTTAAATAAATTAATTTAAATTTTGTTATAAACCTATAAGTAGTATGAATAATTATATTGTTTTAAATACTTATACGAGGTGTATTTAAATGGATGATAAAATATTAGAAGGTACAACTACCGTTGGAATTACTTGTAAAGACGGTGTTGTATTTGCAAGCGAAAGAAGAGCAAGTATGGGAAACCTTGTTGCTCATAAAGTAGCAGAAAAAATATTTAAAATTGATGATCACATTGTAACAACCATTGCAGGTTCTGTTGGAGATGCTCAAAGTTTAATGAAAGTTATTGAAGCAGAAGTTTCCTTATATCAAATGAGAAATAATGATACTATTAGTGTTAAAGCAGCTGCATCATTAACTGCTAATATCTTACGTTCAGGACCAATGTATGTTCAAACATTACTTGGTGGAATGGATGGTGATAAACCGTCTCTTTACTCACTTGACCCTGCAGGTGGTATGATTGGAGATACTTATATCTCAACTGGATCTGGTTCCATCGTAGCTTACGGTGTACTTGAAGATAGATTCAGAGATGATTTAACAACTGACGAAGGAATTGAAATAGCCATAAGAGCTATTAGAGCTGCTGCTGAACGTGACACTTATTCCGGAAATGGATATTTAGTTGCTAAAGTGGATAAAAACGGCTTTGAAATGTTAGATAATGAAAAAATTAATAAAATTCTTAAAAAAATAAAGTAAAAACTAATTTTTCATAAACTAACTATTTTTTCATATACAATAGTGTAGATAGTTTAGGGAATTTAACTAATTATAGCGAAAAAGCTTTCGTAAACTATTTTCCTACACAAACTTTTTTTGAAGGGATTATATGACTTCAGACATTTTAGATGAAATTAAAAAAGAAATTTTAGGCAAACTGCCAGATGAAATTCAGGTTTCTAAAGTAGAATTTGAAGGACCTGAAGTGGTGGTTTACACTAAAAATCCAGAAATAATTACTGAAAATGGTGATCTTATACGGTCACTTGCAAAAGAACTTAGAAAAAGAATTATTATTAGATCTGACAAAAGTGCTTTACTTGAACCAGAAGACACTATAAATAAAATTCATGAAATTGTTCCTGAAGGAGCTGAAATTACTGATATTTACTTTGACACAGTTACCTGTGAAGTGGTGATTACTGCGAAAAAACCAGGACTTGTTATTGGAAAATATGGAGCAACATCAAGAACTATTGTTAAAAATACTGGATGGGCACCTAAAATATTAAGAACCCCACCTATTAGTTCAGATATTATTGGAAAAATTAGAACTATTCAGAAAAATAGTAGTAAAGATAGGAAGAAATTATTGCAGAAATTAGGACGTCAAATTCACCAAGGAAGTAAATATCCTAATGATTGGGCTAGAGTTACTTCAATGGGAGGATTCAAGGAAGTTGGACGTTCATCAATGTTACTTCAAACACCTAACAGTCGGGTGTTACTTGATTGTGGTGTTAATGTTGCTGCATCAGATAATAAAAATGCATTTCCTATGTTGAATGCACCGGAATTTTCAATTGAAGAATTGGATGCAGTTATCATTTCTCATGCTCATTTAGATCATTGCGGATTTGTACCTTATCTTTTCCATTATGGATATGATGGACCAGTTTACTGTACAACTCCAACCAGAGATTTAACCACACTTTTACAATTTGATCATTTGGATATTGCACATAGAGAGGGAAATCCTTTACCATTCACATCTAAAAATGTGAAACAGCAAATTAAAAATACAATTACTTTAGATTATGGTGAAGTAACTGATATTTCACCGGATATTAGATTAACATTACATAATGCAGGTCATATTTTAGGTTCTGCAATTTCCCATATGCATATTGGAGATGGAGCTTATAATTTAGTATATACTGGAGATTTTAAATATGAACCATCCAGATTACTTGAACCTGCAACTATTCGTTTTCCACGTGCTGAAACTGTAATTATGGAAAGTACTTATGGTGGAAGAGAAGATGTTCAACCTTCCAGGAATAATGCTGAAAAAGAAATGATGAAAACAATTTATAAAACTCTTAAACGTGGTGGAAAAGTTTTAGTTCCTGTATTTGCTGTGGGAAGGGCACAGGAGTTAATGGTTGTGCTTGAAGAGTATATGAGACATGGTATGATTGAAGAAGTACCGATTTATATTGATGGAATGATTTGGGAAGCAACTGCTATCCACACTGCAAGACCAGAGTATTTAAGTAAGGATTTAAGAGATCAAATTTTCCATATGGGAAGAAATCCTTTTGTCTCAGAAATGTTTGAAAAAGTTCAAAATCGTGATCAGAGAAAAGAAATTGTTGAATCAAAACAACCTGCAATCATCTTATCCACTTCAGGAATGTTAACTGGTGGAAACTCTGTAGAATACTTTAAATGGTTATGTGAAGATGAAAGAAACACTCTTATATTTGTAGGATATCAGTCTGAAGGTTCTATGGGTAGAAGAGTTCAGAAAGGTTGGAAAGAAATTCCACTCGAAGATGATGATGGAAGAACCAGACAATTCTATGTTAAAATGCAAATTAAAACAATTAATGGATTTAGTGGTCATTCTAATAGAAGACAATTAATGGAATATGTTAAAAGACTTAATCCAAGACCTGAAAAGGTTATTACTTGTCATGGAGACCCATATAAAGCTGTTGATTTAGCCTCATCAATTCATAGAAGTTATAAAATTGAGACTAAAACTCCAATTAATTTAGATTGTGTGAGAATACATTAAGGAAAAATTAAATATCATATTGAACAAAACTATTAATAGTATAAATTTTTAATTAGGTGTAAACATGGTTACTTATTCAGAATCAGGCGTAGATATTGATTTAGAAGCAGATACCGTTTCTGCATTAGCAAACAAACTTAAATCAACATTAGAATGTAGAGATATAATTACTGACAGCGGACATTATGCAGCATTAGTTAAACTGGGAGATAAAGCTATTGCAATGAGTACAGATGGTGTTGGAAGTAAAATTCTAATCGCAGAAATGATGAACAAATACGATACCGTAGGAATAGACTGTATTGCCATGGTAGTTAATGATATACTATGTGTTGGTGCTGAACCTATAGCATTAGTTGATTACCTTGCTGTTGAAAAACCAGACCCTAAAAGAGCAGCAGAAATTGCAGAAGGACTTGTAACTGGAGCAAAAGAATCAAAAATAGCAATTATTGGTGGTGAAACCGCATCACTCCCAGGAATAATAAAAGATTTTGACCTTGCAGGAACAGGTATTGGATTTGTAGATATTGATAAAATCATTACTGGAGAAAAAATCCAACCAGGAAACGTATTAATAGGTATTGAAAGTAATGGAATACATTCAAACGGATACAGCCTTGCAAGAAAAGCATTATTCGACGATGCTGGTTTTGATGTGAATGATAAAATGCCAAACGGCAACACCACCATTGGAGAAGAATTAATAAGACCAACTGAATTATATGTAAAACCAATAGTAGCCCTATTTGAAAAAGAATATAATATTAACGGACTAGCACATATTACTGGAGGAGGTTTCACCAACCTCAGACGTTTGAAAAAAGGAGTTGGATATGAAATCAACAACCTCCCAGAAGTCCCAGAAATATTCAAATTAATATATGAACAAAACGTAGACATCAAAGAAATGTATAAAGTTTTCAATATGGGTGTCGGTTTTGTTGTAATAACAACTGAAGATGAATCAGAAAAAATTATGGAAACTTTAAAAGAATATTGTAACTGTCAAATCATTGGTAGAGTAACTGATGATGAAAAAATAATTGTTAATACTTTTGAAGGTTCAGAAATTGAATACTAAGAGGAATAACATGAAAATAATGAAAGAAAATGAAATTGCTCTTGTTAAAGAAATATTAAAAAAACTTGGAGCTAGTGAAGAAGATCAGGAATTAGTAGCTGAAGCAACATTAGATGCGGATTTAAAAGGATTCACATCACACGGGCTTGGACGATTCCCCCAATATCTTATTAGTATTGAATCTGGAACCATAAACTTAAAAGACAACATAACTATTGAAAAAGAAACTCCAGCAATTGCATTAATAAATGGTAACAGTGGATTTGGTCAAGCAGTATCATATAAAGCCATGCAAATAGCAATTAAAAAAGCAAAAGAAGTGGGTATTGCATGCGTAGGTGTTCACAACAGTAATCATTTTGGAGTAACCGGATTTTACTCCGATCTTGCATTACGTGAAAACTGTATTGGATTAGTTCTTGCAAATACCGATCCGGCTATCGCACCATTAGGAGGTAGTGAAGCATTAATTGGAACAAACCCTCTTGCATTAGGAATCCCATCAGACTCCTATATTACTGTAGATATGGCAACTTCTGTTACTGCACGTGGAAAAATCATTGAATCAAAAAGAAAAGGATTGGATTTACCTGACGGCTGGGCATTGGATAAAAATGGAAATCCAACAAATGATCCTAACGAAGCACTTGAAGGATCAATTTTACCATTTGGCGGATTTAAAGGATATGCAATATCATTATTAATTGAAATTTTAACCGGGCCTTTAGTACAGGCAGGTTATGGTCATGGAGTAACAGGAACAGCATCTCCAACTAAAAATTGTACAAAAGGAGATTTATATGTTGCAGTTGACCCAAGTAAATTCGGTGATTTTGAAGAATTTAAAGCAAACACTGAAGATTTAATTTCCCAAGTAAGGGCAACTGGTGATAATGTTGCTATTCCTGGAGATTTGGAAGTTAAAAGAATTGCTGAAGCCGAAGCTAATGGTGTGGCAATTGATGAAAAATTATATGATCAATTAAAAGAAATCTGTGATAAGTTAGATATTGACATTGATTCATATGTAGAAAAATAATAAGAATCAAACATGATTCTTATTTTAAAACTTTTTTTTGAAAATGATTATTTTTAATTAAACATGAGATAATTATTTAAATTTTATATCATATCTGATATTCACTTAACTATTTATTAAATATGCAATTGAAATTTTGAGAAAACATTTCAACTAATATAATTAATTAATCCTTTAATAATTCAACTATTTTTCCTGAGAAATTATAGAATAATAATATAGTATTTTAATATACTTGGAATATACCTTTGATTAATATTAATCTGATGAATTGGATGTATATACTAATTCCAAAAATGGCACATTAAAAATTAAAATAAAATAAAACATATAAAATCTAAAAAAATAATGAAATAAAACAAAACTATAAATGTAAAAAACTGCTAATATCTATGTACTGGAAATCATAACCATATTATTTTATATAAAAAATGATTTTCAAATAAAGGAGGATAATAAATTTATGAAATTTAAAAACTCTTATATCTTATTAATAACAATAGCAATATTCTTATTAATAAGTATCGGGTCTGTTTGCGCTAATGACAACATAGAGGCAAATAATAGTTCATTAGCAATTGCAGATGGAAATGATGTCATTAACGACGACAATACACATGAAGGAATAACAAAATCAGCAATAAATACTACAATAGATGCTGATGATACAAAAGAATTCAAAAATAACGAAGATAAAATTATCACAGTAACTGTAAAAGACAACGAATCTAATATTATTCCTGTTGAAAAAAATAATTTAACATTATTTGAAGGATCCACAGAAATAGGATTCACATACAACAACACACAACTTAAAATAACCGATTCCCTATCAATAGGAGATCACAACCTAATAATAAAATACTTAGGTAATGCAAATTACACAAACTCAACAAAAACAATTCAAGTTAAAATATTAGGTTCAGAAACCGGAAACATAATCCATTGTGATGATGTAATTGTAAAAACTGACTCAGAGGCAATCAGTTTTATAGCAAACGTCACCACAAACAATGGAACTCCGATTGCAGTAACAAATGATAATTTTAAAGTATATAATGGAACAAGTTTACTTGACACCACCTACGACGGGACAAAAATGACCATAAATAAAAAATTAAAAAATGGAGTATATATTTTATCCCTAAAATTCCTAGGTGATGCTACATACAATGCTACAAGTAAAAATATAACTTTGAAAATATACACAATTAAAATAAACGGAACTGTAAAAGTAAACTCCACCAAAAAAGGAGAAGCTAAATTAAACATTACAGATGGAAAAGATTCAATAAGCTTTACAAAAGACGAAATAGACATTAGTTTAAGTTATGTTAAAGATAATAAAACTGTCATCATCCCTATTAAAACATGGGATGTAGTTAATAATGTAATAGTCTTTGAAGTTGAAAATGACAACTTTACAAGTGCAACATTAAATGTCACATACAAAAACACTTGTAAAACAAATGCAACAGTAAACAGAGTTTACAACATAAAAGTAACTCCAATTACAACAACCCAAGATTACCAAGAAGGTAATTTCACATTCCAACTTACTGACATGGACACCAATGAATTATTAAGAAACAAAACAGTAACAATATCTTTAACTAAAAACGGAACAAACGTATACTTCATCACTAAAAATGACCAAGGATACAGTCTCGGAACTACCCTTACAGTAACAAGTGATGCAAATGGAATAATTACATTGAAAAATGAAAACTTCTATCCTGGATTAGTATTTAGTGATAAAATTTTCCCACCAATAGGTGAATACCAAGTTAAAATTGGAGGAACCGGAATAGAAGATAAAAGCGGAAACAATACTAAAATTAAAATCAACCCAATTGATGTTAATATTGTTCTTGAAAACTATAATGAATACTACGGTAGCGATAAAAAAGTAAAAATCATAGTAACCAATGCAAAAACAGGAGCACCAGTTCCTAGTGTTTACATTTTACTCAATGTTAGTGGAGCTAATTTAACCAATCCTAACCAAATGACTGATGCAAACGGTACAATCCAACTTGGAGTAAGCGGATTATATCCAAATACATTCAACATTACTTACCAAGAAAACGATACCAACATTAATAGTGGAAATGGATCTGGATCATTCACTATTAAACAAGTACCAGTTGTAATTAAAGGAGATAATGTTAAAATCTACTACAACACAGGCAGCACATATACAATTAAAGTTACACGTAATGGTAAAGCTGTAAGTGGAATGTATATTCTTGTAAGATTATACTCCACCTCAAGCAAATATAACGATTACTTATTCATGACCAACAATAAAGGACAAGTATCATTCAGTGCTTCCCTTGCTGTTGGAAAACATAAAATAATCGTATCTTCAGCAGATACCAGATACAATGCAAGTAAAATCACAAAAACAATCACAGTTAAAAAAGCTAGTGGTAAATTCAAAGCTAATAAAGTAAATACTTACTACAAAAGTGGTAAAGCATTAACTATTAAATTAACTAACACTAAAAATAAAAAACCAATCTACGCTGCAAAAGTAAATGTTAAAGTATTTGTTACAAAAACCAAATACTACAATTACAACGGAAACACTGCAATGAACGGTAAACTCAAATTATCTGTAGATACATTAAAACCAGGTAGTTATAAGATTGTAATCTCCGATGCTGATAAAAAAGATTATTCAGCTAAATCAATTACTACAAAAGCAGTTATTAAAAAAGCAAAAACCAAATTATCCGCTAAAAAAATAACCGCCAATAAAGGAGAAAACAAATACATGAAAATAACTACCAGTAAAAAAATGGTTGGCGCTACCCTTAAAGTTAAAGTATATACTGGTAAAAGTGCTAAAACATATAAAATAAAAACTGACTCAAAAGGAGCAGCTAAATTAAGCACCAAGAGCTTAAGTGCTGGAAAGCATAAAGTTGTTGCTTCAATATCAGAAAAATATACTAAAGGTAAAAAAGCAAAATCAACTATAACAATTAAATAAGAGAATTCAATATTAATTCTCTTTATTTCTTATTTTTTTCATATTTCGCATAAAAACCATCAGTATCAGCATATATTGTATAAAAACCATATTCTTCTGCTTTTTTTATAGATGATTTAATATACTGTCGTCCCCATGAAGTAATTGCTTTTGCACATTCAAATGAATACCATCTGAAACGAGGAAAACCATAAATACCATACATAGTATTAGCTAATCTTTTAATAGCCTGTTGTTGTACATTTAAAGCTATTTTTTCCTGAGGATCAGTTGAAGATTTCATTTCACGTTTAATTCTAAATCTTTCCTGTAAAATTTTATCAATAACTGAGGGGATAAATCCTTGAGGATCTTTTTTAAATTTAATTCCATGTTCAGGAGAAATATTATATTCCTCCTCATTTAGAATATCCTCCATTACCATAACATCAGGAGATATGTTTTTAGAAATAATTATACTTGGATACAGACTTCTAAAATCAAATTGAACTAGATTTTCATGTAATCCTTTTTCAGGTTCTTTTACATATCCTCCTTCATTATCTTCAGCTGCAGCTCTATCAGCAAAGTTTGATCCCTGTTTGTTTGGAACAATTTCATTGTCAAAGTAAGCTTGTTTTACTAAAAACCATTCTGCTTGTTGACCTGTTGCCATACGAGATACATCGAATAATGGTTGGCCTATAATACGAGTTAATTCTAAATTAAGAGGTAGTGTTTGTTCTGCAATTTTTAATGTGGATATAACATCATCTAATGAATAATCAAATAATGTGTCAAGTTCATCTCCACCATTATCCCAGAATTCCCAAATACGTTCTCCCGGAACATCAATTTTTTCCTCACCGAATAATTCATAATAAACCCTTTCCAATGTATATCTATCAAGAGTCATGTATCTTCTCATAACAAGATACAAATCAACATGAATTAATCCTTTAAATGAAGCTGCATTTGCATATCCTCTTCTGATAAATTTAATATCAGATCCATCCATTCCAATATCCAAATCAACATCTAAAATTTTAGCACGTTCCTTAATATATGGGAAGTCAAAATTATCAGAATTATAACCTACAATAATATCAATATTATTCTCTTTAATTATTTTAACGAATTCCTCAATCATTGCTTTTTCAGATTCAACTTTATTTACAAAATCATCTTTATTTTTAGAATTTGTTTTTGTAGATATTACCTGATTTAATCCGAAGTTACTTGCAATACCAATCATGATTATTTCATCTTCTTCTGAGTTTGGCATTCCATGTGGATTTCTAACTTCCAAGTCAAAACTTAAGATTCTGAAATTTTGAGGATATTCTTTAACTCTTTCCAGGTCTTGTGTTAATTTTATTATTTCAATATCCTGTTTTGAAGAATCAATGTCCATGAATTTTTCAATTTTATCTCCTGTTGCCACTACTTCAGTCATTGGAATAATATCTTTATCCATTAAATATCTTCGATAGAATGGAATATCAAATTCCCTTATTTGAATTACAGAATCCAAATCTCTTAAAGTATCTCTGTTTTTTGCTAATTGCTGTGGATGAGAGAATGTGACTTTTAAATATTCTCCTTCAATTTGAAAGTCTTTTTTAATTACTTTTTCAATTTCAACTGTGTCGAATTTTCCTTTAATATCATCCATACATTGATTTATATCATCACTAACAACATATAAGTAAGGTTTGAATGAATCATCGATTAAAATTATGTTTTTATCTCCATCTTTGGAAAAAAGTCTTATTACTGGTTTTTCTTCGTAAGTAACATAATCAATGTCCAATATAACAACATTTCGTTTCATTGTTTTCCCCCGACAAGATATTCTTTTCTATAATTATCCAACACTACATATGTAATTCCTAATATTAAAGGCCCTACAATAAATCCAACTATTCCATAAACTAATGGTCCGGATAAGAATCCTATAAGTAATATTAACGGATGAATATCAGCATAATGACTTGATAGTGCTGGTCGAATATACATGTCGATTGTGCTTAAGAAAAATCCGAATAATAATACAATTATTGCTCTTGGATAATTTCCAGACATTATGTCCATGAAAAATAATATCCAATATACCGGCCATGGCCCGAATATTGGGATGAGTTGTAATATTCCAGTTATAACTCCTAGAAATATTCCGAATTCATATCCAAGAAGTGAATAACCAATTGCACCGAATATTCCAATTATTAAAGATGTTAAAAAGTGTCCGTAGAATATGCTTCGCAATACATCTTTCACTGATTCAACAGTATTGTTGAAAAATTCCTTTGAATCTTCTGGGACAAATGATTCTATAAATTCAAAACATTTATCCCCATCACGAGCAAAGTAAAACACAGAACAGATTAGTATGAACAAATCCAATGTAACATTCATTAAACCAGATACTGCTTTAACAAGATAATTTAAAACATAACTGCCCACTTCATGAATTGATGAGTTGATTGATGAAGATAGTGAATTAATATCAAATTGCCAAGGCAGATAATTAGTAACTGAAGTTATTACAGTATTAATATCTGTGTTTGAAGTGGAGTTTAAAATTAATGATCCTATACTTGAAAGTTCAAAAGTAATATATGCAACCAATATTATTAACGGTACTAAAATAAGAATCATTGCAAGTAAAATTGAAATTGATGGGAATTTTAACTTGGATTGTATTTTCACAGCAACAGGACGAACTCCATATGCTAAAATTGCTCCTAAAATCACCATGTTCAACACAGGAAATACAATCATTAAAGACACTATTAATAAGAATATTATTAAAAGCACCGGCGGTGTTAAGTATTGTTTAATGTTGATTTCCATTCTTTTAAACCCCATATTAGCATTATTTTAATATTTTACACCTGAAGCATCTCTTCTGTATTTTGCAAATTCAGTTATTTGTTGAATTTTATTATTTTCAAAAACCGGTCCTTCAACACATATTCTCCATCCTTGAGAATCAACACAGCACTGACCGCAAACACCAAGAGCACATTTCATATATCTTTCAAGAGAATATTGTGCTGGAATATTATTAGTTTCTAAAATATCATAAATTCCCTTCATCATGATTTCAGGACCACATACAAATGCATAATCATAATTTTGAGTTTCAAGTAAATCAGATAAGCAATTTGTAGCAAATCCTTTAAAACCAAAACTTCCATCATCAGTACATGGATAAACATTAACCCCAATATCCTGTAGAGAATCAATGAATAATAATTCCTCTTTAGTTTGAGCAGCACTTATAACATTAACATTATTCTCTGATGCTAAATTAGTGGATATTGCATTGATTGGTGCCATCCCAACACCTCCTCCAATTGCAATAATATTTTTATCTTTAAAGGAATTGTTAAAACCATTACCATAACTTCCCCTAACACCTATTTTATCACCGATTTTTAATTCATGCAGTTGAGATGTGAATTTTCCAATATTTTTAACAGTTATGGCTAATTGATTATTATTAATTTGTGAAATTGACATTGGTTTTTCATTGTTAAAGTTCCATATCATTATAAATTCACCAGGATTTGGTTTTCCAAGTGTTTTAAAATCCCAGTTGAATTTGAATGTTTTAATTGTTGGTGTTTCTTCAATGATTTCTGTGATTTCAACTATTTTTGGTTCATTAATCATGAGCAATCCCCACCATTTCATCAATTGATTTATAACCTTTTTCATTCATAAAATTCTCTAGATCAGAGTTTATTTTGCTAAACACTTCAACTCCTTCATCCATAATTGCAGTTCCAATTTGAACTGCACGTGCACCTGCAAAAATGAACTCCACCACATCACGGTAATTGTAAACACCACCAACACCAATTAACGGTATATTAACAGCTTCATAAACAGAGTAAACATTACTAATTGCAATAGGTTTAATTGCTTTTCCACTCATTCCACCAAATTTATTGGATAAAACCGGTTTTGCAACATCAATATTAATTTTCATACCTGGACCTAATGTATTTATTAATGATAAACAGTCTGCTCCTGCATCTTCACAGGTTTTTGCAATTTCAGTAATATCGGTTACATTAGGAGTTAATTTAGCAATAATTGGAACTTCAGCCATATCTTTTGCCGCTGAAACAATAGTATGTGATAAATCACAACTTTGACCAATAGATGCACCATAACCATCCATTGCATGAGGACAGGAAATATTTAATTCAATCATATCAACAAGCCCCTGTACTTCACCAACAAGTTTTTTAAATTCCTCAGGGGTTGCACCATAAATTGATGCGATTAAAACATTATTTTCCCGTTCAATTTTCAACAATTCTTCTTTAAAATTCTCAACACCAGGATTTGAAAGCCCAATTGCATTTATAATCCCCCCATCAACTGCAACAGTTGTTGGGTTCACATAACCTGGATGAGGATTTAGAGAAAATGACTTGGTAACAACTCCCCCAGCTCCAGATTTTAAAATCCAATTCATTGATGACGCATTACTACCCATAATTCCTGCAGCCAACATCAATGGATTTTGAAATTCCACTCCACAAATATTAGTTTTCAACATAGTATCATTTTTGTAATTAATTATTTAATTAGTTTTTGTAAATTTATCAATAATATCCTGATATTTTTCATTTTGTAATTTTAAACTAATAACATTAGTTTTATTAGATTTGACAATTTCATCATTAGCTTTAGTGAGGTTTTTAATAATTTCATCTTGTTTTTCAATTATCAAGTCTTTTTGAGAAAGTAAATCCTCATATGTTTTAGAGATTTTCCTAAGTTGTATTTCCAACTCCTGAGAATTAGATTTAACCTGAGTTTTAAAATCATCAACAAGTAAACGCAGATATTTAACCTGATCCTGTTTATCCTCAATGATTTTATCTTTTTGCACGAGTTTATCTGATAAATCATCCAGCTCCTTCATCCGAGCCTTATCATAATCAATTTTAGTATCCAATTTATCCTCCAGATTTTTCTTCTCATATTTCAACTTAGTGGAGTATAGTTTTAACTTATTTATTTCCTCATTTTTAACCTCCAACTCCATTGACAATTCATCAATTTCAGCATTTTTAAGTTCAATCTCATTTTTCAAATCTCTAAAACTTTGCTTTGACATAATAATTAATAATTTAATTTTCATTATTGAAATATTTTAAACACCAGATTTTAAAAATACTTATTAAAAATAAAATAAATAAATAATGTTCATGGAATGCTATATAACTTATTGTGTTAAGGGATTTTTCGCATTCAACAATGAAAATGAATTAATATGTGAAAAATTATTCCCCGAAAACGAAATAATTAACAGATTAATTGAAATTAATAATAAACAAATTGTTGATGAAGAAATAGAAATTATAAACTCACTTTCAGATTATGATGAAATTATCATTGAATCCAATAAACGACAATCAGATTATAATAATGATAAAATTAAAATTAAAACTCCAAATCAAGGAGGAGAATATTTAAGAAATAATTATGAAGAATTTGGTTTGAATGATACTGATATAACATCCATTTATCAAAATCTCACAATTTATAAAATTAAAAAAGAATCTGCAAGTGAAGATAAACATTTAATTCAAGCTATTAACTCAATTGATGAAATTGATGAGAGTATTTCAAAATTAATTGAAAGAATTAGAGAATGGTATGCATTATATTTCCCTGAAATGGATGTTATTAAAAACAATGAAACTTACATCAAATTAATTTCCCAAAATAAAACAAAACAGGAAATTCTAAAAGCTAAACCAGAAGCATTCCCACAAGACATTGTTGATTTTGATGAAGATATTAATCCAATTGATTTGGAAATAATGAATAATTATGCAAATTCACTTTTTGAACTTCAAAAAACAAGGAAAAATATTGAAGAATACATTGATAATAAAATGGAATCCATTGCGCCAAATTTAAGATTACTAGTTGGATCAACATTAGGTGCTAAATTAATATCACATTCCGGAGGAATAAAGCGTCTTGCAATGTATCCTTCAAGCACAGTTCAAATAATGGGTGCTGAAAAAGCATTATTCAGGCACTTGAAAAGTGGAGACAGACCACCTAAATATGGTTTAATTTACCAACACCCACAAGTGAGAGGTGCAAAATGGTGGAATCGTGGAAAAATTGGAAGAATGCTTGCAGGAAAAATATCACTTGCCGTTAGAAGAGATGTTTTTACAAAAACATTAGATGAAACAGTATCTGATGAATTTATTAAAAAAGTTGAAGAAATAGAAAAAAACAATCCTTTTCCAACAAAAACTACACGTAAACGAAAAGAAGAAAAAACCAAATCTAAAAATAAAAATAAAAAGAGAAAAAGTAAAAAGAAAAGGAGAAGGAAGGGGAAATAATTATGAAAGTTTATTTTAAAGACGGTAATGTTGCAACTAAAAATTTAACTCCTGGAATATCAGTTTATGGTGAGGAATTAATTAAAGAAGATGAAGAATATAGAATCTGGAATCCTAGACGTTCAAAATTAGCAGCAGCCCTTTTAAATGGATTGGAAAATCTAGAACTCAATGAAACTTCAAAAGTATTATATCTTGGTGCTTCAACCGGAACTACTGTCTCACATATTTCAGACATTGTTATTGATGGAAGAGTATATGCTGTTGAGTTTTCACCTACTACTGCTAAAAAATTAGTTCAACTTTCACGTCAAAGACCCAATATTGCTCCAATTTTAGGTGATGCAACTAAACCAAAAGGATATTTGAATTATGTTGAAAAAACAGACCTAATATACTGTGATGTTGCCCAACCAACACAAACACAATTATTTATGAAAAATATGGAGTTATTCGGAAAAGAAGAGAGTACAGGCCTTTTAATGATTAAAGCCAGAAGTATAGATGTGGTTCAAAAACCTAAAAAAGTATTCAAACAACAGGAAAAACTTTTAAAAGAAAAAGGATTCAGAATAATTGAAAAAATTAAACTAGAACCATATGAAAAAGATCATATTGCATTATTAGTTGAAAAAAATTTCTAACCAAACATCAATACTATCCCTTCATTAATTATTTAGATACATAGGTAACATGTGGAAGTCTTCTTCTACTTTATTCCTATGTATTTAACAAAAGAAGTTTTTTCCAGTCCTCTTTTTCCAATCACAAAAAAAAATATTCTAGAATCCCCCAACCTATTATTTTTGGCATATACCAGATAATTTTAACAATATCTTCATCTATTCCTTTGAAATTATCTGGTGAAACATGATGTCATGACTCAAAAGGACGTTCTGGGAAACTATTTGCATCCATTTAGTTATTTTCGTTCAATAATATTAATATAATCCTTAATTATAATTAATATTTACCTAGTGGAAAAAAAGTGTATATAAAATATCCCAATACCTATTAAAACCTTAAATATTACTCCTACTAATTATTTTAAATAATTTAATAAATATAATAAATAATAAAGAATATTACAGTAAGAACTATCAAAACCACACCCATATTAAATCCTAAATTAAAATCCGCCAAAGATAAAACGTAAATTCAATATAAATTTTTTAAAATTAACCAAATCCAAAAACAAGGCCCCCACAAAAAAGACAATAATGGATTGCCAATCAGGTGAAAATATTTGAAAAAAATCATATAATTTTCAAGTGATAATCAACTAAAAAATAGCTTAAAGTAAATTAAAAAATTACTACAAAAATTGCCAAAAAGTATTACTTAGATACTTATAAAAATATATCAAGCTTTTGAGACAAGATATTTAAATTAATTTTTCAGCCACCTGAATGAATATTTCGGCTTCTTTCAAAATAGATTGTGCATCTTCTTCAC
>SUTL01000015.1 GCA_015062925.1 Methanobrevibacter thaueri
TTCTAAACCGCTGGTTCAACGGAGATAGCCTGATAAAATACTTAAATTAACCATTATTAAGTGAAAATAATTCAGGAATCCCCATCCTCTATAGGATGGGGTGGTTCAACTTAAGATTATAGAAAAAAAGAAATTTTGGGAGGATGGTTGGTTTAAAATATGATTATCTTGAATTGAAGATTTTATTTTAAGAGATTGTTATTTGGTTTAAATATATTTAATTTTCATATTATGACAACTAAATGTTATTATTAATTATAAGGAGGGTTTTGTTTATCCTTTTATTACCTCTTATAATATTTCAATTGGAACTTGATTTTTTTGACAAAAATGGGAAAAATTGTCATTATTTTTTTAAGTGAATTATAAAAACATGGCTATCCAGTATTTATCATCATTATGTTGGACTCATAAATTATTGATAGATTTTCAAGCATTTTTTTATCTTCAAGTCAAGATTTTTTTAAAGAAAGTTTATTGCATAAAAAAAATGATTATTTTTAAATATTATCATTTCCCCGCTTATTTTATGCGTTTATTTTCTTTTTCCTCCCTTATTCAGCAATAACCTGTTTTTTTGCTGAATATATTTTTATTTTAATGTAATGACGAAATTTTTTTAATATTCGTCTGAGTTAACAATCTTGATATGTTATTATTGTTGGAAAAAAATATTTATAATATTTGTAAAAATCCTACAATTCTCAAGATTGTTAGTTATTATATTAAAATAAATAGTATATAAATGTTTTTATTTGAAAATAGGGAAAAATATGATATTAATTAGTAAAATAAGCATTTTTAGGTGAAAAATTAAATGCTTAAAAATAGCTTAAATCACATATAAATAGTTTAGATGAAATAAAATATATGATTAAAACATGACATATAATGAAAATAAATCTTAATTATTAAACCCAAATTATAGTAAATATGATTAATTAAGCCCCATTTATATAAAATATGATATAATTTATGTTAATTATAATAAATATAAGTATTTATGACTTATTTAAATGAATAAAGAATGGAAATATTAAAAGCTTTTAAAAATTCCTAAACTCTAAAATAAGCATAATTAAAAGGAATTATCTAATTTAAGTCAAAAATATATTAGTTAGAATATAAGTTGTTAATGTAGAATTTAGGTGAAATCCAAAAACAATAATTCAAATCACATAATTAAAGCTTATTTAATCAAAAAAGATAATAATTAAAGGATTTATGGAAAAATTAAAGCTTAAAATCGAATTTAAATTTTAATGGCAATTTTTGAAAAAACAAAGTATAATGGGAGTTATTTTCCCAATACTTGACAAATTATACTTATAATAATTAAATTAGTGTGAAAATCAATGAAATAATATGATTTGGGAATTATGGATATGAAACAATATGCTGTTATTCAACATTATGAATAATCCTCGATAAATGGATTTCAGATGAATATGTTAATATTAGATTTGATTGGAGAAATATTTATTGAAATTAGAATTATATATACTAGTATTATGAAAATAAAGTTTTAATAGTTTTATGTTATTGGAATTACGGGTTTTAATGGGAGATGTTGATAATTTTTAATAATTATGTTTTTGATAATTTATATTAAGTTTCAGCGACTAACATATCATTTGATAAATATGAGTTATGAAAGTAATGCTAGAATAATTAATGATGATATTTTTGAAATTGTTAATGAAACATTTGCCCTTGAAAAAAGTAGTCGAAATATTGAAAGTAGAGTTAATTTTTTTAATACTTATAAAAATTATTTTGTTTTAACAGATGATGGATCCTATTCTATTAATTCAAAAGAAATAAATAACAAAATTGAAACACTACATACATCTACCGGAGCTATAAGTGAGTCATTTGAAAAATTTATTAAACCAATGAAATTCAACTACGAAAAAGACATTGCTATACTAGACATATGTGCAGGATTAGGTTACAATACATCAGCAGCAATAAATGATTTTTTAAAAAACTCAACACAAAATTTAACAATAGATATGGTGGAAATATCAAAAGAAACACTAGCATGCGGACTATTAGTACCCTCACCAATACCCGAACATGACATAACCAAAAAAGCAATTGAAAACGAATTAATAAAACAAGAATATGCAACACTATCACTGGAAAAAACAGAAATACCTGAAAACATCACCATTAACGTATTCATTGAAGATGCAAGGCAAACCGTCCAGAAACTGAAAGACAACAGTTATGATGCAATATTCCTAGACCCATTCAGTCAGAACATGGCTCCAGAATTATTCTCCCTTGATTTTTTCAAAGAATTCAGACGCATCATTAAAGATGATGGAATAATTGCAACTTACACATCATCAGCACCCGTGAGATCAGCTTTTATAGATGCAGATTTTTACATTGGCCTGGGACCAATATTTGGAAGAATGCAAGGAGGAACACTTGCAAGTCCAAATCCATTAATGCTTGATTATTCCCTTCCAAAAAACGATGAAATAAGAATAGCCTTATCTGATGTGGGAATACCATTTAAAGATCCTGGATTAAATAATTCAAGCGAATATATTCTTGAAAAAAGAACAGAAGAAAGACATATTGCACGTCATAATACCAGAATCTCCTCCGCTGTTAAAACACCTATTTTTTTAGGTGAAAAAATGGATGATGAAAAATTAAAAAGACGTGTTGAACGTAATTTGAATAAAATGAATATTCCATCAACAACCTCTCCTGAAGCACAATATCTTGTTGAAGTTGAAAAAGAATATAATGAAAAACAAGACAGTGAAAATAACTCACGAAATAGAATTATAGAAATGAAAAAAAGATTAAAAGAAGTTAAAGAACAAAAAATTTAGATTTTAATATAATATCCGCTTAAAAGCAGATATGCAAGTTCTTTTGTTACTTTAACTGGTTTTGTAATAGCTTTTAGATTTCCACCTGTGCTTCCTCGGTTTTTACCGAAAATTGAGAAATCACAATCACAATGAGCACAGAAAATACCACCTTCAGCAGAAGACGGTTCCTTATGACCTGTTGCAGGGAAAGTTCCAACATCACCAGATTCTGAACCTGCCCAGAATATACTCCAGTAAAGTTCATGACTTCCACAATACGGACAAGTTCTATCAAATTCAACCATGTAGAATTTATAACCATATTTGGATTGTTCACCATTTGCAGATGGTCTTCCAACTGCAAGTAAAGTTTTACCATCTTCTGAAACACCATTTTTATCATAAGATGTTCCTTTATCAACATCCACAACATATATTTTTGATGTTACAGAATATCCTGTGCTTAAATCTTTACTTATAACCTCATATGTTCCTTTTTCAAATTTAAAATCAACACTTGCATAACCTTTAGAGTTAGTTTTAACTTTATGAGAAACACCATTAATGATTATTTCCATTGTAGTTGATTTTGCAACCTTACCGTTTTGCTGGTAAAGTCTTGCCTGGAAAACAGATGAGTGATTTTCCAATGCTGCCATACTTATAGCTTTTACACTGGCCAGTTTAACAGTTACTTTTTTATTTAAAACAAAACCTGTGTATGGATCAACTGATTTAAAATTATATTTTCCTCTGTCTAATTTAAATTTAACAGATGCAACACCTTCATTATCAGTTTTAACTTTCTTTTTAGCTCCATCTACATAAATTTTTAATTTTTTATGTTTGGCTAATTTTCCGTTTTTATATAATGTTACTTTAAATTTAGATTTTGTACCTGTGAAAACACTCATGTCTTTAGCATAAAGTGTTGGGAGAACTGTTATTTTATTTTCAATTTGTTCTCCAGTTACTGGATTTATACTGATAACTTTATATGTTCCAGGACGGGTTGTGAGTTTTAAAGTTGCTTTTCCTTTTTTGTTTGTTTTTTTAACTATTGTGCTTCCACGATATTTGAATTTAATATATTTTTTTGATAATACTTTACCTTCTTTATCATAAAAAGTTGCTTTGAAATTTTTGGAACTTTTATAATATTTTTGTAAATCCTTTGTTTGGATGGAAGGTTTTATTGTGATTTGATTTGAAAGTACATATCCATTTGGATGAATAGATTTTACAGTATATTTACCTACTTTTAAGTTTAGTTTAATTGTTGCTATTCCCTGTGAATTTGTTTTAGCAACATATGTTTTTCCTTTGATTGTGAATTTAACATTTGTATTTGTTAATAAATTACCATTGCTGTTTAAAAATGTTGCAGAGTAGCTTTTAGGACATTTATATGTTTTAACAATGTTGTTTGCTTTTATAACTGGTAAGACTTTAATATTATTTGTAACAGTAACATTACCATATGAAGCAGATACAACACAGTTATTTTTTGTTGAATTAAGTTCTATTGAAACTTTACCATTTGCATCAGTGGTTTCATTATAATTAACTCCATTAACATTAATTATTATTGAAACATTATTGATTGGTTGCTGATTTAATGATAAAACTGCTTCATAATTAGCTGTTCCTTCATAATAAACATTGATGTCTTTACTTGTTATTGTGTAATTATCAGAATTATCTTTTTGTAATGAAAAACTTTTATCCATTGATAAATCATTAGAAATACTCGATGGAGGTTCTTCATCTACATCAATAGTATCATTATCCTGTGCAGTAGTATTATCTTCTGCTGCAACTGCACATAAAGATAACATGAATACTAAGATTAATAAAACTAATCCGATTTTTTTATTAAACATAATTTGTTTAACTCCATAGTATTTTTTCTCGTAGTAAATAGTATTCAACTTTTTGTATAAAAATCTTTGTATTTTTAAAAAAAGTTCATATAATCTTAATTTGGAAAAAAGAAGCCATAAAAATCTTATAAATATAAATAAAATTTATTATTAATCAAAATCATTTATGAGAAATGAATTTCAGTTGAAAATCATATTTTCAAAATTTTAAATAAACACATATAATATACAATTATTAAAAATGATAATACTATCATACTAGTCATTTTAAAGATTTATATGAAAATTAAGTGAATATTATATTAGAATATGTTAAAAATACAGATTATTCTTTGTTAAAAATAGAAATAGAAAGTAGAATAAGCTTATTCTACTGTCACACATTTTGCTAAGTTTTTAGGCTTATCCGGATCATAACCTTTTTCAAGAGTAATGTAATATGAAATTAACTGTAAAGGTACAACATAAACCAACGGCGCAATAATTTCACCCACATTGGAATTAATTGCAATCACATCATTTGCTTTTGCTTTAAGTGATTCATCATCAGATGATCCAACAGCCAATACAATAGCTCCACGTGATTTAACTTCCTCCAAATTACTCATTGTTTTCCTATAATTATCTCCTGGAGGAATAACAACTACAACCGGAATGTTTTTATCAATTAAAGCTAATGGTCCGTGTTTCAATTCACCTGCAGCATATCCTTCAGCATGAATATATGTAATTTCTTTGAGTTTCAAAGCACCTTCAAGTGCTGTTGGATAAGTATAACCTCTTCCAAGATAGAAAAAGTCCCTTGCAAAATTATATCTTTTGGAAATGGATTTAATATACTCAACATCATTTAATGACTCAGCAATATAATCCGGAACCTTATTCAATTCATCTAAAAGTTCCTGATTATTAGATAATAATGCTACAAATAAATAAATTGAAGTTAACTGAGCGACATAAGTTTTAGTTGCCGCAACACCAATTTCAGGACCAGCCTGTGTTTGAATAACATATTTTGCACGTCTGGTAATTGAAGAACCAGCAACATTAACAATACCTAAAGTCTTTGAAGTTTCATTAGCAACATCCAATGCTTTAAGAGAATCTGCTGTTTCACCAGATTGTGATATGAATATTACCAGAGTATCTTCATCTAATGTATTAGCAGAATATTTAAATTCAGAAGCTAAAATAACATCAGTTGGAATACCTGCAAGAGATTCCAGTAAATATTTACCAGTTAAAGAAGCATGATAAGATGTTCCGCAGGCAACAAAACAGATTCTTTTAATATCACCAATTTCATCAATAATCTGTTGAATATTATCCTTTTGAGTTAAAGTATTTTTAACAGCAATTGCCTGCTCGTTAATTTCTTTAATCATGAAATGATCATAACCTTCTTTTTCAGCCATTTCCGGTGTCCAGTTAATAGTTTCTATTTCCTTGTTAACCACATTATCAAATTCATCATGAACAACAACACCGGTTTTATCTAAAATTACAATTTCACCTTTTTCAGGATAAATAATATCTCTGGCATATTTTAAAATAGCTGGAGAATCTGATGCAAGATAATAACCTTCATTGCCAAGTCCAATGATTAATGGAGAGTCTTTACGTGTTGCAACTATTTTATCAGGTTCATTTACACTGACAGCTGCAATTGCATAAGCTCCATGGATTACTTCAATTGTTTTTCTAATTGAATGTTCTAAATCAAAACCTTCATCCATATATTTTTGAATTAAATGAGGTATTACTTCTGTATCTGTATCTGATTTGAAAACATGCCCTTCTTTAATTAATTGTTTTTTAATTTCCAAGTAATTTTCAATAATACCATTATGTACAACTGCAACAGTATTATTTTCATCAACATGAGGATGTGAATTTAATTTAGAAGGATCTCCATGTGTTGCCCATCTAACATGTGCAATACCGAAGTTTCCAGGCATATCTGCCAGGTTTAATTTTTTATCTACTTCAAGGATTTTGCCTTTGTCTTTTTTAATATGAATTTTATCATTAAAATAAGTGGCAAGTCCAATTGAATCATATCCACGGTATTCTAATTTTGATATGCAGTCAAAAAGAATAGGTGCTACTTCTTCATTGTTATCTTTTAATATACAACCGACAATTCCACACATTTTTTTATTCTCCCTGATAATTGTAGATATCTTTATACATTTTCACAACATCTCCTATTATTAAGATTGCAGGAGTGTTTATTTTTTTATCTGATATATTTTCTAAAGTTCCGAATACAAGATTTTCATTAGGTAGTGTTCCGCTTTCAATAGCACATACTGGTGTTTGTGGGGAACGGTATTTCATGATTTGTGAAGTGTTTTCTTTGATATTTCCAATTCCCATCAGTATTATTAAAGTATCTGCTGTGTAATCCCAATGTACTTGGGTTTCTGTTTTTGTTGGGTCTTCATGACCAGTTACTATTGTAACTGATGTTGCAAGAGCTCTGTGAGTTACTGGTAGTCCTAGTGAGGTTGGTGCTCCAATAGCTGATGTTACACCTGGAATAACAACAAATTTGATATCATGTTCCATTAAAGCTAATATTTCTTCTCCACCACGACCGAATACAAAAGGATCTCCTCCTTTAAGTCGAATGACATTTTCATGTTTTTGAGCTTGTTTTATTATTAATTCATTGATTTCATCTTGGGTTTTATAATGTTCTCCTGCTTTTTTACCGACATATATTTTTTCTGCAGTTTCAGGAGCATGAGCTAATATTTCTTCATTAGCCAAATAATCATATAAAACAACATCTGCTTTATTAAGAGCTTTCACAGCTTTAAGAGTTATTAAATCAGCATCTCCAGGTCCTGCACCAATTAAATAAACTACCATTTATATCACTTATAAGAATCCTTTGAAAAAGTTTAAACCATCATCTGAACCAAATATTTCTTCACAGGCACGTTCCGGGTGTGGCATCATTGCACAAACTAAACCTGATTCATCACAGACGCTGGTAATGGCTTCCATAGAACCATTAGGGTTTTTTCCTTCAAATTGTAATACAATTTGATCCTGGTCTTTTAATAAATCTATGTCCTGTGTGTAGAATCTTCCTTCTGCATGTGCAATTGGAAGAGCTATTTTTTGGTGTTTTTTAAATGATTTTGTAAATGGAGTTCTGTTGGTTGTGACTTTTAAATCAACCCATTCACAGTTGAATTTAGGAGTTTCATTTGTAATGAAAATTCCTGGAACAAGTCCTATTTCACCTAATATTTGTGCTCCATTACATATTCCTAGAACAGGTTTTTCTTCAGCAACTAAAGCCTTAATTCCATCTATTACCGGAGTTATTGATGCCATTGCTCCTGCTCTTAAGTAATCACCATATGAAAAACCTCCAGGAATAACAATACCATCGAAATCTGTTAGTTTTTCTTCACTCCACCAAACATATTCCGGATTAAGACCTGCTAACTGACAGGCTTGTGCTACATCACGGTCACAATTAGTCCCTGGAAATCTAATTACTCCAATTTTCATCTTTTTACCATCCCTTTTTATTTGCCGCATGCAGTATTTTGTGGAATAACATTTATTTTATAATCATGAATTACAGGATTACAAAGTAATCTTTCACACATGTCAGTAGCATTATCCCTTATAATTTCCCTGTCTTCACCCTCCATTTGGAATGTGAGGATTTCTTTAGTTTTAACATTTTTAACATCATATCCTAGTAAATCAAGAGATCTTTCGATTTGACTAGCTTCAGGGTTTAACATACCACTTTTAAGAGAAATTTTAACTTCAATATCAAATAACATTTTAAATCACCTTTTCATCATCTGTAAGGATTCTATTATATACTTCAATATATGCATCCATTACCTCATCATCTTTTCCTTTTCTGAATAATTCTTTATCAAGCATTTCTAATGTTTCACTATCCCATAATCTGCATCCATCAGGGGAAATTTCATCACCTAAAACAATATTACCCTCAGTATCTTTTCCAAATTCAACTTTATAATCAACAAGTATAATTCCTGCATCTGCAAAGAATTTAGTTAATATTTCATTGATTTTTAAAGCTTTCTGAGTTAAAGTATCAATTTCTTCCTGAGTTGCTATTCCTAATGCTTTTATAATTGAATCATTTAACATTGGATCATGATATTCATCTGCTTTAAAATCCATTTGTACAATTGGAGGTTCAAGCCTTGTTCCATTTGCAATTGGATATTTACGAACTAAACTACCTGTAGCAATATTTCTCACAATAACTTCTATTGGAATCATTTCAAGTTTTTTTGCAATCATAACATTTGGTTGTGGAAGATCAATGAACTGTGTTGCAATACCATTTTCCTCTAAAACTTTAAATATTTTAGCTGAAATAACAGCATTATAAGCTCCTTTATTGTTCATCACTTCTTTTCTCTCACCATCACCAGCAGTCATATCATCTCTAAACTCAATAATAACTTCACTATCATTATCTGTGGTAAATACACTTTTTACTTTACCTTGATTAATTAACTCTTTTTTGTTCATGATATCAACAATAATTATTAAATTATTATATTATAAGTTTTGAATTTAATATTATATAAAAATAGTTAAAAATGGGGACTGTCAAAAAGTTAGCTCTTAATATCTTTTTTCAATCAAACCATTTTTTTGAAGCATTGTTTGAATGAATATTCTCCATATTGTTCTAAATTTCTTTTTGTTAGCCATTGGCATGGTATTACTTATTTAATTCTTTATTTGATTATTAATATTGTTTAGTTTTACTTTATGTTTTTTTCCAATAAACTATTAAAAAAGAAATATAAAAATCTTACGTGGAGTATTAAATGAAATTCCATTGAAAACTATACACTAGATAAAAAGAGTGGTTTTAACTTAAAAATTAAGCTGACTTTTCCGATGAGTATGCAACACTGCCAAATGAAGAGATTAAAAAAAAGAAGCTAATAACTAACATTTTAACAGTCTCTTAAAAATAAACATTTAATGATAAAAATTATTTCAGAAAAAATAAAAGATGATAGTTACAACTTATTTACTGGTATTTCCTCACCTTCGTTTAAACCGAATTTCATTCCATTTAACTTACCATTTGGAAGAATGGACATTATAGTAACTGGGAAATTTGTGTTTGGTTTAATATGCATTTGATGAGTGACATTTTGACGGGTTGTAACTATAATTTTGTAATTATTATTATTTTCAGATAATTTTCCATCTAAAAATATTTCATTGAAGGTGTGATTTAAAAGATGAACTGGTAAATCTTCTTCAATGTTAAAATGATTCATTAAATCTTTTAAAATCACTTTTAATCATTCCATGCTTGGAAGTTTCTTTTGATCTGAGTCATATGAAGAACCTATTAATTTACCTGAGTCAACATCGTATTGTCTGAATCCTCCGTCTTTGTAGGTTACTTCACGATAATATCCTTCTCCGTTTTGATGATTGAATTTAACTTCTTCACTTACAACATCACTATCTCCATTATCATCTGAATTGCTTTTGTCAGATTGATCTGAGGAGCCGGTGTTGTGAGAGTTTATTCCATCATTCACTTTATCAAGCACATCGTTAATTGCATCTGAATCAATATCATTAACATCTAATCCGGAGTTATTTATGAAATTGAATGCTGCTGCACCAACACCAACAATAAGGACTGCAATAACGATTATTATTAACAAAATAAATCCTTTCATTAATATCACCTCATAAGTTTTTCAATAGATATTTGAATACATACCTTAAAATAGTTTTCTATTGGATGGGAAAATATTATTATATTTGAAAAAAAAATATTATAATACTATGAACATGAAAGATACTGTAATTCTCCTAATAATTTTACTATCTATTTTAGGATTGATTTTAGGAGTTAACTATACACAGGATGCTACTAGTATAATTAATTTAAATAATGGTTCGAATAATAATATAATTAGTAGTAATGTAACCGTCAACCATACACAATCAAATAATCTTACCTCATCAATTGGAGTTATAATCTTGCAAAATACTATAAATCATTTGATTATATAAATAATATAATATAATACTAAAATAAAAATTGGGTGATAGATTAATATGTCTACTATTGTTGCAATAACCAGACCAAAAGACAGAGCTCAAAAAGCCTGTGAAATTGTTGAAAAATTAGGTGGAAAAGCAATTTTAGCACCAACACTTGATTTACAACCAGTGAACAGTGAATCATTGAAGAATTTAGTTTTAAGAAAAGATGAATTGGATTGGATTATTTTCACTTCACCAACAACAATTGTTTCACTGAATAAATTTCACCCTGACTTTTTAAAAAATTTAAATTGTAAATTAGCCGTTATTGGAAATAAAACAGGTAAATTAGCTGAAAAACATGGTTTAACTGTTGATTTAATGCCTGATGAATTTACTGCTGAAGGATTAATTGAAGAATTTAAAAAACAAAATATCACCGGCAAAACTATTGGAATTCCAAGAACCACTTCTGCAAGACCTGTTTTACCTGAAGAACTTGAAAAACTTGGAAATAAAGTTATTTTAGCTGAAGCATATAAATCCTTATTCCCAATGGATGAAAAGGCAGTGACTGAGTTAATTGGAAAAATTGAAAATAAAGAAATTGATGCTATTACATTTACCAGTCCATTAACTGTGGAGAATTTCTTTAAAATAGCTGATGATAATGAAAAAATTGTAAAATTATTAAATGATAATTTATTAACTGTTTGTATTGGTCCTATAACTGCAGGTGTTTTAGAAAAATATAATGTTAAACATATTTACCCCGATACTTACACAGTACCAGATATGATGGAATTACTGTTTAAAAAAATAGATGAAAAGTGATTGAAAATGATTACAATATGGCCCGAATATATTAATAAAAATTTAACCCATTCTGAAGGTAGGAAAATTTCAAAAGATGATTCTGTTAAAGACCCAACTCTCTCAGAGATTGAAAGAGCTGTTAAAAGACTTGGATTATCATATAATATTCAAAAAGAAGTTTCATATCCTGGAAGATGGTATGAGAAATCTGGAAGAATACTAGTTGAATGGGATAAAACAAAATTAGAACTCTTACGTGAAGTTAGTTCAATGATTAAAGAAATAAGAAACTGATTATTATGGAAATACCACAATTAATGTCTGAACAATATCAAAAAGCAGTTGAAATCATCGCCTCTTGTGAGGATATTAAAGTGTATTCACATATTGACTGTGATGGTATTTGTTCAGGTGCAATACTATCAACCATACTGGACAGACAAGATAAAGACCATGAAATTGAATTTGTTAATTTAGATGTTTTAGATGATTTGGAACTGGATCATGAACTTACAATATTTTCAGATTTAGGTTCAGGTCAGCGAATCGACACTCATGCTAAAAATGGTCAGAAGATTATTATATTGGATCATCACCCGCCTTTAAGAAGTCTTGATTATGGTGAGGATAAAAATTATACTTATTTGGAAATTAATCCTCTTCATCATGGTATTGACGGGTCTTATTATGTTTGTGGTGGAGGTTTATGTTATTTTCTTGCAAAGGAATATGGATATACTGATTTAAGTTGGATTGGTGTTTTATCTGCTATTGGAGATATGCAAAATACTCATAGCGGTCATTTTGAAGGATTGAATACTATTATCCAGCAGGATGCAATTGATAATGGATATCTGGAAGTTATGGAAAATGATATTAATATTTATGGTAGGAATACCAGGCCTTTGTTTATTGCATTATCTTATTTTAATGATGTTAAACTTCCAATTACTGATAATGCCACTGAATGTATGGCTATTCTTGAAGAATTAGGGATTGATGAGAAGAATAATCGTAAAACTTTAAATCAGTTAACTATGCAGGAAAAAGCTAAATTATATCAGCGTCTTTCAGGGATGATTTCTAAAGTGGTCCCCGGCAGGTATGTGAAGTATATTTCAAAATTAATTATTGGTGATTCATATACTTTTTTAAAAGAGGATAGAGATAGTTTTTTAAGGGATGCTTCTGAATTTTCAACTGCAATGAATGCTTGTGGAAGGAATCATGAGGAGAAAATTGCTATGGAAGTTTTGAAAGGTGATCGTTTATTTGCTCTTGATGAATTGGAGAGTGTTAGTAGAGATCACAGACGTAATCTTGCACAATCTATTGAACAGGTAACTAATGAAGATTCAAATATAATTGAACTTGAAAACTTACAATATTTTGATGGAACTGGGATTAAACCTGAGATTGTGGGTACTATAACTGGAATGATTCTTGGACATTGTAATTGGAAAAAACCAATTATAGGATTTACACAAACTGATGATAAAGGTTTGAAAATTTCTCTTAGATGTTCTAGATTATTATCCTATGATGGAATTCATTTTGGTAATCTTATGCGTCGTGTTGCAGGTGAAGTTGGAGGTAGTGGTGGTGGACATTCAATGGCTTGTGGTGCATATATACCAATTGATAAAAAAGATGTTTTCATTGAACGATTTAATAGTGAACTTGATGGCAAGTTAACAAATTAGTATATATACTATTAAAGATAAAAATACTATTAATTCAATTTAAATTGAGGAATGAAAATGATGAAAGCATTCAAAAAACGAGGTGCGCTAACACATTTCCAAATACTAAGTGAAATATCAAAACAAGACCCACACCTCAAACAAAAAGATTTGGCTGAGAAATTAGGAATCACAATACAAGCTGTTTCCGAAAATATAAAAACTTTAATCGAACTGGGATATATTACCTCCAAAGACGGCAGATCACCATATAAAATAACACAAACCGGAATAGACAAAGTAAAAAAAGATGCTATAAGCTTAAGAAAATACACTGATTCTGTTCTGGAAACCATGAACCATTATAAAACCATATGGCCAGCAATCGCCACTGAAAAACTTGAAAAAGACGATATTGTTGGATTATACATGGATAATGGAGTGTTATATGCACATAAAAAAGAAGAAAATGCAACAGGAGTTGTTTTAGAAGGTGCAAATGCAAATATGGATGTAGCTCTAACCAATCTAACCGGAATCATCGACATGACAGTTGGAGAAGTTACAGTTATAAATGTTCCAACAATAAAAGAAGGAGGAACTAAATCCTGCGATTTAGAATTAATCAGAAGAATCTATGAAAACGGAACAAACACCGGCAATAAATACGATAAAGTTGCAATTGCAGGTACTGTTTCACGTGCTGTTGCAATGAGCCTTGATATTCCAATCAACATTGAATACGCTGCTCCTCAAGCAACTGCAAATGCTGCTCGTAAAGGATTGAATGTTCTTGCAATTTGTGTGGGAGATATGAGTAAAGCATTCACACGCGAACTTGAACATGAAAAAATTAAATTTAATATTATTGATGGTGGGAAATAATATTCTAATTTCCCCTAATAATCTTTAATAACCCCGCTGCGATTTCCAAACTACTATACTCTTTTTCTTTTTCAATTATTTCAATATATTCTCCTAAATCATCCTCTTGGATAATTGTTTTAACATTATTTAAAATTTTTTTGTTTTTAATATAATTTATTTCCTGATTCGTGGGTAACTCCTTTTCAGTTATTTTTGTCTTATTTGATTTTTTAATATTGTTGAATCTTGAAATTTCATCTTTTGATACTAATGTACATGCATATCCTGTTTTACCTGCTCTTGCAGTTCTTCCACTTCTGTGAATGTAATCATCTATGTTTTGAGGAACATCATAATTAATAATAACTTCTACATTTGCAATATCCAATCCCCTTGCAGCCACATCACTTGCAACAAGAATGTTAATGTTTCCATTTTTAAATTTATTCATGACTTTATCTCTACTTTTTTGATTCATATCTCCATGAAGACTATCAACTGGAAAATCTAGTTTTTTTAAGTGTTTAGCAACATAATTAACACTTTTTTTAGTATTGCAGAATATTAAAGCCATGTTAACATCATATGCACTTATTAATCTGGTTAAATTATCGAATTTATTTTTAATATTGCATTTAAAAGCATATTGTGTTATTTTTGGAATGTTAATTTTTTTATCGGATACTTTAATAAATTCCGGGTTTTTCTGATAGTTATTGGCAATTTGTTTAATTTCTGAGGGTATTGTTGCTGAGAATAATAATGTTTGTCTTTGTTTTGGGGTTTTTGAAAGTATGGTTTCAATATCTTCTCTAAAACCCATTTCCAACATTTCATCTGCTTCATCAATCACAACACTTTCCACTCCAATTAAATCAAGATTGCCTCTGTTAATATGGTCAATTACACGACCTGGTGTTCCAACAATTATATGAACTCCTTTTTTAAGAACACGGGATTGTTTTCCAATAGGCTGACCCCCATATACTGGTAGAATTTTCAGTTTTTTAATATAATTTCCTAATTTGGATATTTCTGATGCAACCTGAATTGATAATTCTCTTGTTGGACATAATATGATTGCCTGTGGTGATTTGTCCGGGATGAATATTTTTTCAAGAATCGGTATTAAAAAAGCAAGTGTTTTACCTGATCCTGTTTGTGCTTGGCCAATAATATCAATATTGGTTAAAGCTTTAGGTATTGTCTTTTTCTGAATTGGTGTTAGTTGTGTGAATCCCATGTCATTTATGGCTTTTTTAACTTCATTTGAAATGTTTAATTCATTGAATTTCATCATGTTTTATATTATTTGAAAATAGTATTTAATTTTTTATATTAGGCTTGTTTGAACTGATTTTTGTGGAAATTCATTTAGATATTTGAAAATTTCATTATGATTGTTTAAAATATTATGTTGCGTGGTTGTTTTTTTGAAAATTTCCATTAATTGATTGTTTTTGGGGCTTGTGAGAATATAGTTGTTTTTATATTTTTCCATGTATTTTTCTTTTAATCCTGGGAAATGCTGGTCTAATTTTTCATAAAAGTATTCTCTATTACCTTTTCTTAGGGTAACTCCCATTCCAAAGCATAGTATTCCATGAACATTTGTTTTAATGCATGTTTCGAGGATGTTTTTGATGTTGTTTTCTGTGTCGTTGATGTATGGTAGTATTGGGGATAACCATACTATTGTTGGGATGTTGGCTTTGTTTAGTTTGTTTAATACTTCGATTCGTTTTGAAGTTGGTGATACATTGGGTTCGATGATTTTTGATAGTTCATCATCAAATGTTGTTATTGTGATTTGAATGACGGTTTTTGTTTTATTGTTTATTTTTTTAAGTAAATCAAGGTCTCTTAGTATCAGGTCTGATTTTGTGATGCATGTGAATCCGAATCCGTACCTGTTGATTAATTTTAATGCTGATCTTGTGTATTTTAATTTTTTTTCAAGGGGGATGTATGGGTCGCTCATTGATCCGCATCCTATCATTGCAGGAGGTCTTTTTATTAGTTCTTTTTTTAATAGTTCAAGGGAGTTTTGTTTGATTTCTATGTCTTCAAATGGATGGTTCATGTTATATATTGTGCTTCGTGAGTCGCAGTATATGCAGCCGTGAGTGCATCCTCGGTATATGTTCATTCCGTTTTTTGGTGATAGTATAGTTTTTGGATTTGTGTAATGCATATAATTATTATTTATATTTTTCACTGATATATACTTATTCGGAGCATGAATTATAATTAAAGAATATGGGATGTAGGTAAAAGTAAAAGATATTATTTAATAAATACTATGCAAATAAATGAATGTAGAATTAATTTCCTTAACATATACTTTGAATAATTGAAAAATTATAAATAGAATACACATCATATATCAAATATAATACTATATCAAAAACAATGAAATGATTAAAATGAATAAAAAAACAATATCAACAATATTATTAATAATATTCCTAATAACCACAATACTAACAATAACAAACACCCTCCTACAAGACACCAACACCTCCGAAAACCAAACCGGCACATTAACAATAAACAATAAAAACATCACATATGAAAAAACCGGAAAATGCATCAAAGTAATAGATGCAAACACAATACACGTCTACGGAATCGGACGAGTACAATTAACACAAATCAAAACACCAACACAAGAACCACAATTAACACAATCAAAAAACTATGTTCAGGACAAATGCCTTGGAAAAACAGTTTACCTAAATATTGATGATAAAAACCCAAAAGACCAATATAATCGTACACTAGCCATAGTATACACAGATACACTGGACATTAACAAAGAACTGTTAAAAAATAATCTGGCCAATATATCCTATTTCACACCAAGTGAATTTAAAAAAGGAGAAGTGTAATTAAACAACCCTATTTAAACCTAAATAGATTTTGTTCTTCTTATACACCTTATCTAAAATCTCATTCCACTCTTCAACACTAATATGTCCTTTATTCGGAATCAAATTATCAAGTGAAACCTCATTAACATTTAAAATATCAGCAAGAACATAAGACAAAGTCCTACCAGTTAATGCTAATTCATAAGGATCATAACCAGTAACAGTTAAAACCCAGATATTGCCCTTAGAAGAACTATTATACTCCTTTCTAAGAGAATCAAACCAACTTGCAACAATATTGCCTTCACATCCAATACCATTACCAATAGAAATATAATAATCCTCACCAGTAAACTCAACAGAATCAATAGCAGATTGGATTTTACTATTAAGCTCAGGAGAACCAATTTCAAGATTCAATTCATTATTAGTAATAGTATCAGATAAATAATTCTCAATTTCCTTCTGGTTTTTAAAATAACCTAAAGGCTCTAATCTATCCGGATCCCTATCACATAAATCATAAATCAAATCCTCATCAACATCAACAATCTCATAACCTTCCAGTTTATGTGATTTATACTCCTTAAAATCAATACAATAATTCTCCAAATCATCCTTGTTTAAATACCAGAGAACTTGAACCTTTTTAATCATAATAATCTAAATTTTATTTATCTCTAACAACAATAGTTCTTGTAATATAACTGAATAACCTATCAGTACCAATAAATTTTCCAATAAGCCAATCAAAAATAATAGGGAACCATAATATTTTAGTTACATTACGCACAATAGACTGTAACCATGAAATATTCGCTCCATTAAAAGATTGAACTTTAAGATACATTAAAGATTTACCTACAGTAGCACCAATTAATTTTTCACATAAAATGAAATAAAGATAAATAAAAACAGGCACAATATAAGGTAAAAACTGATAAGCACTATATGAATCAACAGGTTTAATAATTAAAGATAAACCGTAAGATACCAACCACATAAACATTGATAAAACGAAAAAATCAAGAAGATATGCTATAATTCTTTTTGAAAATATACTTGCCATAATATCACCTTTACTTTTTTTAACAAACTCTAGGAACAGGATCAGCTATTGGTGCTTCAAGAATTCTTTCTCCACCAATTGGAGTGTTAACAACAACATAATCCCCTTCAACAACTTCACCAATTATCGCTGCATTTTCACCATATTTTTCATTTTTAATAGCTTCAAGAATCTCATCAGCCTTATCTGCTTTAACACCCATTACAACTTTACCCTCATTAGCAACTTCAAACGGATCAATACCTAACATTTCAGAAACAGCATGAACTTCTTCTTTAATAGGGATAGACTCCTGTTCAAGAACAATACCCACACCTGCTTTAGATGCCATTTCATTAATCGCATTAGCAAATCCCCCACGAGTAGGGTCTTTCATAGCTGTAACACCACCAATATCCAAAGCTTTACTGATAATATTCCACATAGGAGCAACATCAGATTTTAAATCAGTTTCAAAACCAAAACCTTCCCTAAAGGACATTAAACTCATTCCATGATCACCTAAGCTTCCTGTGACAATGATTTTATCACCAACTTCAAGACCGGAATCACGAACAACACTGCCCTTTTTAGCTATTCCAATACCAGTTGTCACCATAACAATACCATCAATTTTATCCTGAGGCATTACTTTAGTATCTCCTGTAATAACAGCAACATCAACTTCTTCACAAGTTTCATTTAAAGATTTGATGATTTTATCCAAATCTTCAATCGGAAAACCTTCCTGCATAATAATTGCATTAGAAATAGCTAATGGTTTAGCACCCATAACAGAAACATCATTAATTGTTCCTGCAGCTGAAATCCGCCCAATATCTCCACCAGGGAAAAATAACGGGTCAATAGTGTGACCATCAGTAGTTAAAATAATTTCATAATCTCCTAAAGGAATAGATGCTCCATCATCCAAGTCATCTAAACTAATACCACCATTAACACTTTTTTTAGTGATATTATCTAAAATAGTGCTGGAAATTAAATTAGCCATTACTTCTCCACCAGCACCATGATTCATACTAATTTTATCTTCAGACATTTTATCTCCTAATATATTATAAATATAACTAATGATAATGTTTGTTAAAACAAGTATATAAATTGACCTTATTAAACTTAAACTGTTTAAATATAGAATAAAACAGTATAATACAGTTAATTTTATATTAACCAGTTAAAATAAACTATTGAAAAAAATTAGATTGAATAGTATTGGATTGATGGATAATTATATTTTAATTGAAAAAATGGATAAAAAAAAGTGAAATTTTGGAATTTTTTTTAAATTAAAATTCCGTTTATAACACCGTCTTGACCTGGTCTTGAGGTTACTTTTGCATTACCTTCAGGGGTTTCTACAATAGCACCTTTTGTGATGATGTTTCTTCTAACATAGTTTGGGTTTGCGGTGTTTTCTACTACTCCAAGAATATCGACTACTTGGGTTTTACCGTTGGAGTCTGTGACGTTTATTGTGTTACCGGTAGCTAATCTGAGTTTTTCGTTTCCGCCACGAGTTCTGATTTTTCTTAATTTTTTTTCATCTAATCTGGTTTCTGCTGGATCTCTTCCTAATTCGGATTTTCTTTTTCCACGGTTTGAAACATTCCTTGCACCAGATGGACTTCTTGTTGATTTTCCTTGAGAAATTGCCATTATCTTCACCTGAATTTTTTTCTTTTAATGAATTTTGTATAATTAAAATTAATAATCGCTGTCTTAAAGCCTCTTTTTCAATTAAACTGTATTTTTTGCAAGATTATGATTTGTTACAGTTTAATTTTTGAGAGCAAAAAAAGAGCCTTAAAGAGTAATGATAATTAAATATTTCATTATCATTATATATAAAGGTTAGTTTTTTATGGGGAAAAATAGAGGATTTTATTTTTTATTTTTTAAAATGAAATTGTCAACTAATTTGTCGAATTCTTCTTCACTTAAATCTTTATTTGATGCTGCATCAAGTATTTCTTGTATTTCTTCGTTTGAAACATCATCTCCTAATAGTTGAAGTAATAATTCTTTTAAATCTTCATCATCAATGTATGCTTCTTTGTTTGAGGATGTTGTTTGTGTGTTTCCGTTTTCATCTAGTGTGTAATATGGGATTTCTTTTGTCATTTTAATCTTCTTCGGGGAATTCATAATAAACGACACCGTATGGGTCATCATCAAAATACCATTCGTTTGGTTCGTCAAAAGATTCAATATCTTCATCATCATCGATTATCATATCTTCGATTTCATCAGCACCCTCTACTTGGATGACAATATTAACATCATCGTCAAGAGATTCAATATCTATACCCAGCTCATCCAAATCTATTTCCAGTTCTCCATCTTTAAATGCTTCTGGTGGGACAACTATAACTATTTCATCAGCAGAGTTAATGTTTATTTCAGGGTTTTTCATGTAATTATTCTCCATAAATTGTTTTTATTTATTATTTAATAATTTAGTGGATAGTAACAATTAAATGTTACTATCTATTAAACATTCCATTTTTGGAATTCCAAAGTTGTTTTTACATTTGATTGAGCAGATTTTAGTGTTTTCAATGCACATGTCAAAGTATATGTAAATATCATCACAGTTAATGTTGATTTTAACATTTGGATTTTCAAGGGTTTCTTTTGATGTGTTTAAAACTTCTGAAGCTTGTGGAACAATAACTGCTGTTGGGTAGTTTGAGTTGTTTATTCCAAGGTATATTCCTTGTGAAATTCCATAATCTGCACAGTATCCTTTTTCACCATCTATTATACCTATGAAGGTATCGTTTATTTCATTATAACTTGATATTAATGTTTTTTTCATTTTTATCAAACCTCATATTAACTATATGTATTAATACTATATTAATAAAGTCCAAGAGCATTTGAAAAGTAACTGTTAGTTTTTTTAACCTAAATTAAATTGTTTTAAGACAATACTATTGAAATTAATCTGGAAAATTGATTTGAGTTAACTATTAAAAGTAAAAAAGATATAAATTTAAAATGGTGTTTGAATTGGTTAGTGAAACTAAAGAACAATTAGAACTTGAAGCTGAAATTAAAGCACAAGCTCATGAATTCTTAAAATATCTTAATTCAACTTTACCCGAAAGTATGGAATTGGAATATGAAGGATTTTACAGAAGAGGATTTTTTGTAAGTAAAAAAAGATATGCTGTAATTGAAGATGGAGAAATTATAGCAAAAGGACTTGAATTAGTTAGAAGAGATTGGGCGCCAATAGTGAAACAAACACAAGAATCTGTTTTAATGGCTATTTTAAAAGAAGGAGATTCAGATAAAGCTATTAGTGAAGTTAAAAAAGTCCTTAAAAAAATAAAAAAAGGAGAAGTTGATAAAAAAGACCTTATTATTCACACACAAATAACCAAACCGCTAAACCAATACAAACAGATAGGACCTCATGTTGTTGCTGCACAAAAAATAGAAGAGCATGGTATTAAAGTTACAAGAGGAACAATTATACAATACATTATAGTTAAAGGAAAAGGATCAATTAGTCAAAGAGCTATTCCCTATGAGTATAGTGAAAAATATGACTATGATAAAGATTATTATATTAATAATCAGTTAATACCTGCTGTTGAAAGAATAATGTATTCATTTGGATATACAAAAAAAGACTTAAAAGACATGGCAGCCGGTGAAGTTCAACAAAGTCTTGATGCATTTTTCTAAATATTTAAATAATTTTAAAATATATATTATATAATTATATGATTCAAAATGATGATGATCGTGTTGTCTTTTTTGATATAGATGGCACTTTACTTGATACTTCAGATTTTGCTGAAACAGCAAGAAAAGCAGCAATAGGATTAATGGTGGATAATGGATTACCACTTGATAAAGATGAAGCATATGGTGTTCTTAAAACCATCATACGTGAAAAAGGATCAAATTACGGTAAACATTTCAATGTACTGACACAAGTAGTACTCGGCCATGAAGACCCTATGCTTGTAGCACTAGGAATGATAACCTACCACAATGTTAAAATGGCATTATTAAGACCATTCCCAGAAACACTAGACACACTAATCTATCTTAAAAGTCAAGGATACAGATTAGCAGTAATATCAAATGGAATTACAATAAAACAATGGGAAAAACTTGTAAGACTTAATATCCATTCATTTTTCGATGCAGTAATAACCTCAGAAGAAGTGGGTAAAGAAAAACCAAACAGATTAATATATGATGTTGCACTAAGAAAAATGAAAGGAAACCCAGAAAAATCAGTGATGATAGGTAATAAATTCAAAGCAGATGCCCTAGGTGCAGTTAATGCAGGAATGAGTGCCATACTTGTAAACTCAGATATAACTGAAGAAGACAGAGATTATATAAAACAGGAAAAATTAGATATTACCATTATGGATAATATTGGTGATGTAAACACCATCCTCTAATAATATTAAAAATCAAGTTCCAAAGTAACAGGACAGTGATCTGAACCATAAATATCAGATAAAATCTCTGCAGATTTCACCTTATTTTTTATTTCCTCATTAACATAGAAATAATCAAGTCTCCAACCAGCATTTCTTTCACGTGCACGAGTCCTATAACTCCACCAGGTAAAATTATCCTCACCATCATCAAATAATCTGAAAGTATCAATGAAACCTTCTTTTTCCAATTCATCCAACCATGCACGTTCCTCTGGAAGATAACCTGATTTACCCTCACAGTTTTTTGGATTATAAACATCAATAGGATGATGAGCAATATTATAATCCCCAGTGATAACTAAATTCTCCCCCTGATTTTTAAGTTCCACTAACTGATCAAGCAGAGCATTGCAGAAATCAACTTTAAAATCAAGTCTTTTAGCATTCATACCACTATTAGGAAAATAAATATTATATAAATAAAAATCAGGATACTTGATTCTTAAAACCCTACCTTCAAAATCAAGCTCCTCAACACCTAAACCTTTAACAATTTCAACAGGTTCTATTTTAGAGTAGGTTCCAACACCACTATAACCTTTCTTTTCAGCTTCATTAAAATACTGATGAAAACCATTAACATCAACTAATTTCTTTGGAATTTTATCATGTGATGCTCTTACTTCTTGAAAATTTATAATATCCGCATCAGTATTATCAAACCAGTTCCAGAATTCCTCTTTTTTTGAAACTGCTCTAATTCCATTAACATTCCATGAAACTAGTTTTATTGACATTATAATTTAACTCCATTAACTGTAGGTAATTCCCGTAACCATTTAATGTCACTTTTATAAAGCATACGAATGTCTTCAACATCATACCTTATCATTGCAAGTCTTTCAATTCCCAAACCAAAAGCAAGTGCCGGTTGATTTATACCTAATGGTTTTAGAACTTCAGGTCTGAACATTCCTGCTCCTCCAAGTTCTATCCAGCTTTCTTTTTCTTCCAAATAAATTTCTGTTTCAGTGGATAAGTATGTGTATGGGAAGTAAGCTGGTCTGAATCTTACTTCAAAACCTAATTTTTTATAGAATTCTTTTAATGTTCCAAGGAGGTTTTGATAGCTGATTCCTTCATCACAAACTAATCCTTCTACTTGGTGGAATTCAGGTAAATGTTTATAATCAAATGTTTCTCTTCTAAATACTCTTCCAACGGAAAACATTTTAATTGGAGGTTCATGTTCATATAAGTGTTTTGTTGATATTCCAGTAGTGTGGGTTCTTAAAACACTTTGACGTGCTATATCTTCACTCCAGTCATATTGCCATCCAATTGAACCTGTGTCTGCACCGGTTTCATGTGTTTCAGCAGTTAATTTTACAAGTGCATCATCTGGTAAGTCACAGGTTAATGGGTTTTTAAGATAGAATGTATCTTGCATTTCACGTGCTGCATGGTCTTGTGGTTGGAATAGTGAATCAAAGTTCCAGAATGCTGATTCTACAAATTCCCCATTGTCTTCTGAAAATCCCATGTTTAAAAAGATTTCTCTTATTTCATCAATGATTATTCTTAGCGGATGTTTTTTACCTGCGAATTTTATTGGGGATTCTGCTTGAATATCATATGGACGGTATTCTAGATGTTTCCATTCTCCATCTTTTAAGTGTTCGTGTGTTAGTTGTGTTGCTTGTTGTTTTATTGTGAAACCGTGTTCAAGTATAGCTTTACCTTTTGGTAGGAGTTTAAAAGAGTGTGAGGTTTCTTTTTCAACATTTAATATGTTTTTTCTACCAGTTAATTTTTTAAATCCATCTACTAAATCATCAGTGAATAATTTAACTCCATCTGCATTGGATTTAAGATAATCTAAAACTTTTTCATCAACATCTATTTTTGATGCGAAATCTTTACCGAAATCTGTGATGTTAACTACACCTTTATCGATTTGTGCCCAGTTTTTACGACGTAACCATCCAATAGCAATACCGGTTTCTTGTTTGTCGATTCCTGCTTCATCAGCAAGGTCTTTCATGTTGATTTGATTTTTATCAATTAAAACATCAAGTATTTTACGTTCTGGAAGACCTTCTTCTGCATATTTAAGTCCGCTTTCAGTTAGGGAGTATGTTTCTTCAACTTTTTTATCAACTTCAATAATTGATTTAGCTGCAAGTGAACCTGCTGCACTCATTACGGATTTAATATCCATTCCGGTATTATTAGCTATATCTTCCGGAGTTGCTTTTGGATTTGATTCCAGTTCTTTTAAAAGTTTTTTTTCATATATATGTAATTCACTAATGGTTTTTTTAATATCCTCACTCATTTAAACACCATACTATAAGATTAATAATATAGTTATATTTGTTTTAAGTAAGTTATAAAGATTTTTGTTATTCATCAATTACCAGAACATCATCAAAAACAGTTATTGTATTTGAATCTAATTTAATTGCTGTTTTAAAGCATTTATCAGATTCTATGTCATGGCCAATATCGCTTAATGCTATTGATTTATACATCCAAACAAATGCCAATTGAGGGTTGATTTCTAAACATTTATCAAAGTATTTGATTGATTGTTCAGAATCAAATTTATCCAGTAAATGTTTTCCTTTTTCAAATAAGAAATTAATATTCTCCAGGTAGTTATTTGTATTATTCTGATTATGGATATCTGTTTTATTTGTTTGTGGAGAGGTATTTTGTAGAGTGGTTTTGGTTTGGTTGGTTGTTTTTCTATATTGTGATGGTTTATTATTCATTTTTTCACATCCTTTATTTTTATTATTGGTGTGAATTTAATATTTGGTGATATATTTTGATATAATTTGTTTAAGTGCGACTGTGCACAATATCATATTGATGATTTTTAATTTAAAGCACTGGATTTGTTATAATCCAGTGCTGATTCGGTATTTTTGGATTAATGTTTAGATTTGTTATATTAATATCATCTTTAATGATATTTTATAGAACAAATGTCATTGAGGTCTTTGATAAATGAATAAATTTTTTTGATAAAATTTTTTTATAACAAATTATTCATTGGGTGATAATCAACAGGTTCGGTTCCTAAAGGTTTTGCAGCTTCAGAGATGAACATGTCTGTTTGAGCGACTGCTGGGAATGCTATGTCTGCGTTTTCAATAGGTCCGAAGAGTACGAAGTCTCCTGCACACATAACTTGCACAATGTTTGCTCCAATATCACAAACTGTGAATGCAGTTTTGTTTCCTGCTTTTTTGTATTCTCTTAACCAGTCCCATGCTGATGGAACGTTGTGAATACCTGATCCTACTGGGTATCCCCATTTTGCTTTTTCTGCAAATGAGGTTCTTGCTGCAATACCTGCACCTTGACCGAGCGGAGTTACTGCTGTATCCATCATGAATTTGTCCACACCACATTCGGCTGCTACTTCAAGTAATCCTTTTTCGTATGCGCCGTCATCTCCGTTTTCCCACATGTTCATTTTTCCTTCTACTGTAGCATTCATTGGATTGAATCCTAGGATGATTGAGGCGGAAATGTCTGTTTCTGCGAGTGCATCTAATTCTGATTTATCTGCAGCCATGTTAATTGAATTGTAGATTGCTCTTTCTGTCAAACCAGTTTCATCAGCGTACTGTGCACCAGCGACTCTTGCATCACCTGATGTTGAATCTATAAGAAATGGAGCATCACATATTTCTCCTACATATTCTATGTATTTTGGTAGTGCTTCTTCGGTTTGTCCAAATACTTGTACAATATATGGATTACCAGTTATGTCGGAGATTGATGCCATGTCGTTGATGAGTTGTTCAGCTCTTGCTTTATCGAAATCTCCTGTTAATTCATCATTAAGAATATTGTGTCCACCATAGAAAATAGTTCCTGCTAGTACTGTAGGATATTCTCCTGGCTGTCCACCCATTTTGACTCCTGCGAAGTCAAAAACTTCTTGTTCTTTATCAAATTTAAACATTTTATAGTTACCTCGTTAATTTTCGACTTAACCAAAATCAATTATATTTTATAAAAATTAAAGTTAAGCCAAAAATATATTCATAACTAATAATATATAAACCTTACTATACAGTCATACAAAATGAACCATTGAAAAATAAACTGTATTCAAATCCAATAACTGAAAATTATACAGTTAATTACTACAAAAAACTTTAAAATAAAACAAGTATAATTGAAAAAAATGAATTATAACCAAAAAACAAAAAAAGAAATAAAAAAAAGAATTATTAAAAATTATCCTTCAACAAACTAACAAAAATAGATGCCGCAGTCAAATCAGCAGTAGTGCCCGGATTCAACTTATTCTTAAATAAAAAATCATCAAAATCACCAAGAGCATCAACAAAATCAGCACTATCCCTAAGCTTAAGCAAATCCCTAGCCATCAAAGACACCTTCAAAGCCTCATCAGAATCATATTTCCTTGAAATCAAAGTATCAGGAACATGAGACAAAATAGTTAAAAAAGTTAAAACACAAGCCTCATTAAAAGACTTCTCCCCAACCAACTCATTATAAGTAGGAAAGCCAATCTCAAAAACAGCAGGCATATCAGAAGTCATTTCACGAGCCAACATATCCCAAGGAGCAGAAATCTTTAAAACGTCAAACATAGTCTGATTATTACTCCTCAACTCCTCCTTAGCACTGTCACTGGACACATCATACTCATCCTGATTACCCATACCACCAGCATCAGCAATATTAATAGCATCATACAAATCACATGCATCATCAACACATGTATTAGCCATCACCAACTTAATATTCTCACGAACATCATCAAAAGAATCACTAATAGAAGCAGCAACAGCAATAGGAGTAATCATCATAACAATACCCAAATTAGTATTGTTCTTAATCCACCGGTCAGTTTCCCTAACAGCCTCAAGAATAAACTTACCCAACCTAGGATTATCACAATCCACATCCATACAAGCCTCACGAATAGTATCTCCAATCACAATACCACTAATGATAAAATCCTCAAAAACCATATCATCATAATCACGAGTCCTATGAACATTACCAGGTTTTGGATATCCACTAACCTCAAGAGCAGAAGCAATTTGAGCTAATTTAGCAATTTCAAAAGCATCCATTTTAAATCATCTCATTTAAAAGTAAATACGGAGCAAAATTAGTAATAATTAAATCAGCACCAGCACGCTTAATAGAAAGTAAAGACTCTAAAATAGCCCGTTCAGTTAAAAAACCCTTATCAATAGCAGCCATAATCATAGCATACTCGCCACTAACATTATAAGCAACCAAAGGCAAAGAAAACTCATCCCTAACCAAACGAACAACATCCAAATAAGGAAGTGCAGGTTTAACCATTAAAAAATCACAACCCTCAATAACATCCAATTCACACTCACGAATCGCCTCAACCACATTACCAGGATCCATCTGATAAGATTTCCTATCACCCAAATGAGGAGACGAACAAGCCGCAACCCTAAACGGCTCATAAAATGCAGAAGCATATTTAGCAGAATATGACATAATCATCACATTAAAAAATCCGTTTTCATCCAAACCCTCACGAATAGCTTTAACCCTACCATCCATCATATCAGAAGGTGCAACAATATCAGCACCAGCTTCAGCATGAGACAAAGCAACTTTAACAATATAAGGTAAAGATTCATCATTCAATATTTCAATACCATCATCAGTATCCGGATTTTCACTAATCATACCACAATGACCATGTGAAGTATACTGACACAAACAAACATCACTAATAACAACAAGATCAGTTTCTTTTTTAAGTCTTCTAATTGCTTTTTGAACAATACCAGTTGAAGAATAATCCGGAGTTGCAATTTCATCCTTACTCTCTTCTTCAGGTATTCCAAAAACAATAATTGATTTTAAACCATGCTGTTCCAATTCCTTTGCAAATTCAACACCACTATCTAAAGAATATCTGTATTCTCCGGGAAGTGAAGAAATTTCCTCTTTTTCCATTCCAGTAAGTTCTTCTTTGAAATAAATTGGATATATTAAATCTTCTTTTTGAAGTTTAGTTTCACGAACAATATCTCTAATTTTAGCATTTTTTCTAAGTCTTCTCATTCTTGTAGTTGGAAATTGCATAACAAATCACTTAATTAATAAGTTTATATTCCATTATATAATATAATTATTCATCCAAAAATTATTACCCGAAAAAATATTTTTTCAAATCCAATATATAAAAAATATAAAAATATTAAACAATATATATTAAATTTAGATTTTTAAAGAGGATTATAAAATGTCAAATTCAATAGGAGAAAAATTTCAAATAACCACATTTGGATCAAGTCATGGAAAAGCATTAGGTGCTGTTGTTGATGGGTGTCCTGCAAATCTTAAATTAACAGCAGAAGACATTCAAAAAGAACTTGATAAAAGAAAACCAGGAACCAGTAAAGTTACTACTCCTAGAAAAGAAGCTGATGAAGTTCAAATTCTTTCTGGAATTTTTAATGGTAAAACTGATGGAACACCAATTACAGGGATTGTTTTTAATAAAAATCAGAAATCAAAAGATTATTCCATGTTTAAAAATACTCCACGCCCATCCCATGGAGATTATGCTTGGATGATGAAGTATAATAATTATGATTATAATGGTGGGGGTAGAGGCAGTGGTAGAGTAACTATTGGCCATGTTATTGGTGGAGCAATAGCAAAAAAACTCCTTAAAACACAGAATATTGAAATTATTTCCCATGTTGTTCAAATTGGTGATGTTAAAGCTGAAAAACAGGATTTTAATACTATTAAAGAAAATGTTGAGAAAAATCCTATTCGCTGCGGAGATATTGATGCTGCTAGAGAAATGGAAGATTTAATTTTATCTGTAAAAGAAGAAGGAGATTCTGTTGGTGGTGTTGTTGAAACTATTGCAGTTAATGTTCCAACTGGTCTTGGCGAACCTGTTTTCAGCAGACTTGATGGTGATCTTGCAAGGATTTTAATGAATATTGGTGCTGTTAAAGGTGTTGAAATAGGTCTTGGATTTGATGTTGTTAATAACAAAGCATCCCAAATAAATGATGAATATATAATTGAAGACGATAAAGTTATGAGTAAAACTAATAATTCTGGAGGAATTATTGGCGGTATGAGTAATGGTATGCCTATTGTATCTAGAATTGCCGTTAAACCTACTCCTTCTATTTCAAAATGTCAGGATTCAATTGATTTGGAGAAAATGGAAAATAAAAAAATAGAAATTAAAGGACGTCATGATCCTTGTATTTGTCCTAGAGTTACTGTTGTAGCTGAATCAAGTACTGCTATTGTTCTTGCAGATCATATGATTCGTTCAGGTTTTATTCATCCATCTGATTTAGAAAAATGATTTTTATTTTTCTTTTTTTACCATGGATAATTCATCAAATTCTTTATGTTTGAATGCTAAATTGTATGAATTTTTCCTTTCATTTTTATGTAGTTTCTGATCAACACTGTGAATTATTGATTGTGTGTCTTTAAGTGAGATTAATCTGAATCGTTTAGGGTTATTGTAGTTTACATTAAATGATAATCCGTCAAATGCTGCAATTGTTTTAACTCCTGTTTTTTTGTAGATTTTTTTAGCTTCTGATACCGGGTTGCTTGAAATCATTTTTAAACCTAAATGAGTCATTACTGCAACTTGAGGTTTTACTTCATTTATCAGTTTAATGAAATCTTTAGAACACATGTGCCCGTTAATTGATCTGTTTCCAGGTCTCAGTACACTGGCAATTAATATATCTGCTCCTTCATGATAATCTGCTAATCCATCGAAATATGTTGTATCTGATGTGTAAGATAGTTTAAATCCCCTGTAGTCTATTTGAAATCCAACTCCTGTTGGATCACCATGTTCTGTTCCAGTTCCTTTGATTTTAAGATTATTTAGTTGACTGTATTTATTAGGTTTTAATATTATTTTTTGAGGTTTTGATTGATGATATTGTGAAATGCATGGACCCCATTTTTCATATCCTTCAAGAACACTTTCACTACCTACAATAGTCCCTATTCCTTTGGTCATTCCTCTTGTCATTGCTTCTATTAGGATTTCTGCATCATTATAATGATCTGTATGTGAATGGGAAACTATAACTCCACTTAGATTACGTGGGTCAAATCCGAATTGGTATGTTCTAACAAGGGCTCCCGGACCTGGGTCTACATGATAATTTTTACCGCCCAGATTGTCTATTCTGAAACCTCCTGTCATTCTTCGTTGGCTTATGGCGGAAAATCTTCCTCCACCACTACCTAAAAATGTTATTTTCATTAGAAATTCCCTCTTATAATGAACATAATATTATATCGCATTTAAGTGAAGATTTATCTTTTTTAAGGCATAAAACTTCGTTTTCAATTACTACTTTATCTCCTATTTCTACATTATCGCTTTCGGTGAACATTAAAACATTTTGTCCTGGTGCTGCTAGTTGTTTCCAGTTATCGTCAAGTGCTTGTGTTTTATCGTTTAGTTGGACGAATAGCATGTTCCCATCTATGGATACGACTTGTCCTATTTCTCCTTTGTCAAGGATTTTATTTGCCATGTCTATTGATAGGTTTTGTTGAACTAGTTGTTCTGTTAAATCCTGTCTGAATTTAATCAGTACTTTTATGTCATTGTCGATTGTTATGTTTAAATGTTTTTGTGCTTCTGATTCGTTGAATTTTGGTTGTTGCATTAGCACATCTATTTTATTTCCCACTGTTGGTGTTTTAGAAGCGACTTCTGCTACTATTTCTTCAAATATATCTCCCATGTATCTTAAACTTAATGATGCTTTCCATTTGCGTTTTATTAATGTTTGTGCCATTTCTTTTGCATATTCATTTCCGAATATTATAAGTCCGCTTTTGCCGGCATTACGGGATTTGGTTTCTGATCCTTTTAGAGTTATTATTTGATATCCGTTTGTGGTTCCGTAGATACGCCTTCTTCTTGTTTCGAATGTGCCTTTTGTACTTACTTCTCCTCTTATTGTATTTCCTACTACTTTTATTTTATTTGCATCGTCTGTTATTTTAATTGAAATACCTAGTTGTGAGGCTTTTGCAAAGAAATCTTCATCAGTGTTGATATCTCCGTGATATAATTCTTTTTCTAATTCTTCTAAATTTGCTTTATCACCGAAATATCCTATTTTTCTTTTATCACTTGCCATTACACATCCTTTTTTTCCAACATAAGCAATAATTAAGCTCATAGTATCTCCTAATTAGATATTTTTTTGATTTTTTAAAATATCAATTTTTTATTATTTATATATAATTATACTTATCATACATTATAAACTTTAATATTGCATGATTTTTTTGATTGAATAGTTATTAAATCTGATTAATTTGATTTTAAATAGAATTTTTAAACATATACATTTAAATAATAATATAACTATAAATATAAATTATACTAATTGTTAATTATTTATCATTATAGAATGATTAGAAACAAAACAGGAGAAAAAAATATGATAAACCTCAATAACATGTTTAAACCTAAATCCGTAGCAGTTATTGGAGCATCCAATACACCAGGAAAAGTAGGATACATTATTGTTAACAATCTCATCAACGATGGATTTGAAGGCGAAATATATCCTGTAAACCCAAAAGGCGGAGAAATACTTGGAAAACAAGCTTATGCAAATATAAAAGACGTACCTGGAAAAGTAGATTTAGTAATCATAACTATTCCATCCCCATTTGTAAATACTGCAGTTAAAGAATGTGGAGAAATGGGAATTGAAAATATGGTAGTAATTACCGCCGGATTCAAAGAAGTAGGTGAAGAAGGAGCAAAACTCGAAGCAGAATTAACCTCCCTTGGAAAAGAATACGGAATCAATATTATAGGACCAAACAGTCTAGGAATAACAGATTCACACACACCACTAAACGGATCATTCTCACAAATGATGCCACCAACAGGAAACATGGCATTCATCTCCCAAAGTGGAGCAATGATGGTAGCAATCATAGACTGGAGTGTAATATCCGGAATCGGATTTAGTAAAGTAATCAGTTTAGGAAATAAAGCCGGAGTAAATGAAATTGAATTACTGCAATATTTAGCTGACGATGATGAAACAAATGTAATTATATGTTACCTTGAATCAATATCCGACGATGATGACTTTGTAAGAACCATGCGAGAAACAGCACATAAAAAACCAATCATCGTACTTAAATCAGGTTCAAGTTCCGCAGGAGCAGAAGCTGCATCCTCACATACCGGAGCATTAGCAGGAAGTGATCTTGCATTTGACACAGCATTCCACCAATCCGGAATAATGCGTGTTGAAACAATGGCAGAACTATTTGATTTAGGATTAGCATTCTCAAAAGCACCACTTCCAAAAGGAGATAAAGTAGCAATCATTACAAATGCTGGTGGAGGAGGAGTACTTACCGTTGATGCAATGGAAAAAGCAGGACTCCAACTCGTACAATTTGATGAAGAGACAACTGCAAAACTCAAAGAATGTGTAACTGATGAAGGAAGTGCAAAAAACCCTATTGATGTATTAGGAGATGCACCGGTAAGCAGATACAAAGAATCATTAGAAATTGTTTTAGGATATGAAGATGTAGACAGCTTAATTGTAATGGTTTGTCCAACCGCATCAGCAGATCCAGATGGAATTGCAAATGCTATTTTAGAAGAGAAAAAGAAATTCAACAAACCAATCCTTGTTGTTAATATGGGAGGACCATCCTTTGAAGCTGCAAATGAAGTTTTAAGAGAAAACGGTGTTCCAACTTACGTATTCCCAGAAACTGCAGTAACCGCACTAGAAGCAATGGTTAAATTCGCAAGATTAAAAGATAAAACCTATGATGATGTAATTGACAAAATCACAGATATTGATAAAGATGCTGTAAAAGCAATATTTGATAAAGTTAAAGCAGACGGCAGAGATACTTTACTTGGTAGTGAAGCTTATGCAGTAGCTGAAGCTTATGGAATTTCAGCAGCACCTATTAAATTATCAACTAGTGCTGATGAAGCAGCAAGTCTTGCAGAAGAAATGGAATTCCCGGTTGTACTTAAAATTGCATCAGATAAA
>SUTL01000016.1 GCA_015062925.1 Methanobrevibacter thaueri
TCATCCCCATTATAAGTTAAAGTTGCTGTGTAAGTTTGAGGATCTAATTTTATTGTTGGTATTTTAATTTGACCATTTTTATCGGTGATGTATGTTTTATCACCCTTTAAATTAACACTTACACTAACATTAGTTAAAGGATTGTTAGCATTATCTTTTAGAGTAATTACAAGATCTTTGTTAATGTTATATATGGTAGTAATTGGACTTGCAGTTAGTTCTGTTTTAATTTTATTTATTGTAATTTCTATTTCAGTAGAGTTTTTAGCATAAATTACACCATCACCAACACTAACAGTAATAATCGCACTACCCTCACCAACAGCAAAAACATTACCCAAATCATCAACTTTCACAACAGACTCATTACTAGAAGTAAAAGTCACATTCAAAACAACCGGACTAGTAGTAACAACAATAGTACTATTAGAACCAATATTTAACTCCATACTACTAATATTAACATTAACAACTGCAGGTTTTGTTTCAACCTTATTCACAGTAATTTTCACTTCAGTAGAGTTTTTAGCATAAATTACACCATCACCAACACTAACAGTAATAATCGCACTACCCTCACCAACAGCAAAAACATTACCCAATTCATCAACTTTCACAACAGACTCATTACTAGAAGTAAAAGTCACATTCAAAACAACCGGACTAGTAGTAACAACAATAGTAGTATTTGAATTAATATTTAATTCAATATTTGTAATATTAATATTTACAGTTGTATTGATTGGTTTTTTGGAAGTTATTATAATATCTGCATTTGTTGATGCATTATTATAATTATCATCTCCTGAGTATGTGATATATGCTGTAGTATTTTGAATTATACCTGGGATAATGAATGTAGCAGTTCCATTATTAATTGTGGTAATGTAAATTCCATTACCTATGCGTGCTGTGACATTACCTGTTGCTTTTATAAAACCAGTGACAATAATGGTGGCATTTTCACCAGTTTCAATTGGATTGGATTTAGCAATTAGCGTTAAGTTTTGTTTTGGAATAATGTTTTCATATACATTTACAAGGATTGTTTTTTCATCACCTTCATAGTCTTTATTTCCAGAAAATGAAATGGTAATATTTGCACTGCCTATTTGTTTAGCAATTATTTCTCCAGTTACAGAGTCAACATTAACTATGCTGGAATTGCTGCTTGTAAATATTACTTCATTAATATTGTCAGGTATTATTGTATAGTTAACTGTGGATGTTTGTCCAACAATTAAATTTATAATTTCATTAGTTGGTGTTATTTTTGATTTTAGTTTTAAGATATTTGAAGTGGCATTTGCTTTTGAATCATTATATATGTCATCTGAAAATGTGAATGTCCATGTGTATTCACCACTTGAATATTCATTATTTAATATTTCGATAATTAGTGTGTTATTTATTTTTTTACCGTTAATTACGTTTATTATTTCGCCATTGCTTATGGTTATGTTTCCTGTTGCATTTTCAGGTAATGTGATGATAAACATTATTCCATTAGTATCATTGACTGTGATGTTTCTAGCAGTGATTTGCATGTTGGTTTCTAATTTTTTAACGGTTAATTTTCCACTAGCCTCCATACTTGAAAAGATTTCATTCCCTGAATAGATGACTGTAATATTATATTCATCAGGTTTAATATTTCCTAATGAAATTATTTTATTTAAATTTAAATCTGTGAATATATAATTGAATTTTTTTCCTTTTAAGGTTATATTGAGTGTTCCATTGGCAGTGTTATTATAATTAAGAGTTATTGTTGTGTTGTTAGTATAGTTTAGTGTTTGAGAGTTGACTGTTAAGTTAGGATCTGCTTTTAAATCAAATTCTATAGTGTATGTTGTATTTTCTATTGTTGCAGTTATACTTCCGGTTTCAGTGTTTATTGCACTATATTTTATTGTTTCTCCTAATTTTGCAAAGTGTTTGTCAACTTTACCATTTGATGTGATTGTTAAATTAATATTTTTAAATGAATTATTATCATATTCAGTGATTTTATCTGAAGTGGAATTATATAAGTATAATTTAAAGACAATTTCATTTGAACTTAATTTAGATTTTTCTGCACCTAAAAATAACCAGCAATTAGCATTTATAGGTGATGTTTTATTATAATTTGTTTTATTATTTCCAAACCAATTATAATCTGCATTTAAATTATATTTAGTGAATATCATAACATTATTAGTTTCAGCAGTGTTATTGAAAAAACTACAATCATAAACTTTAAGATTCAAACCGGTTGAATAGATTGCCCCACCAGTACCATTAGCAGTGTTATTTATAAAAAGAGAATTTTTCAAAGTAAGATTATTATTTTCATTATAAATTGCACCTCCATTATTATCTGCAATATTTCCTATAAATATTCCTGATAAAATAGCAGTTTCATCTAATTTACAAATATAAAATGCTCCACCATGACTGCTTACATGATTATTTTTATAAATTCCGCTTACATTGGTGTTGTTAATTATTTTACCAAAGTAGTTTACACCACCATTCCATGCTGTGTTATTTTCGTAATTTCCAGATATTGTTGAATTAAATAGTTTACACCAAAAGTAATTTGCACCACCTTGATATGCAGTATTGTTTATATATGTCCCATTTATAAAACTGTTATTTAATTCATAATTAAATGAATTAGCTCCCCCACCACTATAGGTCATTTTATTCTTAACATGATTATTGATAAAAATACCATTTAAAGTAATATTTACTAAATTAGCACTATAAAATTGATTTACACCACCATCTTCATCTGCTGAATTATTAATATAAAAACCTAAAATATTGATATTAGATGAAATATGTCCCTCAAAAGAGTTTGCACCACCACAATAAGCAGAATTATTAATGTAACATCCAGTTAAAGTAGCATTATTAAGACCATTGAAAAAGCAGTTTGCACCACCAGCACCAGTTGCTGAATTATTAATATAATTTCCTGAAATAGTAACATTTTTAAAATATTCTCCAGCAAAATAATTTACACCACCATTAACCTTATCAGTATCACCAAATGCACTATTATTAATATAATCCCCGGTTATAGTAGCATTAATAATTGAATTTCCAAAATAGTTTGCAGCTCCTCCCCCATAGGTTAAAAGATACTGTTGATGTACAGTATTGTTAATATAACTTCCGGATAAAGTAAGATTATATACCTCCCTGTGGAATACATTTGCACTTCCACCTTTAACTGAAGTATTATTTACAAAGTATCCTGTTATAATAATATTGGTCGCTGTTTTTTCAAAGGAGTTTGCACCACCCATGTTATCTACAATATTATTTATAAAGTTTCCAGTTATAGTAATATTATCTGCAGTATCCTGAAAATCATTTATTCCACCTTCCACACCAACATTATTGGTGAAGTTCCCACTTATATAAGCATTAATTACATTATTTTTAAATAAATTTACACCTCCAGCATTACTTGCACGATTATTTGAAAAAAATCCTGTTATAGTGATGTTTGTTACAGATCCTATGAATTCATTTCCAGTATAAAATCCAGTATTGTTTATATAATTACCTTTCAAGGTTATATTGGTTAATGATTTTCTAAATTCATTCATAGCACCTCCACCGTCTGCATAGTTAGCGATGAAATCAGCCAATATATTAACATTGGTTAGTTCCTTATCAAAGTAATTTGCACCACCATCACTATATAAACTATAAGCTCCATTATTGGAAAAAATTCCAGATATGTTAACATTATTAAGAGTTCCGTTGAAAAAGTTTGCTCCACCACCTATATATTTAGCATTTGCATAATTATTATTAAATATTCCATTTAATGTAACATTGTTTAAATTTCCATTAAAATAAATTGCACCACCATTTATAGCATTATTATTTCTAAATGTAGCATTAATTTGAGAGTTTACAAGATCATTGTTAAAGTAAATTGCTCCACCATATTCTGATTTTCCTTTTATAAAGGTTAATCCATCAATAAATATACTATTTGAATTAATATTAAAAATCCTATTCTCATCTTTACCATTAAAAATTACTTCACCATCACCATATTTTTTAAGAATTAAATTATTCTGATTAATAGTTAAATTAGTATTATTGTTTCCCATGTATTTTCCAGATGCAATCATAATAGTGTCCCCATCACTACACTGGGCAAGTGCATCTTTTAAATTCTTAAATGGTTTTTCTAAGCTTCCTTCATTATCTTGTGAAGTTGAATTAACATACCATATATTACCGGTAGTTAATTTATTTTCATTATTATAATCTATTGAAATGTTTTTATCATTTATTGCAGTTTCCATATTGTTATGTTCATTATTTAATCCTATTGATGTATCATTTACATCACTAGCATATGTGCTGGTTATGGTGAATAATGAAATTATTAGAATTAGTATAATTATGCTTTTTTTATATTTCATATTTTTTGAACACCTTTCTTAAAATTTTAATAAAATAATGTTTTATACTTAACAAACAATCTCTAAAACAATTATTTTTTACATAAAACACTAAATTATAATTTTATGAACATAAGTATAAAAGTTTTTTGAAAACCAAATATGCCATGTTAAAATTAAAAAGAATGTGTTAATAGTAAAAAGAAATATTATATATAGGATTTTTATGTGTTTGTACTTTTAAACATTACCGTATACTTCGTTTTGAAATATACGAAAACAAAATATTACAAAAAAATAGAAAAAAACCATTCAACTAACTAAATTATTAAATAATATAAAAAGATAAGAAGTGAGTTAACATTCACATTGAAATCATAGATTGAATAATTTTTTGAGCATCATTAGATTTTAAATCTCCAATTTTTTTCAACTGCTCTATTTTACTCTTATATAAGTTAATTTCATCATCCTTTAGATTTAAGTGCAACATCCTTAGATTTAATTTCATCATCTTTTTGTTTGAGAATGTCTCCAAATTCTTCGTATACAATTTTTGTCATTTCATCATCAATCTCTTTCACATCAATCACATCCAATAGTTACTAGTTAACATGTTGAATTGAGATTATAACATTTTTTTACTAAAAAGATAATAAATGAGTTAACACTCACATTAAAATCATAGATTGAATAATTTTTTGAGCATCATTAGATTTTAAATCCCCAATTTTTTTCAACTGCTCTATTTTACTCTTATATGAATTAATTTCATCATCCTTAGATTTAATTTCATCATCTTTTTGTTTGAGAATGTCTCCAAATTCTTCGTATACAATTTTTGTCATTTCATCATCAATCTCTTTCACATTAATCACATCCAATAGTTCTTTTATTTTTTTATGTGAGGTTATACGTTTTGATATCATGGCACATATTATTGCTCCTATGTCGATTTTTAATTTTTTATCAGGGATTTTTGCATCTTTAAATATGTATGTTATTGTTTCTATGACTTTTGGTGCTTTTTTTGAGGAAATGAATTTGCATATGAATGCAAGATCCATTGCCTCAGTGTCTGTTAATATTTGTTTTTGTTTTACTTTATTAATAACATTTTCATATTTTTTGCATAATTCTTCCTGTGGGAAATAGTGATAGTGTATTTTTATATAGCATGATGGTGCGTATTCGTAGCATTCATAATCTGATTTTGGTTTTTTGTGACATATGACTCCAAGATATACTTCTTTTGGGTAGTGCTGGTAGCTTAGAAAGATTACATATTTTGCGAATTTTTTCAATGTGTCAGGAGATATTTCACCACTTTCCTCTTCAAGATCAATGACCCATCCTTCATCAGTTTGATATACCTCATCCATTCTCCCACCATCCATGTTTCTAAAAACAATTTCCTGAGGATATCTCTGTTTAAATTCCCCTGGTAAATTCAGATATTGGTGCTGTCTTTTTGATTGAGCGTAAGACAAATATTTATGAGTCTTATCATTTAAATGATGCATATTTTTATTTTTCATATTATTCTCACATATATTCTATTCATCGAATAACCAACTAAAAATTGGAAATTCCAAATTAATGACATTAAATGATATGAAACTCATCTTATATAAAGTTTTATTATCTAAAAAAGCAATATTGCTATTAGTTTAAAATTTTACAAGTTTAAAACAATATTTACTTCAATATGTAAAAAGAAATGATGATGAAATATTCAGTTAAAATCAGAGATTAGTTGAAAAAAAAATAGTTAATTTAAAATAGTTAAATGAAATTTAAATAATAATTTGAAAAAAAGAGAGTTGTTAACGTGTTTAGAAGACCTAGTTTAATGATGAGATAAACTAGGTCTTTTAATAATTTTAGGAAGTCATATGAATTTAAACATATAAAAAAATGAAAAATACATTTTTTTATTTAAAATTTTAATATTACATGTTAATTATATTAACATGCTCAAACGAATTGAACAAGATATTTAAATCTTTATACTTACTTATAGTTTTCAAATATTTATATTACCCAGTCTTTTTTTTTGTAACCAGAGAATAATCCGTTTATATATTTGAAAGAGTATATAAATAATTTAAAGGTTAAATATATTAATCATCTGTCTAGTATCGATGAAAACTGTTTTTTTTAAGAATAAAATTTAAATAGAGATGAATCTTTTTTTTATTCCTAAAATCGGAAAACATATAATTATATATTTTCCATTATTCTGTTTTATTCGTCATAATATATAAAGTTAATTATTAATCATTAATGATATCAGTATTGTATTGCCCGATGAGAAAAGGCAATAACTTCCCTGATATACTGATATCCGTGTTTAATTAACTAATATTATGAGAAAAACAAGATAGTTTTCCTATTAACCAGTGAATTTTAAAACAAATATTAATATTATCCAGTTTTAGTTTTTTCACCAGATAACAGTCCATTTTAATATTTGAATTTTCGTCAAAATTTTTAACTTAAAATTCAACTGACTTTGGAAAATAAAAAATATAATTCATAACATGTTAATAATGGAGATCTAATTTTAATATTTATTTTTTAGTATATTATTTTATTTTTATTAATCAGCTTTTTAAACCAAATAACAATCTCTTAAAATAATATATGTATATTTTTTGTAATCATTTTTTTATCTTTTTACCATATTATATTATATTATATTATATTATATTATATTATATTATATTATATTATATTATATTATATTATATTATATTATATTATATTCTTTCCACAAGAAAAACTATAATGTTTTTCTAATTAATAATAATAATTTCATTATATTTAAATTTAATTATTAACAAAATCAGTTAGAATAGGAAAAAAACTAAACATTAATTATTAACAGTTCATAAACCTATATGAAAAGTTACACATTACCATAAAAAATTGAATAATAAATAATCATAATATGAATTTAGACTGTAAAAAAACCAACAATAGAATAAACCACAATTAAAATAACAACAGTTAAAATAACAATAGCACCTAAAGGAACCCTCTTCCATGACAACCCAGCAGCCACAACAGCACCAATCAACCCAATATACCATAACTGATTATCAACAGTTAAAACACCAGGACATATTAAAGCAGCAAGAGCCGTGTAAGGGATTAAATTTAAAAATTTCTCAAATTTAGGTGAGAAATCCAATCTATCAATACATAATGCAGGTATTAACCTTGGAATAAATGTTACAACCGCACAGCCAAGAATAACAAAATCAATATAATTCAATTTTATAGGTCTCCTGAAATTAAATATTCATCATCAACAATATACATTCCAATTAAAGCCCCGATAAGAGTGGATATTATTAATGACCAGTTTCCCAGAATCTGAGATAAAATAATGTTTAAAACTGCAGTTACAAGAACCAGTACTGCGATTTGCTTGTTGTTTTTAACAGCAGGAGTTAATATTGCTACAAATAATGCATATAATGATATGTTAAAACTATTTGTAACTATTACCGGGAGTAAATCAAGAACAATAACACCAATTCCCGCTCCAAAACACCAGCTTAACCATGCAGTTATTGCAATTCCGAGATAAACCCATATATCATAATCATCACTTAATGAAAACATTGCAAATGATTCATCAACAGTAACATGAGCTGAGAGAATATTCAATGGGAGATTTGTATTTTTAACCTTGTTTAAAACACAAGTGGACATTACAAAATATCTTAAATTAACAACAAAATTTGTTAAAATTATTGTAATTGCAGTTGCACCGTTTAAAAGCATTGATGCTGCAATAATCTGACCTGCACCAGCATATACCAGAAAAGACATTGATATTGTTTGTAGTGGGTTCATACCTGCTTTTATAGCTATTGCGGCATATCCTATGCCCATTGGAATGTATCCTAGGGTGATTGGTATTGCTTTTTTAGCTCCTGTAATGAATTTTGATGTTTTTGAAATACTTATTCAACTCCCCAACAATCCATTTTTAACTGAGCAGGTTACTTATCTGATCGGTTGTGATTAAACCTAACACTACCATATCCTCATCCACTACAGGCAGGCAGGATATGTCGAATTTACGCATTTTACGTGCAACTTCTTCTATTGTTTCATGTGCTCTTCCGTATTTGACTGTGGTTGTCATGATGTCTTTTAGTTTGTTGGAGTTGGTTGCAATTGATTTTGATAAATCCCAGCTTGTCACTATACCTATTAATTTATAATCATCTGTTACAACTGGTATGTGTGTTACATGTTTGTCAAGCATTATTTTTGCTGCATCTTCAATATCTGCAGTTTCACGTATTGTTGTTACTTCTTTTGTCATTATATCTTCAACTATATTATCTGCCAGGAATTTTGATAATATGAAGTTTAACTGTCCCTGTTCCAGGAGGAATGCATCGTGTCCGTAGTTGGATTTGAGTTCTGAGAATGATGTTTCTATGTCGTTTGCGTTTAGTGAGGATACTATTTCTGTGCTTTGTTCTGTTGGGTATAGCCAATCTGAGTCTACAGATATTACATGTACTTTGGATTTGATGTTTTTAAATCCGTCTATTAATGAATCGTTTATTCTAAGATCGAATAGGTCGACTGCTTTTGTTATGAATAGGTAGCTGTTTGCGTCGAATCTTTTTACAAATGTTTCTCCCTGGTGTTTGAGGTAGCTTTCAACTTGGAAGTCTACTGAGAAGTCGTAGCTTATTTCTTCTTTATCCTGCAGTCCTCGTCCGAATTTTATATCCATGGATTCGTCGCTTAGGTATGTGATGTGTGCTATCATTCTTGCCAGTGACAGGCCGTTTTCTGGGATTTTCCCGGTTTCATAGTAATTTCCTTTGTTCCAGTTTGGATCTGAAAATATTGCTTGTCTTCCCACGTCGTTGAATGCTATTTGTTGTGGGCTTGAGCTTGCTGTTGTTGCTATTGGTATTGCTTTTTTCATCATGTCAGGGTAGTTTACAAGCCATTGGAGTACTTGCATTCCTCCCATTGATCCTCCGATTATTGCGTTTAGTTGTTTGATTTTAAATGAGTCTATTAGTTTTTTTTGCACTTTTACCATGTCGGATATTGTGATTACTGGGAAGTTGAGTCCGTATGGTTTTTTTGTTTTTGGATTTATTGAGCTTGGGCCTGTGGTTCCTTTGCATCCTCCAAGTACGTTTGAGCATATGATGAAGTATTTTTCACTGTCCAGTGCTTTTCCGGGACCTATTACTATTTCCCACCATCCTGGTTTTCTATCTCCTTTGTGCCATCCTGCTGCGTGTGCGTCTCCTGTTAGTGCGTGACAGATTAGTATTGCGTTGGTTTTTTCTTTGTTGAGTTCACCGTATGTTTCGTATGCTACGGTTACGTTTTCTAGGATTTCTCCACTTTCCAGTTGGATTTCTTCATCTATGTGATAGTATTGTGTTTCTACAATACCGACGGATTCTTTGTTCATTTATTGTCTCCAGGATTTTAATTTGTATAAAGCTTGTTTTGATGATGCTTGTTCTGCATCTTTTTTATTTCTTCCTTTTCCAATGCCCATTTCTTTATTGTTGATTAGGCAGGATATTATGAATGTTTTGTCGTGTGGTACACCATATTCTTTTAGTATTTTGTATTCTATGTTTAGGTTGTTTGCATCACAGTATTCTTTTATGTGTGATTTGTAGTCTTCAAAGAATATTTTATCTTCGTCAATGTATTTGAATATTGTGTTTGATATGAATTTTTTTGTAAATTCAATGCCTTGGTCAAGAAATATTGCTCCGGTGAATGATTCAAATATGTCTGCAGTTATTGATAGTATTTCGTTTTTTGTGAGGTTTGATTCTTCTACAGCTACTTGGAGGTATTGTTGGAGGTTTAGTTTGTGTGAGTAGTGTATTAGTGCGTTTTGGCATACGAAGTTTGATCTTTTTTTGGATAGTGGTCCTTCTTCGTATTCAGGGTATTTTTTGTAGAGGTATTCTGATACGATTAGGTTTAGTATTGAGTCTCCCAGGAATTCTAGTCGTTCGTAGTTGTAGTTTAGGTTGTGTAGTGTTGCGTATGAGGCGTGTGTGAATGCTGTTTTGTATAGTTGTTTGTTGTTTGGTTTTATGTTAAATTTTTCGTATATATCCATTTTTTACGCCTGTTTTTTTATTTTTTTGTAATGTTTATAGTTTTGATTTTTGAGTTATATATAATTATTATATAACATTTGTTATAAATGTTAGTTTTCAAACGCTCTTACAAAAACCAGAAAATATACTACCCCCAATAATATAAATTAACTAAAAAAAAGGAATGATAAAAAATGATAATCAACTGGCAAAAAGAAATAACAAAAATAGACCCCGACATAAAATTCAGACTCCACGGAGGATGGTTAAAAACAATAACAGAACTAGATAAAACCGTGAAAAACGGATACTCACTAGTAGGGGACTTCGTAAAAGCAGGAGACTTCGAAGAAGAATACAGCGAAGGAATATACCTTGACTGCAACAAAGAAGGAACCAGTAAAAAAACACAACAAGACTACAGACTATTCAGATTCAAAAACAACGAAGTAAGACTACTCGACATGGTAATAGATGGAAAACAAGGCTGGGCACCACAACTATGGGATGCACTGGAAGGAGAACTATAACAATACATTAAATCTGAAAATACTCCCCAGGACGAGAACAACGAGGCTGTTCTAAAAGAATAATCTTATGGTCAAGGTTTTTGGAAAAATTCTTAGCCTTACCATCAATAATACCTCTGAAATTAACATTAAAACCACCAGCCCCACCAATATCCATCACCAACTTACCCGAAGAATCCATAGAATCAAAAAAATTCTCCAAATCCATAACATCAAAAATAGGAGCAATATAACTTAAAGCCATCAAACCACTTTGATTCTCACGAATCCTAACCCTTCTCTGATCCAGCTCAATAACCTCACCAGACAAAGACTTAGTTAAAGTTAACTTATCTGAAAAACCATTAAACATAATAATGTTATTTAAAAAAAGTAATATATAAAAATTTATAAAAAAAAGAGAAAAGAATAAAACCTACACTAACCTTTGTCTAGTAGTTGGTTTTTTATTCTGCCAGCTGTACCTTCTGAGTTTTTTAGATTTACCAAATCCACAAGAAGCACAAACTTTTTTACGAATGTGATAAGTGTTTCTACCACATCTTCTACATCTTATATGGGTTTTTTTATTCTTCTTACCCATTGATGGAGTTCCCTTTGACATTGATACACCTCCCTTAAATATAAATCATGACAAGAAAAAATCATTATATATTAATAGTATAATAATTTATGGTGAAATATAAACAATATTGTCTCCTCTAATGAGCACAACACCGAGTCTTCTTGTAACTTCTCCGTCTTGTAACTCTTCTGCATCATTAAGAACTAAATTCATATGTAAATCAAAGCTCTTAAGTATACCTCTAAATTCACGATCTCCTTTAAGTTTTATTAAAACTGGAGAATCCACAGATTTTCCTAATGCGTCAAGTGGTCTTTGAACATTTTGTCCGCTCATTATTAATCACCTTTATAATATTAATATTTTTTTTATTAGACATAACATAATCAAGTTAAGAATATAAAGTACAAAACCTAATTAAAACTAATACTAATAATTATAACTAACCTACTATATAAATGTTACCTTAATTTCACTAAATTTCATGAAAAAATAGGATGATTATTATAAACAAAAAAAATATAACAACAACATTATCAAATGCTCTCCCACAACCGGCTAATATAATTAAAATAGAAAAACACTAAACATATGACATTCAACAAAGAAAAATATATTAATCTAATCCTCTACATATTACTCCAATGCAGTGATAGGCGGAATTTCGGCAAAACCATGTTATGCAGCATACTCTACTCAATAGATTTTAATCATTACAAACAATATGGTGATTTAATAACAAATGAAACATATATTAAATCCAAAAAAGGCATACAACCAAAACACTTCAGGAAAATAACAAAAGAACTGATTATGGATAAAAAATTATACTTGAAAAAACAAGCATACTACAACCGGACAATACACAAATACTATCCCCTCATCATACCACACACCAAATTCACAAAACCCGAATACAATACAATAAACCATACCATAAAACAATTAAAAAACAATAACGCCCATACAATAACAAAACACCTAGTAAAAAACCCAGTGATAAATATTGTGGAATTTGGAGATGAAATCAACATGAAAATATAATAAATACTTTTATTTATTCAAAATACAAAAATATATAATTATGGTTATCAAAGTTAAAAAAAGAAATTTCCTGAAAAAAAAGAAAATAAAACAGATACAAGCCGAACTAGGTGAATACGGGAATTTACTTCAAGGAAAAAAGAATGTTGAAATACTTGAAGCAGAACCACATTCATTTATCCTGGTTGATGGTGAACCCTACATTATCATCATAGATGAAAAACCATTCCCCACACTAAAAGCAGCCCTTGCTAATGAAATAGATGCTAAAACCGTAACCGTAGACATGGGTGCTATTAAATTCGTAAGTAATGGTGCTGATATAATGAGTCCGGGAATAGTTGATGCATCAGCAAATGTTAATAAAGACGATATTGTACTAATTATAGATGAAACCCATAAAAAACCATTAGCAATAGGAATCAGTTTAATAAGTGGAGAGGAAATGGTTGAAAATGATTCCGGTAAAGCAGTTGAAACCAAACACTATGTTGGTGATGATATCTGGAATTTTGAATTATAATATAAATTAATAAGTGATTTAAAATGGCAGAGTTAAGATTAAGAGCCGGAAAAATAAGAAACCCCGAAGTTCACAAAATCGGAATAATAGCACTAGGATCACACCTGGAAAACCATGGACCCGCACTACCCATTGACACCGACGCTAAAATCGGAGCACACATCGCCTTTCAATCATCTCTTCAAACCGGAGCCAAATTTCTTGGAATAATATTTCCCGCATATGAACTGGATACAATTGACCATGGAGTGCATGTTTCCCTTGAAGAGTTAAAGAATAATGTTATAAACACACTTAATCAGGCTAAAAAATTCCTTGACATTGAAAAAGTAGTGATTGTAAACTCCCATGGAGGAAACATACCATTAATGACTGAACTCTGGGATATTGAAGATAAAACTGACATGGCAATAGTATTTAATAATAAGGTGATTTCATCTGAAGGTCCGCATGGAGGCAGTGGTGAATTATCCATGGCAAAAGTACTGGATATTGTTGATGAAACAGAACTGGAAAATCAGGGAAATGTCCATGAGTATGAGGAAGTGGGTTTGTATGGTTTTAAACAGGCACGTTGTGATGATCCCAATATTGAAGAAGGTGCAAGGGATGTTGAGGAAAACGGAGTTTATATTGATGAAGATTATGGTAATAAATTATTTAACCTTGCAATTAACTCCGTAATATTTGATGTTGAAAAACTACTTGATTTTTAATCATCAACAGTTGTTTCAACAGAACTGTCACCTGAATCATCAGTTGTGGTTTCAACATCACTTGTTGGTTTTGAACTTGGTTTTGAAGATGAACTGTGACTGGATGATTTATCCTTAGTTGTTTCCACATTATGTTTATTATCATCACTGGAATCATCAGTATCTGAATGATCATAATCCTGATAACCAAAACTACCACTATTACTACTACTGTTATTATCAGTTATTGCTGAGAGATTATCCAGAATTCCACCAGACTCATTATTATTTGGTAAAATTGAAATTTGACCTGTCATGGATGCACAGACACTTGCAAAACAGAATGCAATAACTGCAACTATAAATATTACTAATATTGTAGCTGATCTACTTGACATGAAAATCATCCTCCCATTATATTAAATTGATTAAATTTAATATGTTTAATTATATATATAAATATTGTTGATAGATTATGAAAACAATAAGAAACCCTGTGCAGAGTGAAATTAATATTAAAAAATCCCAGTTTATTTGCAGTTTATACCCTACTAAAAACAAAAAGGAATCTAAAGAGATTATACGGGAATTAAATGAGAAGTATAATGATGCAACTCATAATTGCACTGCTTATATTGTTAGTGATGGTGAGGGATTTGATGATGATGGCGAGCCCGGTGGAACTGCAGGAAAACCTATGATTAATGTTTTAAGGAAAAATGAACTTCATAATGTAACTGCTATTGTCACCAGATATTTTGGCGGGATTAAACTTGGAGCCGGCGGTCTTGTAAGAGCATATTCAAAATCAGTAATGGAGACTGTTGGTGTTTCGGATATTGTTGAGATTGAAGAGTATGATGTTTTTAAATTAACTTTTGAGTATAGTGATATTAAACTGGTTGATAGTGAAGTTAGAAATAATCAGCTTGAAGTTATTAGTAAGGATTATTCCGGTAATGTTTGTTATAGTGTTGTTTCAAAGGATAATCGTGATGTTTTAGGGATTTTTGAAAAATATAATGGTAAGGTTAATGTTTGTTTTTTAAATAAGCAGTTTCTTGAAAAAATATAAAAAATAAAGAACAATTTATTATTTTTTTATTGTTCTTCAAAGTTTGCAGCTGGCACGCCACATGTTGGGCATACGAAATCTTCTGGTAATTCATCTTCTTCTAAGACGAATCCGCAGACTTTACATACATAAGCCATTTTTAAAACCACCATTATTCTATTTTTTCAAACATATCTGCGGTTGCACCGCACATAGGACATTTGTAGTCTTCTGGAAGTTCATCGAACTCATCTGTTACAAATCCGCATAATTTACATTTAAATTTTGCCATGATAACAATCTCCTTTATTTATTCAATATGGTAATTTATATATTTAAATATATATAAAACTACTTATATTTTTTCAAACATGGCTTTTGCCATTTTACATTTTGGACATTTAAATGAGGATGGTAGGTCTTCAAATCTTGTTCCTGGTGTTATGTTTAATCCTTCTTCTATGTTGGATTCGTCGAATATGTATCCGCAGATTTTACATTTATATTTACTCATAATAGCACTTCCTTTTATTTTAGAATCTGTTTGGTACTTTCAGGTGGTCTGGTAAGGGTTTGATACGTGCTGGTGTTCCTATTGCAAGGTAGAATGGTGGTACTGAATGTATTACAATTGCTCCTGCTGCTACAATTGATCCTTCTCCCACTTCCACATTAGAGAGGAATGTGGTGTTTCCTCCGATTGATGCTCCACGTCTTACTTTTGGTCCTTGAAGTTCATAGTTGATTCTGACTGGGTATTTATCATTGGTGAAACAGGCGCATGGTCCGATGAATACATTATCTTCTATTACTGAGTTGGTTGGGATGTATACGTTGGATTGTATGCTGACGTCGTTTCCAATTATTACATCTCCTTCTATTACTGTGTTGGTTCCGATTAAAACATCATCTCCAATATTGGTGTTTTCACGGATAACTACGTTGTGTCCTGTTCTGAAGTTATCTCCGATTATTACATCGTTGTAGATAATTGAATTGGATCTTATTGTGTAGTTGTTTCCTATGATTGGTGGTTTTGAGTTGGGTGAGTATTCAACTCCGAATTGGATGTTCTGGTCGTCTGGGAAGTTTAGTTCTGGTTTGGTGTAGTCTGGTCTTATTGATTCTCTTTCTATTTGTGGTTTTTCGTATATGATTTCTGCTGGTTCCTGTTTTTGTGGGTGTGTGTAGAAGTTATCCTGTTTTGGAGGTGTTCTTGGTTGATGATAGGTTTGTTCTGGTTGTGGGGAGTATATGTTTTGGGTTTCTTTATATGGATTTCCCCTGTTTTTTGCTTGTTTATCATCAAGTGTTTGTGAAAATCTCACCATTATTTCATCCAACCTGTATTTTTTTTATTATATGATTTAATGTATATTGTTTATTAGTATATATATTAACTGGTTTCATGATGAAATATTGATTATAATTTCATATGACAATAATTGTTTTCATGCAAAATTAAAATACACTTCTAATGGATTTAATATTAAATACATTAACACTTCTTTTATTAAATACATGGTAGAGTGTTTTAAATTAATAAACCCGTACTCCCATATAGATGTTTTAGATATTCTTTTTAATATAATATCCTAAATAAACCCCAAAGTATGCTGCAACAGAAATTAAAAGAACCATTAAAACAATCTTAAAAAAACCACTTAAATCCACAGATGAAAAACCAGAAGCAGGATATGAAGATCCAAACCCGGAACTACTACCACCGGGAGAAATTGAGGATAATACTGTAGTAAAACCGGTTAAAAATGTGAAAACCAAACCAAAAACACTTAATAAAACAGCGAAAATACTACCGGTAAACACAGAAAAATTAGGTAAAACATAGGATTGGTCTTTACAGGTGTAATAACCAGTGAACATTGCTGCGAAAAATACTGAAAACACTACTGTTAACAGTAAAAAGGTTAAAAAATCAATCCATGCATTTTTTAAAAACAAAGACCAGAACAGGGAATCGACAAATAAGAAAACCCCGAATATTATGAATGAAAATATAATTACAGGAATATTAGTTTTTTCCTTTAAATTTGTGAAAAATGATTTATTTTCATTAATTATAATATTGGTTGTGTCTGTTTTTTCATTTAAATCAAAACCGCATTCTGAGCAGAATTCTGCTTCATCATCAATTTCAAATCCACAATTAGGACAGTGTTTAATAATTTTCAACATAATCACCTCTACTATTAATATCTTGTGATTAAGTTACATATATAATTTTATCCACAAAAAAAATATGATGATGGGATTTTAGATTATCATACAGATTACCATTACAAACATTGCAAGTAATGCAAAAATGTTAAACTCATGCGGTGGTGTTTTAAACTCATCATTAATAACAGTTGATGTTAAATTATCATCATCAGATTCATCATCAAACTCATTAAAGAATAAGATATTGTAATAATCATTATAATCAGTTATTGCAAAACATCCACTTGCAAAGTAGCATGTAAAACAGTGCATTCGTGTTGCGTTTTCAAAGCTTTCACTTTCATTCCAGGTGTAGTTTGCACTTACATTACCGTAGTTGTTCAGGTAATAGATTATCATGAATGAGAAGTATTCTGTTTGGTTTTGTGTTAGGTTGTATTTTGCAAATGTTGATGTTATTGAGTCGTATATTTTCTGGTATGTTTCATATCCTTCGAGGTTTGGGTTTAGTGTGTAGTTTTCTGGGTTTTTGAGGTATGTTTGGTATTGTGTTTGGAATTCTTGTGTGTTTGTCCAGTTGGAGGTGTTGTTTCCGTAGTTTTCAAGGTAGTATGGTATGTCTATTGATAATATTTGAAAGTCTGTGATGTTTTCATTATCATATTCAAAATCCTCATCATCATCTATATCCCAGTCATCATCATCTTCATCTTCGTCTATATCCTCATCATCCATGTCCCAATCATCATCTTCGTCTTCATCTATATCCTCATCATCCATGTCCCAGTCATCGTCATCTTCACTACTGATTTTAACAATTCCTGAATCATCATTAACTCCATTATCCAAATCAGTATGTTGTGAAGCACTGATTGAAGTGGCAGTAAGGAATATGATGAGTAATATAATGGTTATTTTTAAAATATTATTAATATATTTCAACTTAAGTTCACCTCACTATAATTAAAATATATTTGAAAACATGATATTTAAAACTAACCCCAAAAAAAAGAAAATTGGTTTAAAAAGAAAAAGATTTAAACCAATCCAAAAATGAATCCAGGGAAAAACCATCCCCAGAACCAGTATCATTTAAAAAACCACTAACCTGATCCTTATAATAATTAACATCACCCTGAACATTCTGAACCTGCTCAATAGTATCAGCCAACTTATCAATATCATTATTAGTAATATTAATATTCTTATTATCAGCATAATTATTAATAATATTCACAATAGAATCATGATCAGACACATTACCACGGGAAACCTCATTCTTAACATCATCCACAAGACCGGACAAATCATCAGCATCAACACCAGAATTATTAATAATTTCAGCCTGAGTATAAATCTCATCATTAGCAGCTTCTTTAACATTATCCGGAATCTCAACATCAGTAGCCTGCTCATAAGCATTCATAATACCTGCAAGAGCAGACTCACCAGTAGCACTCACAGGACTAGTAACATAAACATGACCGGAAGTAATACCTGCAGATTTCAAGGAAGAAATATACATATCCCCGGTAATAGTAGTAATCTTAGACTTATCCACACTAACCTCCAAATTATCATTATCATTCAAATCAAGAAATGCAGAAGAATAAATCTGATTAGAAGAATAAGATTTACCAGTAATACCCTGAGAAACACTATTAACCATATCTGCACTAATCACCTTACTTTCCACATCACCTAAATCAACATTAGTTTGAGATTTGAAAAAATCATCAACCATACTTTTATAATTGGAATTTCCATAAGTGGTTTCACCATAAGTTACAACAAGATTGGAATCAGCTGAAAAACCAACCGGCAACAACATACCTATAACAACAAAACCCAACAATAACATAATAAACTTATTATCCATAAATAAAACCTCCATTATTTTTTATTTAATTATATTATAAAGTGAATATTCATCAGTACAACTTCCACCACTGAAATCAGAAATACGAAGCATATAATCCCTCGCATCATCCCTCTGCATATTCACAAACAAAATCATACTCGAAAGACTATCAACATCCTCCTCACATAAAGATAAATTATCCTTAACCACACTCTTATTAATCAACTTAACCATATCATCATAAGTACTTATATTATCCTTAACACTCTCCTTTTTAACATCCTCAACCAGATTAATCAAATCCTTCTTACTGACATTAGAATTTTCAAGAATACTGGCCTCAACACTAATTTCACAAATAACCGCTTTTTTAACATCCCCAGGAATTTCCATATTAGTAACAGACTCATAAGAATTTAAAATCTCACCTAAAGCCATCACACCATTATCCTCAACAGGACTGGTAATGAAAACCCTACCATAAGTTATACCGGCAGACCTTAGAGCAGACTCCAACATATCCGAATCAACCAAAGTAATTTTAGATGAATCAACAACAACATCCAAATCATTAGTATCATTCAAATCCGCAAGAACAGTAGTGAAAATCTGATCACGAGAAAAACTCTCATTAAAAACACTACCATACAAATCATTAATATCCTTTGAAGTCATAATCTTATTATTAGTACTACCCACATCAACATGAGCATGATTAACAAAATAATCATTAACAATACCTTTATACTCCAAATTAGACTGAGTAGTCTCACCATAAGTAATAACCACCGAATCAGAATCATTACCAAAACCAACCGGCAATACTAAACAAACAATGATTAAAAACATACATAATACATGAATTCTAGACATTTAAAAAAATCCACCTCCAAAAAATATTTACTAATCATAATTGGCCTAAGTAGTATTTAAATGTTATAGATTGAATTTAAAAAAAATGTAATATAATTTTATCCAAAATCCAAAATAAAAAAAAAAACAAACAACAATTAAATAATAGCATATATGAATCCTATATAATTGTAAAACCAACAATTAAACCTAATTAATTTATTAAACATTTTTTATGTAATATAGACTTATATATGTCACGGTTAGTAATAAAGTTTAAGTTATTTTTATAATATTCACATTCCTCTTCAGATATTTTATTTTGAAAATTAAGAAGATTGATTTGATCAACAATTTTTGAAAAAGTATCTAATGAAATCAAATAGGCTTCAACATTTTCTTCATCAAGATATTCAACCAAATCATTTAAATGAACTGGTTTTAAATGATAACATGAAAATTTAATATCAATAAATTTTATGATGTTACTTATTGAAATTATATCATATGGATGATTTTTTTCATCCCCATTGTTATAGGTTACCTTACATTCTTTATACAATTTATTATATAAACAATATTTCCTGATTAAGTTATAAACTAAAACTTCTAAAAAAGCTCCTTTAATATTTCCAATATTTTTACTTAAAAATTCATCAACATGTTCATCAAATTCATGAAAATCAAATAATGCACCTTTATTTATATAGTATTCTTTGATTTTAGAAAGATATTCCCTTCTATCTTCTTCATTTGTCATTTCAAAGATAGAAATAATATCATCTAACAAAATATCTTCTTGTGAGTTAAATGCTAAATTAGATAAATATATAACTGATTCCTCATCATGAAATGGATTAAATGTTTCTCTAAATTGAAATTTCATTATATTTCCCCAATACTTTGTGAAAATGAAGGTAAATTCATATCTACTAAAAAAGATATGTGTTCGATTTGTTTATCAATGATAGCGATTATTTCAGAACACTTTAAAAATTCTTCTTTTGTAATCTCTTGTTCTAATTTTTCATTTGAAGTTATAATGATTCTACATTCCCACATAATATCAAAAGGCAAATCATTAGATTTTATATTATATGTTAAAAATATTTTTTGTTCATTATCTTTTGGAGGTAATATATCCAAATTTGAATTAATTTTTAATAAAATAAATCTATTTTCATTGCATTCTGGAAAATGTATTATGTTTAATTTTGTAGTTTTCACCTCAAAGTTTTTAATTTCCATTATAATCACCTAATTTTTAATTCAACGCTTTTGTTTTTAACTAATGGTGTTCCATAATCTCGAGCTATGGTGATTGATTGGTCATTATTTAAAACAAATTTATTAGATTCTAATTTATCTTTTAATTTATAAAATGAATTAATTAAAGATTCAAAATTATTTTCATTAAGTGCGTTTCTTAAGAAAACATCTGCAATGCCAATTATTGATTTTAAAATTTTCAAATCTTTTTCTGTGAATACTTTAATAGTGTTTTCAGTATTTTCTAAAAAGGAATCAAAAGAGTTCATATTATAAAAATCAAATTCACTTCGATCAACATTATTAACTTTAATTAATTGATTGAGAGTTGCATAATATTTTAAACGATACTGGTTAATAAATACTTTTGCTAGATTATTTATGAAATTAGAACTTATTTTATTAAGTTGTTTTTCATAGTAACTTTTATGAGTTTCTAATAAATATGTGAAATTTTGATTATTTATAATAATCTCATCTACATCAATAGTATCTATAAAATATTCCATGATATGACACTCCATAATATAGTTTAATTATTATATAAGTTATTAACTAGTATTATATATTTGTATCTATTTTTTGAAATCAATATTGTATTTTCCTCATAACTTCTTTTTTAAGTTTTTTAAACAATTTAATGATAAATCCAGGTTTAATTTTAATCATTTACTATGATTATAAATCATTGACAAAAATTATTTGATTTGGATAATAATTAAGTTTTTGGATAACTACTCTATTTTGCATGTTATTTGAAAAATAGTGCCTGATTTTTTAGCAATATTTTTTTATATTATTCAATATAAATCTCATTTAAAACAAAATTCGTTGCGGAAATTAACTCATAAAAAGCAAACCCCACAACTTTATCCTCAAATAATATTTCTTTAAAAACATCACCAAAATCCTTAATTTAAAATAGATTCATAAATATACATATAATTTTCTTTTAAAATAGATTCAACATCCAAATAATCTGATAAATCCTAGATAATTCCAGGATTATTATCATTTCTAATTATAAACTCCACTATCATGACCCTTCACCATATTATCAATTATATTAAATTCTTTTATTAATTAATATAAATCAAATTTTCTCCCTAATAAATAATAATCTAAGAATAAAACCCTCCAAGAAAAATATTCATCCAGCACCTAATCAACCAAGAGTAAAAAATTCAAAATTAATAATAAACAAAATCATAATAATTCAATTAATCATATAAAGCAGTCATAAAAGCAATAAGCTCCCCATCACACTCAGGACACACACATATATCCCCAATGATTAAAGGTATTTTACAACCACAACCCGGACACTCACCATAATCCTCATTTAAAGAATCAATAGCTCCCTTCAACACATTATTAATTATCCTATACCCATATTTTTCATCTAATACTTCTTTAAAATCTTTTTCATCCCTTTTAAGAGCAGATCTAATTTCTCTAATATATGACGGGTTTTCATTATAATAAAAATGCACTTCACAATCACAATCCCTGCAGAACGAAACAATCACTCTTCCTTTTACCTCAGAACCATCACCCATATTAAATGTTAACATACCGGATTCATGTTCCACAATACAATTGGTCTGTTCATCTATAAAATAATTCAAATCACAGTCTTCTATTTCAAAACCGCATTTTTCACACATATACTGTATTAGTTCACCCATATTTATCATCCCTTTTATTTAATTTTTTTTACAGAAGATTCTATATGAACAGTTTTCACAGGTATCTGATTTTTTCGGGAAGTTTTTCCCATTTTTAATTTTCCAAGCCACCTGGTTTAACATTTCCAATTCATTATTTATTTCTTTATCATTGATTTCTACAATATGCTGATAATCATTTAAAACAAAGTGAATTATGGCTTTTTTTATTGTGTAATTTTTAAATTCAGGTAATTTTTTAATTGCTGCTGCATAAAGATGTGATTGTTTAATATATCCGTCAATATGCTTTTCATCATATTCCGCATATTTATAATCTAGAATTATAATTTCATCCTCACCTGTTTTATATATTAAATCAATAGCACCATTTAACAGGTAATCTTTCATGTCTATTTCAAAGTCAAGTTCTGATGCTAAAACTTCCCTATTTATGGAGTATTTATTATAATAGTTAATTACATTGTTTTTAAACTCTTCGTATTCATCAGGATTATCATTTATATCAAACATGGATTTGTAATTTTCATATGTTAAATCCGTTAATTCTTTTTTAGTTAAAATTATATTATCTATAAGTTTCAGGTTTGTTTTTTCCATGATGTTATGGAATACTGTTCCCCTGTTTGCTGCTTTAGCACCTGGACGTGCAAAACCCATATTATAAGTTAAATCATATTTAAATGGACATGAACAGTATTTAGTATATTTAGAATAATTTAACACTAATGTTTCTTCATCCTGATTAGTGTAATGTTCTTTTATTTCAACCTGACTTAAATCATCATAATTAAAGTTTTTAAGATGGTTTTTAATCCGGTTGATTTGTTCTGGAGGATTATTTATTGTTGAGAGAATTAATAAATCTGCAGCTCTTGTCATTGCCACATAAAGAACCCTGTCTTCTTCCTCAATATTCAATTCATTTTCCTCTTCAATTGAAATACTTTGATAAGTTAACTCACCATCACTATTTTCCTTTAAAACTGTTTTATATTCTAAACATTCATTTGGAGTGTAAAATGTGTCATTTGGGAAAATATAATCTTTTTCACGATTCGGGTCTTTAGGAATCATTGGGAATTTATCTTTTTGAAGAGAAGTGATAATTGTCACTGGAAATTCCAATCCTTTAGCTGCATGAATAGTCATTAACTGAACACCACTACCATCATCATGATATGAATCATAATTTTCAATAGAAAATTTTAAAAAATATAATAAACCCCTAATATCTGTTTCAGATATGAATGACTGGTAATTGGATATTGTTTGTGTTAACAGTGCAAGATTTGCAATTTCTTTATAATTATTTTCAACATCCACAAACCAATCACCTAATGATACCAGTTCATAAAAAACTTCTAGGATTGTTGGTGGTTCATCGGATTTAACTTTTGTGCGAATACCTTCGAGTTTTTTGAAAAATTCCTTATCATTTTCATTTTCAATTTCTTCCAAATCAACAACCGGCATACTGATTTTTTTAAACATTTCAATTAATGTATCCTGAGTTTTATTCTTTTTAATTGTATGAGGTGCTTTTGCAACACCATCACCTTCTCTTTTCCTGAAATCAGGTTCAATCTCCATAATCCTATTATAAAAAGCCTCCTGTAAACTATTCAAATAATCCTTTGTTGATTTATCAAAGGATATTTTAAAGTAATCACTGCAAAAAGCATTGAAATTCAAATCACTGGATTTATCAAGCTCATCTTTTGAAGGCACATAACCCATATTTGTTCTGCGTGAAACATACCATAACATACTAATCACAGATTTAACTTCAGCTTGTCTGGATAAATCAGATTGTCCCCTGAAAGAAAAAGTAATATCCTCATCACAATTGAATTTATTAATTAAATATTCAATTGTTTTATCCGAATGCTTACGATATAAAACTGCAACATCAGAATAATCCCGGATTAAATCATTATCCTTTAAAAAACAGATAATATCATATATTTTATCCGCTTCTTCTTTACTGTCCTTATTTTCAACTAAAAAATTAGGATTATTATAATCCTTACCGGCACTCACCATATGTTTTTGAGAAGTTTCTTTTCTTTGAGGAGAAATAAACGCTTCAGTTAAATTAACAATACCCTCAGTAGAGCGATAATTAACATCCAAACTCATACAATCAGGATTATCCAACCGAATAAGTTCATCGAAAAAATCATTAAAAGAACTTCTGAAAGCATAAATATGCTGATCAACATCACCAACAGCAGTGAAATAATCACAATCCCTTCTTAAAACCTCAAAAATCCTAAACTGCAACGGATCAGTATCCTGAAACTCATCAACAAAAACAGTTTTAAACCTAATACTAGAATCACACTCCAATTCCCTTAAAGCCTTCAACTGCAAAGTATCATAATCAACATAATTAAACTCATCCAACAACCTCAAATACTTAGGATAAGCCTTTGCAACCTGCAAATACCTTGCATTATACCATGAATTAGAAAAAACATCCTCCTCATCATACAATGAATCCTCTTTTTTAAGATCCTTTTTAATAGGCTTATCATGATCATCAATACGTTTTTTAGAAAAATAATCCATAGACCCAACAAAATCAATATACTCCTTAGAAATAACCCTCGAACCACTAATCCTTTTAATTAAATCCTCTGAATTAACATTAAAACAAGCATACTCGCCAAATTTATTTAAAACACTAGGTAACTGATAGTCAAAAACACAAGCCTCATCAACAAAACCAAGTTCCTTTTTATACTTCTGAATAAACAATGACTTCTTCTCAGAAGTATCATCATCCAACAAAGTCACAGCCTGATTTTTAGATTTAAGATACTCCAAACAAAAAGAATGAATAGTGGAAATCTGCATTTTCAAAACAACACTATTAGAAAGCTTCTCCCTTAACTTAGTTTTCAAATTATCAGCAGCTTTAGTTGTAAAAGTAATAACAAGAAAAGACTCAGGATCAACACCCCTATTAATCAACTCCACAATCCTAGAAACAATCACAGTCGTTTTACCAGAACCAGGACCTGCCTCAACTAACAAACTGCCTTTTCCAAAATTAATAACTTGTCTTTGCTCATCATTAAAATCCATAAAAATCCCTTTAGTATTGTCATTATTATAACAATATATTAACATGATTATTTAATTATTGTGGACATGCATTTATCAAAATATACATATTTGCTTAATATAAAAAACTAAATAGAAAAATTTAACAAATTTCCCTGTTCATCCTGTGTTCAAATCATGACCCTAATTTATTTACAAATGTTTTATATAGGATATTAATATAATAATATAAACAAGAGGTTTAAACCTCCACAATTAGAAGATAATTCTAATTGGCCGAAATTCAATGCGGTAAAAATCAATATCATTGTGTTAAATTGTAGAATTCCATTTTCTACAATTGATATTGATTATAAATCTAGTTTTATACATATTTTTCTTAATTATCCAAAATATTTCATCTGCCGAAAGCATCACTACCTAAATTAGTTTACAAGCTTAGATTTTTTTAATAATTTACTATTTTCAACATGAACCTATATTTTCAATACCCCCAATGTATTACTTCTTTGAAATTATTTTTTTTTTGATTCTATAATAATTAATATCTTGGATTGTGAACCAAATATTCACTATATTCCCAATCTATCCTATCATTATTCTTATATAATCTCCTTATTTCATCTCTTAGTTCCATTAAGGCAAATCCAAATAAGTTTTCATCTCCACCCCATTCATCATCAGAGATATAAACTAATGATTTATCCCCAGTATCTAAAAGAGTTTGTTTTAACTTATCATCAGCCATTATTTTATAATATGCTCCATTTAAACAGGCAGAGTATTTATAATGATTCCATAATTCCTGCTGACTTTCTGTGAGCTCGAAATCATCATCCAAATTAGTAAAATCAAACTCATCATGAGGCTTGTTAAATAAATCATATTTTGCACATAGAATATAATTTCTAATGCTTGAAAAATGCATTGCATTTAATCTAAACTCTTTATCAACTTGATTTAAAGTAATAAAATCATTTACAACAATTTTATCCTCACCTAATATGGAATATTTTTGAATTCCATCCATTCTCCAGAATCTTGCAAAAAATGAATATTTCTCTAGTTTATCAGCACCATTACGACCTTCCTCCAAATAATACAACCAATTAAGAGGTTTTTGGAATAATTTATCAAATTCTTCAGTTTCAAAAGGTATGCTCCTCCAATATGACTCACCATAACCCATTCTCCACCCTATAGTTGTACAAGATAATTCAGGATACATTAACCATCTTGGAGCTGCAAATTTCCCCACATCCAAATAAGATTTCATGATGATTCCCCCTCAAATCATCACCAATAATCTGATTTAAATATTGTGGAATATGATTGTTTATTATATTAACATCCTTTGCATAGATTGCCATTTTTTCAATGTATTTTTCATTAGTTACTTCTCTAAAATCCAACAGATTAACAATTTGGGCATGTATAATATTTGATTTTTTATTTTGAGGTAAAATCTTTTTAACCCAATCATTAGGTTTAAATTCAATTTTATCATTTAAAATATCAATGATTTGATTTTCATTGAGATTTTCAGAAATTACTTGATTTTGAAGATTATATGCGAAATCTAAATCCAAATTAAGCAAATCAATAAGATCCTCATATACACTAGTGAAATCTTTTCTGGAAATCATATCCACTAAATTATTTTCATCAAGTTTAATTCTTTCATAAGACTTTTTATTTAACTCATCAATGTAGTAATATTTTTTATCCTCTTTTAAACAAGCAAATATTTTTAATTTAAAGTTATCATAATCAATGATTTGTTCTTCACTAGATTCACAATATTTCCCATATTTATCAAACATTTTAAGTGTATAAGCATATTTTGATTTATCATCCACTTCTACTGCTAATAAATCCTGAACAAGATTAGCATTTATAATAAATTTAGAATCATCAAATCGTTTTTTAAAAACAATTCCCCCATCATGTTTTAATCCACAGGCAAATACTTGAAAAACTCTTTCATTATTGAGGAATGTTTCATCAACAAGCAAATAATCACAATCTGAACGATTATACTTATCACAGCTTTTAGCAATTAATTCATCAATAAAATTAGCCAAATAATTATCTTCAATTATTAAAAATACATCAAATAAAGCTCGTGAATCAAAATCCTTAACTTTAATTGAAGGAAAAGTCAACATATGTTCCAAAGTTTTTTCATAAAAACTAGAAATATCTTCAAAGCATAATGGATTGTTTTTAAATTTAACAAATAGCTCATTGATTAAAAAATTCTTTGAAGTATTAGATAAACGCTTTTTGTTTATTAAAAATCCAACAATAAGGATTAATATAGTTGCTTTAGCTAGTTCCACTTTATCTGGATAAAAATTAGATAATAAACTTTTTAGATATTTATCAAGCAAATAAAAACTATTAATTTTACCAGAACTCATAGACCTAAATGTTAAATCAAAAGTTTCACTACAATAAGGGTCAAAGATATGAAAATAATACTCATAATCCCGTAAAACCTTCCAAATTTTACTTGAATCCACAGGATGATTATCAAATACGAAATCCTTTTTCATAATCTGATTATAAATTACCAAAGCAATTGAATCTTCAATATTAGTTTTATCATCCAGATTACAGATTTCCTGTTTAGTATCATATTCTGAAATATCCAATGCATAACATAATTTCTTAAAATTATTTGAAAGTAAATACTCATTTAAATCAAACATTTAATCATCTATAAATTCCTTTACCATGTAAAAAATAAATCCCAATATAATTCAATGAAACCATTTAATTTAATAAACCCTTTTTCAGTTTCAAAAATTAAATTAATTGATTTCAATTTATCAATGAACTTATTAAATTCAATTTCATCAAATTCTTCACAGTGGTCGAATAATTTTTTTAATGAAACTTGACCATCCACTTCAAATTCAACCATATGGTCAATGAATTCATTTAGTTTATGTTTTATAAATCCTTTTAGGGTTTCATCATCACATTCTATTTTAATACTGTAAAATCCAAAATCAAATGATTTATCACAATAACTACAATATCCCAATATGTGATTATGAGAGTGAGGATAGCTATAAGGTAGAAATATTTTATCACCAATTATTTTATTTAAATTTTTATTATCATCAAAAACGAAAACAACTTTAAGCAATTCATTCCCACAATGAGGACATGGTTTGAATTCGTTTAAATGTTTAATTGAATCAATCCAGTGCATATAATAGTGTTTAGGATATTTTGGTTCCTCATTGACATCATAGATATTGAATATTCTTTTTATTTCATCAATATGATAATAACCAGTAGGACATTCATTAAATGAGGTATAATGATAATCAATAAAATAATCAAATCGTTTTATTCTTTCTAATTCATTCATTAAGTAATGAGAATAGGATAATGAGCCTGTTTTATCAGATAGATTCATATAATACTCATAAGCTTCAGGAGTTCTATTTAATTTTATTAATGAAAATATTTTATTGGAAATTATATATTCATCATTTTCAATTTTTAATACTTCATCACAATAAATTAATGATTCACTAAACTGTTTTAACTTATATAATTCCTTTGCGATTATCTTTAAAACATTTACATCATTTGGATTGAATTTTAAAAGTTTACGGCAACATTCAACTGCATTCACACTTAGATAATTATCAGCGAAAAACTTTGCCTTATCATACCAAATTTGATAATTATCATCAGTTATTCTAAAAAGATTTGTGAAAAAACTCTGATAATCACCTGAAAAGTTAAATAAACAATTTAATAAAATTTCATCATACCATCGGAATGATTCTATCCAATCCTTCTTTTTGAAATCTATTGTATCTTCCATAATACTATAATAACATTCATAAGATTCTTTTAATTGATTATTTAAGTATAATTCATAAGCTGTTTTCTCAATAGTAGTAAGTTTTTCAACAATCTTTTTATAATCCTTTCTTTTAAAATGCTCTTTTTGCCAATTTTTAAATTTATAGTATTTTTGTTCATCTTTATGTTTTAAATCTTTTAAGAATTCAATTTTCTCATTTTCAGATAAGTTATTTAAATTCCACTGCCAACGATAAAAAGGAATTCTAATACCCAAACGAGTCATATAAACAATCACCATAATATTTTTATTCATATTATTTCTTCACTATCCCCAACAATACCCTACTTCTATTATACAATAAGCAGCAGGTTCTTTATATTCAAATGAACTTTTAATATATTCCATATTGCATTTTGTCAAAAATCTTGAATTTTCTTCACTGTGTTGAGGATATGATTCCATTAAACAAATTACTACATCACGAACATATTCTTCAAATGAATTATAATCTTTAAATTCACTACATCCACTCACATAATCTTCATCATATTCTCCAATAACAATTGTTTCTAAAAAGTCATCAAGTTGTTTAATTTTTCTTTGTGACTCTTCTTTTAACTTTAAAGATTCATTGTAATGTTCACTAGGAGTATAATCAATATTATGTTCTTTTGTTAGTGAATTTATTTTATCCAATGCTTTGAATTCTTTTGGTTTGTAAAATAGAATTTTATCATAAATCTGAACTGCATCTTTGTAGTTATCTGATTCAATAAGTTAATCTGCTTTATCATTTAATGCCCAAACTAATTGATCAATTTGACTCCAATGTTCACGTGGATTTCTAAAAAGAGATAGTCCTTTTTCATATAATTTAATTGCTTTATCTAAATCTTCTAAATCATAATATGCTACCTCAGCTTTTTGAAGATAAAACATTGGTACTTTAGGATATAATTTTATTCCATAATCCGCATATTTTAATAACTCATCATTTCTTTCCAAATGTGATAGAGCATATACTTTATAAATTAATGCAGCCTCATTATCTTTATCTATTTTAAATATCTCATCACAAGCTTTTAGAACTTCTTCATATTTACTTTTATTATCTAAATCGAAACATCTATTTAATAAATATTCCACTAATTCGTCATTAGATAAATCATTATCCATATATTTGGAGATTTCAGAGTATTTTCCACAATTGATTAATGCTTTTGTGAAATTGTAATCTGGTATTCGTGAACTGTTGTAGAATTTATATGCTTCGTCAATTCTATTTAAACTAATTAAAGCTTCAATCTTATTTATTCTAAGCCAATAATAATCCTTAATTTTCAAACCTTCACTACAACAATCCAATGCTTTTTTAAACTCATTTTTACCTAAATACACTATTGCCTTAGCATTATAAACATGAATATTATTAGGATATAACCTATGAATTTGATCTGCAATACTGAAAACTGAATGATATTGACGCCAGTTACAATAAATGTATAATTTGTAGGTTAAGGCAGTTTCATTATTTTTATGTTGTTCCAATATTTGATTACAAGCCCAATCCAATCTTGAGTAATCTTTTTCTTGATATGCTTTCCCACATTCCTTTAATAATTCCTGCATTTTTTTACCACCACAAACCATATTTTAAATATTCACTATAATTCCCCAGTCGATTAAAACCTTATTTTTAGAAATTCTTCATATTTTCATCTGTCTGAATTCATCCAAACTAATTCTTTTGCACATATTAAATCATCATAAGCCAATTAATTTAATATAACCTTCACATGGCTCACAGAGGCATTCTAACTCTTTTAAGTGCTTTATGAATGCTTTAAATTCCTTATCATCGAATCCTTTTAATTCATTTTTAACTGAATCAAGAGATTTGATAAATACACTTGAATCTCTTTTGAGTATGGATGTTAATTCCTTGATTTTGTATTCAGTATACTCATATTGTTTATAATCCTTGCATTCAATGTGTAATCCTCCTATTCCTAAGTTATATTCTTTATAACATTTTTTGCAGCAATAATTAGGGGGATTTGGAGGTTCACAGCAGCCTCCTAAAAATATTTCGCCACGATTAGCTTTTTTAAGTAATCCATCATGTGGCAATCCCCAGACTATTGGAATCAATTCACCACCACAATCCGGACAAGATCTAATGTCGTATTTTGATTTGATATTATAAATCCATGAGAGGTAATAATCTCCAACTGCAGATGTGTTTTTTTCTTTGATTTTATCAATGATTACCTTATATTCGTTTGAGTCTTCTTCTAAGCAGTATTTTAATGCTTGAGAGTATTTTCCAGTTTCAATTAATAGGTCCGTAATTCCAACATTACAGTGTCCGTTTTCATAACAATCTGTTGCTTCATCGATTCTATCTAGTTTAAGTAAAGCTTTGATTTTGTTTTCATATAACCAATCCAACTCATCAATCTTTAATCCTTCATCACAGTATTTTAGGGATTTTTCATATTCTCCTAAATCATAATAGGCCATTGCAGTGATGTTTTTATAGTGATAGTTATTTGGATGGAGTTTATTTGCTTTTTTTAAGATTTCCAGGGTTTTTTTTGGTTGGTTTAAAAAGCAGTAGGATATTGATTTATAGCTCATTGCAATTGGATTATCCGGGTCCTTTTTGAAAACTTCATCACAAAGTCCTACTAAGGTTTTAAAGTCTTTTTTATTGTATGTGTGTTCACATTTTTTTAATAAATCTTGTATGGTCATGTTTTATTCACCGAAATTGGATTTGATTTATCAGAGGTATGATGAAAGGTTTAAGTTGAGGAGGGATAAGGTTAGGAAGAAGGAGTTGGCTCGTTTGAAGAGAATTAGGGGTATGAAGTAAAAGGAGTGTTTTTTTTTTATTTTTATTTTTTTTCCTTATATTATTTTTCTCTTTAAATATGGATTCTATTTTTTTTTATAGTTCTAATTTCATTGGTTTAATTTTATCCCATCTTTTTTCAAATTCTTTATATTCATAATATTCTTTTTCATTTTCGTCTTTTAATCTTTTTTCAATTTTCTTTTTTGTTTCTTCATCT
>SUTL01000124.1 GCA_015062925.1 Methanobrevibacter thaueri
AACAAGCCGCAAGTCTTGTGGCAAATTCAGGAGTTAAAACATCATTAGCAGTTCTTCTAACTCCAAAAGTTCCGAATAATCTTTTCTTATCAGACATAATTTAAAATTCCTATAAAATTTTTTTTTAATATATCCTATACTTTTGGATTTCAAATAATAAAAAGATAATTGTTAATTTATAATTCTTAAACTATCTCCATTTGATAAAATCAACTCCAAATCAGAATTATACTCAGTAACCGTACCAACAACCTTAACTTTATGATTTTTAAAATCATTAATATCAAGATTTCTTGATTCTAAATCCCCAACCTGTTTTTCAAAAATAATTAAAGGTATTTGAGCTTCACCATCATTAATTGTTAGAAAATAACTGGTTTTTGAACGTGACTGTGCGATTTCTGTAATAACACCATCAACACTCACTTCCTCATCAATCATTCCACGATTAATATCTTTAATATCAACTTCTTTAACTTCAATTGTTGGTGTGAAAACTATTAAACCAATTATACCAATAAGTGAAGTAACTAATGCAATTTTCAATAATTTATCATCTGTAATTTCCATAATCACATACTTGGTTTTTCCAAATATATAAACTCATTAGAAAATCATTTTGTAAAATTTATTTAAACTCGTAAAATTAATATTATTAATATGGGTGGAAAATTAACAAAAATAGAATTATATGCTATATTAACCGGAATTTTCACAGCCTCAATAATAATATCAAACACTATTGCAAGTAAAACCTTTGCATTTTACACATTCACTTTACCATGTGCTGTTATAATTTTCCCATTAATATATATTATTAATGATATATTATCAGAAGTTTACGGGTTTAAAAAAGCGAGAAATGTTATTCTACTTGGATTTTTCATGAATATTATTGGTGTAATATGTTATAATATTACAATAGCTCTTCCAGCACCATCATTTTTCCAGCATTCAGAAGCTTTTAATATTGTTTTAGGTTCAACATTAAGATTATTAATTGCGGGTTTTATCGCATATTTAATCGGTTCAATTATCAATGCGAAAATAATGGTTGTTTTGAAAAAATGGGATGAAAATAAACTATTCCTCAGATGCATAGTTTCAACATTTTTCGGTGAAAGTTTAGATGCATTAATTTTTATCACAATAGGATTCATTGGTACAATGCCTTTTGAAGCATTAATAATAATGATTATTGCACAGGCACTGGTTAAAACAATCTATGAAGTAATTGCATATCCTTTAACAAAAACTGTAATTAATTATGTTAAAAAATTACCTGAAAATTAATTTCCAGTATTGTACATGGAAATTAATCTTTCAACAGTATCCACATCCCTTGGGCTTTTATCTTTCCGGATATTTTTAACCACCGGGAATCTTAAAGAATAACCGGTTTCATACTCAGGAGATTCAACAATTTCTGAAAATGCAATTTCAAGAACAATTTTAGGTTCAACAATAATCTCCCTACCTTTAGTGGTGATTTCCAACTCTTTCATTTTATCGGTTAAATATTCTAATGTAGCATCATCAAGACCTGTTGCAGCATAAGCCACACTTTTAAACTCGTCATTTTCATCTCTAAGTCCAACTAAATATGAACCAACAAAATCTCCTCTTTTACCAATACCATATGTTCCCCCAAGAATAATCATATCTAATGTTTCAGGTTCAGCTTTATATTTAAGCATTTTCTTACCTCTTAATCCTGGAATATATGGTTCTGATGCATCTTTAATCATAATTCCCTCATGACCTTCTTTAATTGAGGTTTCAAATAATTCCTGGATTTCAGGAATATTATCTGCAGTTCCAATTTTCAATGTGCTTAAATTCATTTCATCAACACTAACATCAACAATATTTTCTAAAGTTTCACGTCTAATTTTTAAAGGTTCATCAATCATTGGAACTTTATAATATAAAACATCAAACAAATATAATTTCAAAGGAACATTTTCCATAGCTTCCTCCACATTATATTTTCTGCGAACACGATGAAGAATGTTCTGGAAAGGTAATGGTTTGCCGTCACGTGTTGCAATAACTTCTCCTTCCACAATATAGTCTTCATGAGGTAAATGTTCATTAAAAAGATCAACGATTTCTGGAAGGGCATGGGTTATGTTTTCAAGTCTTCTGGTGAAAATTTTTATCTCATCACCGTTACGATGAACCTGTAATCTGATACCATCATATTTAGTGTCACAGATAGCTTCACCCATTTCAGGTATAATTTCATCTAATGGTGGTGCTAATTGTGCAAGCATTGGTTTAACAGGGGTTCCTGGTGTGAGATTAAGTTTTTCCAAACCACTGCTTCCTTCTTCTTTAGCGGTTCTTGCTACAATTGAAAAATCATTAGTGAGCATTTGTGCTCTTTCAACAATTTTCTTATCAATATCAAATGCATCAGCTATTGCATCTCTCACAATACCATCTCCAACACCAATCCTTAACTCTTCTGTGATTGTACGTGTTAAATATTTGGCTTCTGTAGCACTTGCCTGTGATAATAATTCAAGTATAACTGCGATTTTACGATTAGTTGATCTGGAACCGGATATCTGAGATAATTTACGAAGACTGTTAAATACAAAATCAATTGTTAATGGTTGGGAGAAAAATGTCATTTGAGATTTTTTAGCATATAATTTAACACATGCAAGACCAATATCTCCTTCTTCACGAATAGCATCTTCAACATTTGCCTGTGTTGTACCAACTGCTTCTGCAACTGCTCTTTCAACTAATTTAGCTCCAATACCAATTTCCTCTGAACTCCAGGCTGGGAAAACAACACCCAGTATAAGTAATCCTACTTTTTCAATTGTTTCAGTGTCTAGGGTTTTAAGATAATCTGATATGATTTGTGTTTTTTCAAGTCTTTTAGTGGTTGATTCAAGTGCTGAGTAAACATCAACTAATTCCTGATATTTCATTAAAAATCACCTTTAGCTATTTTAACAGCACAGTACTCTCCGCACATTGCACACATTTCATCATCATCCAATTCACATTTGTCACGATATTTTCTAGGTTTGGATTTGTCAAGTGCAAGGTTAAATTGAGCTTCCCAGTCAAAGTTTTTACGGGCATGTGCCATTGCACGTTCATGCTCCCATGCTTGAGGAAGTCCTTTAGCAACATCAGCTGCTTCAGCAGCTATTTTAGATGCAATAACTCCTTCCTTAACATCTTCCAGACTTGGCAGTGACAGGTGTTCTGCTGGAGTAACATAACATAGGAAATTAGCACCTGCACTTGCAGCTATTGCACCTCCGATTGCTGAGGTAATATGATCATAACCTGGTGCAATATCAGTAACTAATGGTCCTAAAACATAAAATGGAGCATTATGACATATTGTTTTTTGAATCTCCATATTAGCTTTAATCTGATTTAAAGGCATATGTCCAGGTCCTTCCACCATCACCTGAACATTACTTTCCTGTGCTCTTTTAACTAATCCTCCAAGATTAACAAGTTCTTGAATTTGAGGGATATCACTTGCATCAGCTAAACAACCAGGTCTTAAACCATCTCCTAAAGATAATGTAATATCATATTCATAGGATAATTCTAAAAGATAATCATAATTTTCAAATAATGGATTTTCCTCTTCATTATGATTAATCCAGGAAGCCATGAAAGTTCCACCACGACTCACAATACCCATCATACGATTACTGTTTTTTAATTTATCAACCAAATCCCGTGTGATTCCACAGTGAAGTGTCATGAAATCCACACCTTCACGAGCCTGATTTTCTATTGCTTTAAAAATATCATCAGGATCCATGTCAATTATTTCCTTATTCTTGGATAATGTAACAACTCCAGCTTCATAAATTGGTACGGTTCCAATACATAAATCCACAGCATCCATGATTTTTCTACGGAATAATTTTAAATCAGAACCAGTTGATAAATCCATAATTGCATCAGCACCATATTCCTTGGCTAATTTAGCTTTATCAATTTCAAGATTAATATCATCAATTTTAGATGATGAACCAATATTTGCATTAATTTTAGTTCTTAAACCTTCACCAATACCACAGGATTTAGAGTTTCCATTAATATTTTTAGGAATAACAACTTTACCATTATCTATAAGTTTAACTAATTTATTAACATCTATATTTTCTTCTTTTGCAACAAATTCCATTTCAGGAGTAATATTACCTTTTTGTGCTTCACTTTTCTGAGTCAAAATTTATCCCTCATTTTTAATTTTAACAATAAAATAATA
>SUTL01000017.1 GCA_015062925.1 Methanobrevibacter thaueri
TTTATCATCAAGTGAAACACCTACAATACTCTCTAAACATTCTTTACAATAGATTTTCCCTGCTATTTCTAAACCACATTCTTTACATATTGATTTTCCACATATTGCACAATTGTCTGTGCTTTCTCTTCCCGGATGATAATGACATTCCATAAATTACACTCTCTAATTTTTTGATAATTAATAATAATAATTATATGTTAGTTATAATTTATTTTTTTTTATTTATATAAAAGTTTTCATTAATTGGTTTTTGTTATGATTTTTTCAACAACAATTTCAGATGCAATTAAATCATCAACAGTTGCAAGAAAACTACCTAATTTTTCACTATCAACAATGTATTTAATTAAATTATCATTTAAATAGGATTTAACATAGTTTTCATTATCTACTTCCAGTGAATCAAATACTACTTTAGCATCATCAGCACTGTTATACTTAAAAATGATTTCACTTGTTATTTTCATGTATTCATAATATATGTTATTTTTATATAAAATAATTTTTCACATTAAAATTTCAAAAATATGGTAACCTTTATTAATAACTAAATCAATATATTTAACTATTCTATTATATTACGATATAATTATAATAATATAGCTATTGTTTAAAATTCACTATTTTTAGCTATTTTCAATTAAAAACATGTTAATGTTTATTTTGGAGGAATAATAATGGTTCGTGCTTATACAAGAAGAGATTATATTAGAAAAACCCCAAATTCAAGAATCGTACAATATGATATGGGTAACTTAAAAGATGAATTTCCAGTGTCATTAAGTTTAGCTGTTAAAAAACCAGCTCAAATCAGACACAACTCTTTAGAAGCAGCAAGGATTGCTTCTAACAGATTAATGCAAAGAGCAGCAGGAAGATTAGGATACCACTTAAAATTAAGAGTATATCCTCATCAAATCGTAAGAGAAAACCCAATGGCAACTGGTGCAGGAGCAGATAGGGTGCAAAGTGGAATGAGAAATGCATTCGGTAAACCTATCAGTGTTGAAGCTATTGTTAAAAAAGGTCAAAAAATAATCACTATTGACTGTAATGAGAAAAACTTTGAAGAAGCTAAAATTGCACTTAAAAGAGCAGGTATGAAATTACCAGTTCCATGTAAAATAGTTGTCGACAAAGGCGAAGATTTAGTTAAATAGATCTGTATTTAATTATTTCTCTACTTATTCTTTTTTTATTAATTTATTTTCATAATTTTTTTTGAATTCATTATTTTTACAAGATTTATTTTTCCATGAAAAGTATAATTTTGATAATTTTTCATGATTTCATAATTAAATATTTAAACTTTAAAAATCAAATTATGATATAATATTGACTATGTTATTTTTCTTTCTATATGTCAATGTAATTAATAATTATTTAATCCAAGAGGTTATAATTTCATGTATGTTGAAAAATTTGAGGGTTTAAACAAATCCGATATTGGAATTGCTGGGGGTAAAGGTGCTAATTTGGGTGAATTAACTCAAGCAGGCATTCCAGTACCACCAGGTTTTGTAGTAACTGCACAATCTTATGAAAAATTCATGAATGAAGCAGGAATTAATGATAAAGTCATGAGTATTCTTGAAGAATTAGATGTTAATGATTCCAGCGCTTTAAATAAAGCTGCTGATAAAATTAAAAAAATAATCATTGACTCTCCTATTCCAGAAGACTTAACAATTACCATTCGTGAATTTTACAATGAGCTTTGTCAAAGAGTTGGTGAAGATGATGCTGATGTAGCTATCAGATCCTCTGCAACTGCAGAAGACTTACCTGAAGCATCATTTGCAGGTCAACAAGATACATTCTTACACGTTTCCGGTGATGAAGATGTTATAAGATATATTAAAGAATGTTGGGCTTCTTTATTTGAAGGAAGAGCAATCTTTTACAGGGAAGAAAACAATTTTGAACATTCTAAAGTTTTAATTGCTGTTGTTGTTCAAAAAATGGCAAATGCAGATAAAGCAGGAGTAATGTTCACAGTTAACCCATCCACTGGTGAAGAAATAGCTTTAATCGAAGGATCATGGGGACTTGGTGAATCAGTTGTATCTGGAGATGTAACTCCTGATAATTATCAGGTGGATAAAAAAGACAACAAAATCATCAACGTAACAATAAGTGATAAAAAAGTAATGTACACTAATGATGAAAAAGGTACAAGTATTAAAGTTGATGTTCCAGAAGACATGAGAAATCAAAGAGTATTATCTGATGAGGAACTTGTGGAATTAACCGAAATGGGTAAAAGAGTACAAGCTCATTACGGTGAACCAATGGATACAGAATGGGCATTTGAAAATAATCATTTATTCCTATTACAAGCAAGACCAATCACCACTTTAGGTGATGGACCAAATAATGATGATGATGCTGCATCTGACTTAGGTGATGTTCTTGTAAGAGGTCTTGGAGCAAGTCCTGGAATGGCAACAGGTAATGTTAAAATCATCCTAGACATTGATGAATTAAATAAAATCCAGGATGGAGACATTATGGTTACAACAATGACCACACCAGATATGGTTCCTGCAATGAAAAGAGCAAGCGGTATTGTAACTGATGAAGGAGGAGTAACCTGTCACGCTTCAATTATTTCCCGTGAACTTGGAATTCCTTGTGTTGTAGGAACAGGTGATGCTACAACCACATTAAAAGAAAATACTGGAGTCACATTGGATGGTAAAAAAGGATTAGTATTTGAAGGAATCTCCCAAACCAAAGAAGAAGCAGTTAATGTTGTTGCAGGCAATGTTGAAGCAGCTCCAATCATCACAGTAACTGAAGTTAAAGCTAATGTCAGTATGCCTGAAGCAGCTGAAAAAGCAGCAGCAACAGGTGCTGATGGTGTTGGATTATTAAGAACTGAACATTTAATGTTAACATCAGGTATTCACCCAGGTAAATTCATCGCCGACGGAAGAGAAGATGAATTAATCGATACAATCGCAGATAATGTTCAAATCGTAGCAGATGCATTCTATCCAAAACCAGTATGGTACAGAACACTAGACGCACCAACTGATGAATTCATCACATTAGAAGGTGGGGAAAACGAACCTAGAGAACACAATCCAATGCTTGGTTGGAGAGGAATCAGAAGAGAACTTGACCAACCTGAAATCCTTAAATGTGAATTTAAAGCTATTAAAAAATTACATGAAAAAGGATACACTAACATTGGAATCATGATTCCATTATCTCAAAGCCCAGAAGAACTTAAAAAAGCAAAAGCATTATGTTCAGAAGTTGGATTTGAACCTCACAAAGATGTTGACTTTGGAATGATGGTTGAAATTCCTGCAGCTGCAATAATGATTGATGAATACATTAAAGTTGGAATAGACTTTGTAAGTTTAGGAACTAATGATTTAACTCAATACACTCTTGCAGTTGACAGAAACAATGAATTTGTAGCAAAACATTATACTGAAGAACACCCTGCTGTAATGAAACTAATTGAAAGAACAATTAAAAAATGTGCAGAAGCAGGTGTTACATGCAGTATCTGTGGTCAAGCAGGTAGTGTACCTCATATTGTTGAAAAACTTGTTGGTTATGGAATTACAAGTGTTTCATCAAATGCAGATGCTATTGCTGATGTAAGAAAAACAGTTGCTCGTGCTGAGCAAAAAATTATTCTCGACGCTGCTCGTAAACGTCTAGAATAATCTTTTATTTTATTTTTTTTTTTTTAAAATTTTTAACATATGTAGGTTACTTTATGGATGATAAACCAATAGATAAAAATATAATATTAAATGAATTAAATGAACTTCATAGTTTAGATCATGATTATGCGGATGGACGTATTTTAGGTTCAATGTGTACAGAAGCACATCCTTTTGCAAAAGAAGTTTATTGTAAATTTTTAGATACAAACTTAGGAGATCCTGGACTTTTTAAAGGAACAAAAACTATTGAAAATAAGGTTATTGAATCTATTGGTGAATTATTATCTTTAAATAAAGCATATGGTAATATTGTAACTGGTGGAACAGAAGCAAATCTCATGGCAATTAGGGCTGCAAGAAATCATGCTCGTAAATACAAGGGAATAACTGATGGAGAAATAATAATCCCTGATTCAGCACATTTTTCATTTAAAAAAGCAGCTGATATGTTAAACTTAAAAATTGTTGAAGCCAAACTTGATGAAAATTATAAGATAGATGTTGAATCAGTTAAATCAGTAATAACTGATAAAACAGTGGCTATTGTAGCTATTGCAGGAACAACAGAATTAGGTTTAATAGATCCTATAGAGGAAATATCTAAAATAGCTTATGAAAATAATATTTATTTCCATGTTGACGCTGCATTTGGAGGATTTTCAATTCCATTTTTAAAACAAGCAGGTTATGATTTGCCGGTATTTGATTTTTCACTGGAAGGTGTTTGTTCAATAACAGTTGACCCTCATAAAATGGGATTAGCTCCAATACCTGCAGGGGGAATTATTTTCAGACGTGAAGAATATTTGGAAGTAATGGCTGTTGACTCTCCTTATTTAACAGTTAAAACACAATCAACAATTGTAGGTACTCGATTAGGAGCATCATCTGCAGCAACTTATGCAATAATGAAATATTTTGGAAAAGAAGGTTATTTGAAATTGGCTAAAAATTTAATGGAAAATACAATCTTTTTTGCAGATAATTTGAAAAAATTAGGTTATGAAATAATCTGTGAACCTGAATTAAACATTGTTGCTTTTAATCATCCTAAAATGGATACTAATGTTTTAGCAGAAAAATTAGAAGATAAAGGTTGGAAAGTTTCAGTTGCTAAATGTCCTGTTGCAATCAGAGTAGTTTTAATGAATCATATTAAAAGAAATCATTTAGAAGAATTATTAAATGATTTAAAAGAATTATATTAACCGTTAATTTCTTCAACATACATTAACGGATAATTTAACTCATCAATAAATTCAATTCTAATTACTGCAGTAACGTCATCTACTTTTGTATGAATTTTAACATCCAACATATCTCCTGTAAGGGAGGTGTATTCAAATTCAGTCATTGATTCAGCTAATTTATCAAAACGAATTTTAACTTCCACTTTTTCAATTGCTGGTTGTAAATTTAAGGATTCTTCCATTGCTTTTTCAAGACTTTCTTTGGAATTCTTATTTAGAGGTGTTCCTACAAATTGATGGAATAATGCTCCCATACTAATTCCACCTTCAAATATTGCTCGTTCTCTTGTTGTTATGTTTGAAAAATATTCTTTATCAACATCCATTTTATATTCCTCCATTTAAAAATATTATTTTTTCATAAATTAACTCTGACGGTATGGGATTAATACAACAGTAAAATAGTATTCCTGATATGATTAGTATTGTGATTAAAATATAAATTCTATAATCTTTAGGGTAAATAAAACTAAATATCAATCCGATTGCTAAAAATATTGTTGAAATAATTATTGCATTTGATTCATGAGGATTGTTTTTAATAATTTCTGTATTTAATTCATTTATCTCATTTATTTTACCTTCAACAATCAGGCGGTTTTCAACAGAACCGATAGGGTCGCAGGTTACAAGATAAATCCTGTTCATTTTGGAAAATTCCATATTATGATTTGCAGGTACTACTGTTGTATTCACCACACTATAATTTAACTCTCCAATTCCTGGCCATTCAACTATAAATGTATCTTTCAAATCAAGTTCATTTAACCTTAGAAAGGGTGATCCTTGAAGTGTTCTATGTCCGTATAGTACAATTGGGTTTTTTGTTGGAATATTTTTTCCAGGGTCGTTTAAAACACCTTGATTTAAACTTTGGTTGTTTATTGTTTCTTCAACTCCAATTGTGGGGATTATGATTTTTGGGGAGGTGATGTTTTTTTCTGCAATTGTTTTTGATGAGAAATAATTCACTTCTCCCGTTGCATATAATCCTATTATCAACAGACATATTATAATTATTATTGTTGAAATGTTAGGTTTTTTCATGGTATTAATTATTATATGTTTAATGTCTATTATATTTTTGTTTTTAATTTTCATAGGTTGCACTTATTTCATTAACCATCCAATCAGGGGCTTGTGATGTGGGTATTGTTAAAACAATATTGTCCATATTGTCAAGAACATAATTGACCTTGTCTTGTGGAGTTTCGATTAGAAGCATGTATTGTGCGTCTAAGTCTCCTAGGTTTATTTCTCTTTCGTAGTTTGAGAGTTTAACTCCATAATCTTCAAGTAGTTTATATGTTTGTTTTTCATCATAACCGTTAACGATTGCTCCTTTAATCATTTCTAGAACATCTGATGAGAAACTTTTTGTGTGTTCATGTGGGTTTGTGTTGTTTCCTTTGATTATGGTGTTTGATTTTGAATATTCGGAGTCAATTTCTCCATTTTCTTCATATCTCATTATTGATAAAACTGTGCATCCGCTAATATCTGGGGATGTTGAGTTTGTCATATTTTCACCACTTGAATTTGAATTTGTGTAAATATCAACTACACTTCCTACTTTCACAAGTCCTGCTCCGGCTTGTAGTCTTGAAACTAGTATTGGAACTGATACTGTGTTTGGTTGTTCAAAGCTGATTTTTGAAAGTATTGTTGCATCGTTTCTATTAACAATTTTCATTGCTTTATCCATTGGCATGATCATGTTTTTACTTTCATTTTCATAAATTGCCATTGTGCGGTTGAATTTATCTTTATTTGTGTTTATGGTTTTTTTATGGTAGGATTGCCAGTCTTTTGTAGCGGGTAGGATTATGTTTATTGCATTTATTTCTTCGGGACTGTTTGCATTGTTAATTTTATCTTCTAATATTAATGCGTTCGGTGAGGTTGTTAATGCTCCGGAGTATAATTCGTGGAGTTCATTGAGTTTTGTTGTTTTTGCAAGTGATAATTGTTCCTGTGATGGTTCATAGATTATGAAATAATAGGCTGATATGATTAATGTTAATACGATTATTGTGGTTATGATAATGCCTATTTTTCTTTTTTTCTCATCATCAGTTATATCTGCTGATGTTGATGATAAATATCCATTTATTTTTTTATTTAATCTTTCTAAAGGATTTAAATTATCATCAGTTTCTGTTTGTTTTTTATTGGGTCTTGGGAATTCTTGTGAAAGTTGATTTTTCATTTCTTTTGTTTCCTCAAAACCTCTAGGGTATAATGGATCTTTTGGTGTATTCATTTTTTTATTTCACTCCTATTTTGAGGATTTTTTTGTGGATGGTTAATTTAATAGGAGGTATTTTTATTTGTGGTATTATCTTCTAATTAAATTAATTATCAGGTAGTATAGACAGAATATTAGTAAGATTATAGCTGGTAAGTTAATATTGTATAATCTTATTGGAATTGGAAGTATTAATAATAGGATTAAAATAGCAGATATTGCAATTAACGGCATATTGTCGAATTTCGGATATCTGATATTACAAATCATAAGTAGTGAAACAATAATGCTTAATATTAATCCGATGTAGGGATTGAATAATCCGCTTAGATAAAATGTTGCTAAAATAAATGATATTCCTGGAATTGGAAATCCTATGAAATCGTGGGTTTTTATTTTATCTGCAATTACATTATATCTTGTTAATCTTAAGCCTCCGCATATGACAATTAATAAACTAATTGGTATTACTAGTATTTGAATAATGCCTGGGGTGGTGTTAATGCAACTGTAAAGGAATATTGCGGGTGTTACTCCGAAAGAAACAATATCTGATATTGAATCTATGTTTTTCCCGAATCCTAATTCATCGTGTCTATTTGTTTTTCGTGCTACCCAACCATCTATTGAGTCAAATATGATAGCAATGATCATAAGGATTGCAGCTAGGTTTAAATTGTTATTGATGGAACATATGATTGCTAGAAATCCTGAACTCATATTTAATAAGGATATGATGTCGGATATTGCTATAAAACTTTGCATTTTTGTGTTTATTTCGCCCATATTTTAACTCCAGTAATACTTTTCATTTCATTTCTTATTAACTTTACGATTTTTATTATCTTATTTTAATGTATTGGTCTCAATATTTATTAAAATTTGTTATTTTCAAGATACTTAAAATATTGTTTTAATTTAAAATAATTTAGTTAATGTAAAAAACTTATTTTTCCTTAAATATTCTTATTTTAGTTTTATAAGTTATTAATGGGGTTTTTATCAATCTTTTTAAAAAAGATAGATTAAAAGATAAAATATATATAATAATGTTTTTAATAAATATTAATTGTTAGACAATAATAAACAGATTTAAAATTCATTATTTAATTGTCGGATTTGTTTAATAAATCATCAAATTCATGATTTTTAAATAATAATATTTGATTTGTTTATTAAAATATTTTATATCAAAGAATTGCGAGTAATTAAATGATTGAAGATAATATACGTATTCTAAGACAAGCTGCAAGAATCTCATCAAAAGATGATTATAAAGTTGAAAAAGGTTGGTGTATTGTTGCAGGAAATGATGCTTTGGTTGATAACATAGCTTATAGAGCTATAGCATCCAATCATAAAGTTAAAATACTGTTTAGAGAACATGTAATTTTAAGTGATGGTAAATTAGATAAAAAATTCGATTTTATCATGCTTTATGGTAATGAAGTAAATCTTAGTGAATATAAGAATACTGCTAAAAAAGAAGGTGGGGCTTATGTTCAAGTTTCCAAAGAACATCTTTCTAAAGAATCAAATGTAATGGTACTTGTTGCTCCTGATGACGTGATTAGAGAAACAGTATCAGTCATTGAAAAATCAAGAATACCTTTTGCGATTTTAGAAGAATCTCAAACTACCGGATTCATTGATATTGAATTTAATAATGAGGTTAAATTACCAAACTTTATTAAATCTGTCTTAAAACCATTCTACAATGCAAATGAAGTGGTATTATCAACAATTTTAATTTCTGTTGATAAGGAATCAGACATTGGTAAAGTTCAAAGTATAGCTACATCTAATAGAATTTTCGTTATCGATTTTAGAGATATTGTAACGGAGGAAGAATCATGAATATTTTTGGAAAGGAAGAAGAACCACAATCTGAAGATACTAAAGTTATTAGTAACAGTTTAGGAATTGATTTAGGAACATTAAACACAGTAATTGCAAAACCATCTGGGGATAAATTTGATTTATATCAAATACCTTCTGTAGTTGCAGTTAAAAAAGATGATCCATCTGAAGTGTTAGCTGTTGGGGAAGAAGCTAAAAGAATGCTTGGAAGAACTCCTGAAGATATTCTTGCAGTAAGGCCTTTGAAAAAAGGAGTTATTGAAAATGTTGTGCAGGCACAGGCATTATTAATAAAAGCAATGCAAATTGGTATAGATGAAGGGGAAACTGTTGGTAGGATTGTTATTGGTATTCCTGGAGATGCATCTGAAGTGGAAAAAAATGCTGCTGAAGAAATCGGAAGAAAAGCTGGTGCTCAAAATATTTTAGTTATTAGTGAAGGATTAGCAGCAGCTATTGGTGCAGGATTACCTATTGCAGAACCAAATGGTACAATGGTTGTAGATATAGGTGCAGGTTCAACTGATATTGTTATTATCTCTTTAGGAGGTATTAATGATATTGAAACTGTTAGATGTGGTGGAGATGATGTTGATAATAAAATTGTAGACCTTGTAGCAGAAAAATATGATGTGGCTATTGGTATTCAGGATGCGGAATCTGCTAAAATGGAAGTGGGTATGGTTCATTGTTCCGAACAACTTGAAAACTTAAGTGTTGAAGTTATAGGTAAATCTCTTGAAACAAACAGACCTAAAAAAGTTGTTATTGATTCAATGCTAGTTGCAGATGCTGTGGAACCTTTCATGCAGGAAATTGTTGATGGATTAAATGTTGTTTTAGAACGTTTATCTCCGGAATTAATGATGGGTGTTTACAATAACTCTGTTGCTGTTGGTGGAAGTTCTAGACTTCGTGGTATGAAAGAAAGAATTTTTGATGAAATTGGTATTCCAATTGAAATTTCCGAAGATCCAATGACTGTTGTGGCAAAAGGAACTGCAATTGTAGCTGCTGAACCTCTTGCTCTTGAGCCTGAAGTTCGTCTTAGGGCTATGAAATAAAAAAGTTTTATTTTTATTTCATTTTCTTTTTTTATTTTCTTTTTTATGATTTTTATGGATATTTTAGGTATTGATGAGGCTGGAAGAGGATCTGTTTTAGGTCCTATGGTGATTGCAGGGGTTATTATTCCTGAAAAAATGAATAAGGTCCTTGAAAGAATGGGTGTTAAGGATTCTAAACGTTTGGTTCCTAATCGCCGTATTATTTTGTCTCGTAAATTAAAAAAAATGTTTGAGTATGATGTTATTGTAATTTCTGCTCGTGAAATTGATGAAATGAGGGCTCGTGGTATTAATCTTAATGAAATTGAGAAAAATGCAATGGAGGAGCTTATTTTAAGATTAAAACCTGAGAAAGCTATTGTTGATGCTGTTGATGTTAAGGCTGAGCGTTTTCAGGAGAATTTACGAAAAGACACTGGATTTGATATTATAGCTGAACATAAAGCTGATGATAATTATATTCAGGTAAGTGCAGCATCTATTATTGCAAAAGCTGAAAGAGATGCTCAAATAGCTGAAATTAATAAGGAATATATTAAATCTGGAGGTATCGGTTCTGGATATCCGTCAGATCCTACAACAAAAAAATTTTTAACAAATTATACTTATGATGAGATGCCGGATTTTGTTAGAAGGTCATGGAATACTGTGGCTAAATTGAAACAAAATTAATTATTTTTTTCTTTTTAAACTAATATTTAAGTATATGAATTGATATATTATAATATTGTATAGATAATTTATTCAATAAACTATTTTATAGGGATAAAAAAAATGATAACTGAATATATTGTGCCATTATTTGATGGGGTATTTGATATTTTCTCCCAAGGTGGAATTATTACCTATATTATTCTATTCGTTGGGGTTTATGGTTTGATTATAGCATTTAGAAAAATCGCATATCTTAGAAAAATTAGTAAAGTCGATACAACAGAAATATTTGGTGTTGTTACTGCTTCTATGGAAAGAGGCGGTGCTGTTGAGGCTTTAAAACAAATTAATGGTTTTAAAAATCCTATTTCTAGAATTATTTCAGAAACTTTAAAAATCGGTTATAAAAATAAAACCGAAGTTGAAGAGAGTATGGAGCAAATTTTCATTGTTGAAATGGCAAAAATGACTAAAGGTTTAAATACTATTAAAACAATCACAGAACTTGCTCCTTTTTTAGGTTTAATCGGTACTGTTATTGGTATTTGGATGACATTCAAATCATTAGGTGTTCATCCTGATTCCGCTGCTATGGCTGAAGGTATTTATGTGGCATTAACCACAACAATCATGGGTCTTTTAGTGGCTATTGTATTGCTCCCATTATATACATATATTCAAGGATTAATTGAGTCTGAAATGGATAAAATTGAACTTGCTACAAAAATGACTAATTGGGGTTATGCTGTTGTTAAAATAAGAGTTGATTCTAATGTGGAATGTGCTCTTGAAGCATTACAGGAAGCTGATGGTGTTGTTAATACAAGATTAATTTCAGATCCATATGCTAATATTAAAGTTTCTTTTAAACCGAGTATGTTAGATAAAAGTATTTCAAATATTATTTTAGAAAAATGTAATATTAACGCTGAAATTACAGAAAGTAAATTAAGACAATAAAAATTAATGATTCAGGGGTTAAAGAAAAATGGCAATTGATGTAAAAAAACATAAGAAAAAATTTTTAGATCAAAAACCAAATATCAATTTAGTTCCATTCATTGATATTTTATTTACTATAATGGTATTTTTGGTTGTTACAAGTAATTTTTCAACTACTGATGTTCAAACAGATACTACAGATGACATTAAAGACGCTAGTGGAAAACCTAACGTTACAGATGTTTCAGGTGATCAAGAATATTATGTTGTGCCGGTGGCCAACTTGCATAAAGTCACTGTTAATGGTCAAGACCGCTCGGATGCGATTGCAGGAAGTGCCGTGGGAGTTCAAGCAAATGTTATTGATGAAGGAAAAGTTACTATTAAACCTGGTGAAATAGTGATTCAAACTCCTCCAGGAGTATCTGTTGATCAGGCTGTGCAACGTCCAGAACTTTAAATGAGGTTAAAAAATGTATACGGGCAGAATTTTATCTACTGGGATGAATTGTGATGGTAAACCTTTCGTAGCATATCGTGTATCAAGCAGATCATTTCCAAATAGGAGATGTTTAAAATTTGATAATCGTGCAGCTATTGTTCCTAAGGAAGGTTTTGAAAAGGATATTTATGAAAATACATATATTACATATAACTGTATTCGTATTGTAAGAGATATGGCTATTGTTTCTAATGGTTCTCATACAGATGTTATTGCGGATAAGATTGGTTTGGGAATGAATATTAAAGATGCTGTTGCTTATTCATTACTTACCATGGATTATGAGAAAGATGATTATAATACTCCGAGAATTGCAGCTGTTGTAACATCAACTAATAAAAAAGAAGAATATGGTTGTTATGTGGGAATAGCTAATGATAAGAAAATATTAGTTGAACAGGTACCGTATGGGGAAGCAGTATTTATTTCAACATATGGTACTCAGATACCGGATAAAGTTAATTTTGAAGCTAAAACGGCTAGTGAATCTGCAAAATATATTTTTGATGAAGGTACTTTTGCAAATTATAAAAAACCGGTCACATCTAGTGCCGCTGTTTTTGATGGAGAATGGACTATTGATGTCTATAATCCATAAGTTTTTCTTTTCTTTTTTTTTTTAATTATTTTTTTTTAGAGGATTTTAATATGAGTATTGAATTGTTTGGATTAGAAAATATTCCTATTGTTGATGGAGATAGTGATATTTCCCAAATTATAAAACAAGCTATTGAAAAACAGGGTTGTGATTTAAAACAGGGGGATATTGTTTTAATTGCTGAGACTTTAATTTCAAAAGCTGAAGAGAATTTCATAAAATTAAATGATATGGTTCCATCTGAATTTGCAATTAGACTTGCCAATGATTCTGGTAAAGATCCTAGGTTGGTTGAGGCTATTTTAGAAGAATCAAGTGAAGTTGTTCGTGTTGGACCTAATTTCATTATCACTGAAACAAATCATGGTTTTGTATGTGCTAATGCTGGGATTGACGAGTCTAATGTGGGGGAAGGTCTTGCCACTCCGATGCCAAAGGATGCGGATAAATCTGCAAATGATATTCGTGAATTTTTAGAAGATGAATTTGGTGTGGAAATTGCGGTGATTGTTACTGATACTCAGGGAAGAGCATTTAGATTTGGAGCTATTGGTACTGCTATTGGTTGTTCTGGTATTTCACCAATATGGAAAAGAGTTGGTGAGAAAGATTTGTATGGTAGAGAGTTAGAGACCACAGAAATTGCAACTTGTGATGAATTAGCATCTGCAGCTTCTCTTATTATGGGGCAGGCTGATGAAGGGCTTCCAATTGTAATTATACGTGGATTTAATGGTTTTGATAATTTAAGAAATACATCTTCAAATATTAAATCTGTTTTAATGCCTAAACATATGGATGTATTTAGAAAATAGTTGATGTTTTATGATTACTGTTTTATCTGGAGGAACTGGTACTCCAAAATTATTGCAGGGGTTAAAAGAAATTGTTAATCCTAAAGATTTAACAATTATTGTGAATACTTTGGAAAATGATTATTTTTCCGGAGTTTATGTGTCTGCGGATATTGACACTGTTTTATACACTATGGCAGATATGATTAATGAGGATGTCTGGTATGGTGTTAAAGATGATACATTTATTACTCATGAAAGACTTGAGGAATTAGGTTGTGGGGAATTGCTTAGAATAGGTGATATTGACCGTGCAACTAAAATTCAGAAAACTCAGTTAATGGAAGAATATGGTCTTTTAAAAGCCTGTGAGATTCAGGCTAAAAATATGGGAATTGAATCTAGGATAATTCCAATGAGTCAAGATCAGACTGATATTAAAATAATTACTGATATTGGTGAGTTGGAGTTTCATGATTTTTTAATTAAATATCAGTCTATGCCTGAGGTTTTGGATATTGAATTTTCTAAAGTTAAACCCTGTGAGGGTATTATTGATTCAATTAGAAATTCTGAAGCGGTGATTATTGGTCCTTCAAATCCTATTACTTCGATTTTACCAATTTTATCTCTTGATGGTGTTTGGGATGCATTAAAAGATACTTATGTTGTTGCTGTTTCACCAATTGTGGGTTCGGGTGCTGTTTCAGGTCCGGCTAATAAATTCATGAAGGCTTTAGATATTGAAGTTTCTTCAGTGGGTGTTGCATCTCTTTATCAGGATTTTTTAGATAATATTATTATTGATAATGAGGATGAAAATTTAAAATCAAAATTAAATCAAATAGTTAATAAGGTAACAATTACAAATACTATAATGAGTAATTTAGGTGTGAAAAAAAATTTAGCCCAAATTATTATAGATAGTATTTCCTTAAAAAAAAGAGGCGATTATTAAATGATACAAATGACATTAATACAAATAGACAATTATGGTCCATGGACAGTAACTCCAAGGCCAAGAACTGAATCTGATTTACAAATGCTGCAAGCAAACTTATTTGCGGATTTAAACAATCATTTTGGAAATAAAAAAGGATTAGTTTTCTTTACAAGATTTGATAATTTACTTGCAGTGTCAAATGGTTTGAATGAAGAAGATCATTTAAGGATTCAAAGGTCTATTAGAAACAGATATCCTGTTACTGTAAGTATGGGTGTGGGAGCTGCTGAAACTCCTCATGAAGCTCAAAAATTAGCAACTATTGCTCTTCAAAATGCAGGTAGTGCACAATCTGGTGAGAGAAAAGAAATTTTAGCTATTGACAGTTTAGTTGAAGAAGAAGATAGTTTTGTTCAAGCTGCTCATATTGATATTAATAGTGTAACAGAAACATTAACTGATATAGAATCTGCTTTTGACACTAGTTTCATGGTTAATAAAGCCCAACATTATTTAATGACTAAATTAATTAAAAAAGGAGCATTATTATTCTTTATTGGTGGGGATAATTTCATGTCTCCATGTAACGGTTTATCTGAACAGGAAATCAAAGACATTCTCATTGAAATCGATGAGGAAATAGGTATTAAACTCAAAGCAGGAATTGGCAGAGGTAAAAATGCTGAAGATGCAGCTTACATGGCTGACATTGGACTTGAAGAAATCAGAGCACATAATAATGAAATGTGGACTTGGGTAATTGAAAAAGAAGATTAGAGGCATTATCATATGATTAAAGTAGTTGCTCCAATGGCAGGAATAACTAATGCTGATTTTTTAAATAAAGTTATTCCATATGGATTTGATGTGGCTACTTTAGGCGGATATAATCTGGATTCACCAACAATTAATGCCAGTAAAAAAATAATTGAAAGAGGAAGAAAAGAATTTGTTTTTCCTTTAGATGAAATTTTTACCCACATTGAAAATGAAATTAATTTAATTAAAAAAGTTAATAAAAATGTTAAAGTTTCAGCTAATGTGCGTGCAACAACAACACAACCAATAATAGATGTTGGGAATATTAAAAAGTTAGATATTATTGAATTAAATTGTCATTGTCGCCAAAAAGAAATTTTAGAAATTGGTTGTGGACAAGAAATGTTGCATCGTGATGATTTAGCTGATTTTATCTCTAACATTGTTGATAATGTTAAAAGTAAAGTTTCAGTTAAAATAAGGGCGAATGTTGAGGAAGTAGACACCTTGAAAATAGCAGGTTTAATAGATAATGCTGGTGCTGATTTTTTACATGTTGATGCTATGAAAAAAGGTGCAAATGAAGCTGACTGGAAACTTTTAAGTGAAATTTGTAATAATGTTGATATTAAAGTTATTGGAAACAATTCTGTAAACTCAAAAGACAATGCTGAAAAAATGATTGATTGTGGAGTTGATGGGTTTTCAATAGCTCGTTCACTAATTTCTGGTGATTTAGATTTTAATATTACTGATTTTTAAATTTTAAAACAATTGTTATAGAAAATATTATAACTGGTTTGAAATATAAATTAAATACAATAGGTGATGTTAATGGATTTTATAACTCTTAAGAATATTACAAAAACATTTGATGGTGTTGATGTTCTTAAAGATATTAATTTAAAAATTAATGAAGGAGAAACTCTAGGTATATTAGGACGTAGTGGAAGTGGAAAATCTGTTTTAATCAGTATGCTTAGAGGAACAAAAGAATATATTCCAGATTCAGGGAATATTATAATGAATGTTGCTGTATGCCCAGAATGTTTAGCTGTTGAATCCCCATCTCATGATGGTGAAAAATGTAGTTGTGGGGCAACATACAAAACTCAGGAAGTAGATTTCTTCAATTGCGACAGGAAATTATTCGCAAGCATTAGAAAAAGAATTTCCATCATGCTACAACGTAACTTCGCATTATACGATGAAGAATCAGTAATTGAAAATGTAATGAGGGCAATGCCTGATGATGTGGATTATGAAGAAGGATTATACACTGCACTAGAATTATTAGAAATGGTTCAGATGAACCATAGGATAACTCATATTGCTCGTGACTTAAGTGGAGGAGAAAAACAAAGAGTTGTACTTGCAAGACAATTAGCTAAAAACCCAACAATGTTTTTAGCAGATGAACCAACAGGTACTTTAGACCCTCAAACTGCAGTTAAACTTCACAATACATTAAAAGAAGGTGTTAAAGACAAAGGCATTACAATGGTCATTACATCTCACTGGCCAGAAGTAATGGTTGAACTTGCAGATAAAGTAATCTGGTTAGAAAATGGTGAAATCAAAGAAGATGGTGAACCTGAAACTGTAGTAAATCATTTCATGGAAACAGTTCCAATTCCTAAAAAACCAGAAGTCCCGGAATTCGGAGAACCAGAAGTTATATTGGAAGATGTTAAAAAACATTATTATTCCATTGAACGTGGGGTTGTTAAAGCTGTTGACGGTGTGAATTTAACAATCAACAAAGAAGAAATATTTGCAATTGTTGGTTTAAGTGGATCAGGTAAAACAACAACCACCAGAATGTTAATGGGATTAACAGAACCAAGTGGAGGAAACATTCAAATCAAACTTGGTGATGAATGGATAGATATGACAAAAGTAGGTCCTCTTAATCGTGGACGTATAATGCCATATATAGGATTATTACATCAAGAATATTCATTATATCCTCACAGAACAATTTTAGGTAATTTAACAGATGCAATTAGCCTTGATTTACCGGCGGAATTTGGAAAAATTAAAGCTATTGATGCATTAACCACTGTCGGATTCACTGATACAAAAGCAGCTGATATTCTAAATAAATATCCTGACCAGTTAAGTGTAGGGGAAAGACATAGAATAGCTCTTGCACAGGTTTTAATTAAAGAACCGAAATTAATTGTTTTAGATGAACCGACTGGTACAATGGATCCTATTACTCGTGTTAATGTTTCAGATTCAATTTTAAAAGCACGTTCAGAATTAGAACAAACATTCATCATTGTTTCTCACGATATGGACTTTGTTTTAGATGTTTGTGATAGGGCGGCTTTAATGAGAGGAGGTAAACTCCTAGATATAGGTACTCCTGAAGAAATTGTAGATCAATTAACACCGGATGAAAAAGAAGACATGCTTAAAGACAGATAATTTTCTTCTTATTCATTTAATTTTTTTTTAATTATTCTCCAATTTGGACAAAAATTATCCATTAACTTTTTAAAATTTTTACTATGGTTAAATTCTATTAAATGACATAATTCATGTATCATAACATATTCTAAATATTCTTTATCTTTTTTTGCAAGATTCAAATTTAATGTTATTCTACCATCCTGTTTACAGTTACCCCAATTTTTCATTTTACGAACATTAACATTTGCCGGTTTTTTACCAACAATTTTAATACATTCCTCTAGTGTTTGTGGGATTTCATTTTTTAATTCCTGACGGTAAAATTCATCTAAAATTTTTTTCCTAGCTTCAATTGTTGTTCTTTTTGAAACAGGTAAATATATAGTATTTTTTTCAATAAAAACATTTTTAACATTAGTATTTTTAATTAATTGTAATGTGTATTCTTCACCCCATAAGTAATGTTTTTCACCGGTAGTGTATTTTAATGGAGGTTTTATATTATTTTCTAGAATATATGTTTGTTTTTTTAAAATCCATTCTTTTTTGGATTTAATGAAATTAATTATATCTTCATCTTTTATAAATAATGGGGCGGATACTTTTACTTCGCCTTTTGGGGGTTTTATTTTAAGATACATGTTTTTAATATTTTTTCTCTCAAGAATGATGTTAATCCCGTCGATTAAAATTTTTTCTTTAACCATATATTTTAATATGGTTTATTTTCTTTTTTAACTTTTTTTTGTTTTTGTGGGGTTTTTACAAAAAAGATTATATATTCAGTATGAAAATAAATTATATTAATATTTTATATATTTATTCAATTTGGAGAAATGAAAAATTATTTTTGGAGGTTTATCATGACTTGGGAAGATGCGCCATCTCATATTTGTAGGGGAGGAGATATTAGGGGACTTGCTTTTTGCTGTCCGCCGGTTAAACCATGTCCTGTTTTAAATGCATTGCAGGAAGTTAATTTAACTCCTCAGGAGTATATTGATATTAAAATTCAATTTGGTAAGGAAACCAGATTGGGTGAAGGAGCTGGTACTTGTTTTGGATCACTTATTTGGTGTTGTAAACCATCAAAACCATGTCCATTAAGGGATATGACATTGAAGAATATGGGTATGAGTCATGATGAATATTTGGATTTGAAAAAGGAATTGTCTGAAAGATTAATTGGGGTTAATAGACCTGATCCTGATGAAAGAGCTGAAGTTTTAGCTGAAACATTCAATATATCAAAGTTAGATGCTATGAATGTTTTAACTGATTGTGATAATAATTTAAGAGAGGCTGTAAAAGTATTACGTGCAATGTCTCTTGATAAATCTGATTAAAATGAATTGGACTTCTATTTATTTAAAAACATCAGATTTAAATGTTTTTATTTTAGGCACTGGTGAGGTTGCAACAAGAAGAGCAAATAAATTCCTTGACCATGGTGCTAATGTTAAATTAGCTGGTAATCAAATATCTCAAGAATTAGAGTATAAAGGGGCTGTGTTATGCTCTACTGGTGATGTTGATAATCTGGTTGAGTGGGCTGATTTGGTTGTTATTGCCAGTGGTGATGTTGGGTTGTCTAATTATGTTTTTGAAATTTCTGGGGATAAATTAGTTAATCGGGCTGATTTTCCTTGGCAGGGTACGGTTATTGTTCCTACAAGTTTTAATATTGGTGATGTTGAAATATCTATTTTTACTAATGGAAAAAGTCCATTAATGGCTCGTCAACTTAGGAAAAAAATTCAATCAATTATTACTGAAGATGATATTTTGGAAATTGAACTTCAGGAATATGCGAGGTCTAAGTTAAAAAATCTTGTTGAAAATCAAAAAGATAGACGTAAATATCTTTATATGATTTTTGAAAATGAAGATATTAATGATTTAATTGAATTGGGTAGGATTGATGAAGCTAAAGTTTATATTGATAATTTAATAAGGGGATTATTGTGATACTTAATTTAAGAGTTGACCATAAGATTGCGGATATTCAATCAATGGAAATTATTTCTAAGGATATTGATGATTTATTTTGGAAATTGCAGGATAAGTATTCTATTGGGGAGTATATTGAGATTTCTACTTGTAATAGGAAAGAGTATTATATTCATAGTAAGTTTATTCATGAGGATGAGGAGTTGTTGTCTCATGAAAATCAGAATATTGTCATTGATTATGGTCAGTCTGCGGTTATGCATTTACTTAGGATGACTTCTGGTTTGGAATCTATGATTGTTGGTGAGGATCAGATTTTGGGTCAGGTTAAGGATGCTAAGCATAAGGCTTTAAAACAGCATCATTGTGGTAGGGTGTTGGATTCTGTTTTTACAAAGGCTATTCATGTGGGGCAGGTTGTTAGGAATAAAACTAACATTAATAAGGGTTCTGTTTCTATTGGTTCTGCTGCTATTGATTTGGCTGAGAAGCATATTGGTAGTTTGGCGGATAAGTCTGTGTTAGTTATTGGTGCCGGTAAGATGGGGCGTTTGGTTGCTAAGGCTCTTTCTGAGAAGGATTTGCAGGCTATTTTTGTTGCTAATCGTACTTATTATGTTGCTGTTGAATTGGCTAAGGATTTAGGTGGCGAAGCTATTCTGTTTAATGATTTGGAGAAGTTTTTAGCCACTGCGGATGTTGTGATTAGTGCCACTAGTGCTCCTCATGCGATTATTACTAAGGATCGTCTTTTAGGGATTGATATGGATTATGAGGATATTATGATGATTGATATTGCTAATCCTCGTGATATTTCTGAAGATGTTCGGGATTTGGGTGTTAAGTCTTTTAATATTGATAATTTGAGGGAGATTGCTGATGAAAATACTCGGCTTAGGAGAAATGAATTTGTTGATGCTGAAAATATCATCAATGATGAGTTCATTTTACTCAAAGAATCGTTTAAAATAATGGAAGTTGATGATGTACTTGGTAGTTTAAGAGTAGCTATGGAAGAGATAAGACAACGTGAAGTTGAAAAAGCATCTTCTAAATTAGTTGATGTAGATGACAATGGTAAAATTTTAAATAATTTAACAAATTCCATAGTTAACAAAATATTTTTCGACATATCAAAAAATCTTAAAAAAGCAGCAAAAGAAGGAAATAAAGACATTGTAGATGCAGCAGATTATATTTTTAATTTCAATGATTAAAAATATTTAACATCTACTCAAACATTCCTTTAACATCTTTATTTTTAGTTTTAATTGATTTTAAAGCATAATCAATATTGTCCATAGTGATTAAATCACAATCATTAGAAATTGCATTATGAAGAGAAGTTTTCAAAATCTTTTCCCTAATATCTCTTCCAGATAATCCCTTAGTCAACATCACAATCTTTTCCAAATTCAAATCATAATCCAAAGGCATTGTCTGCAAATTCTTCTCAATAATTAATAATCTTTCATTATCATCAGGTAATTTAAATTCAATTTCTTCTTCAAACCTGCTTCTAATAGCATAATCAAGTGATGTAGGATTATTAGTTGCAGCTATAGTAATAACATTTTCATTTTCAATAATCCCGTCCATTTCAGTTAAAAGAGAATTAACAACTTCACTAACATCTCCTCTTAAAGACTGATATTCTCTGTGAAGTGCAATAGCATCAATTTCATCAATAAATATTATTGAAGGAGAATTCACACTTGCTTTTTTAAATAACTCATGAATCTTAGATGAACCATCACCAACATGCTCACCAATTAAAGATGTTGCTTTAATTAAATACAGGGGAACATTAAGCTCATTGGCAAGAGCCTTAACAAGCATAGTTTTACCGGTACCTGGAACACCATAAAATAAAATATTCTTCGGAGCCCATGACCCGAAAATTTCAGGATCCTCCAAATACTTCATAATAACTTTAATCTTTAATTTAGCATTATTCTGCCCAACAATATCAGAAAGCAACACATTAGATTTAATTTTATCATTATCATTACTGTCCATTTCATCAGTAATGATTTTAATCCTGGTCTTTTCAGATATTATTGAATTATCAGGTTTTGCAGTAATAATCTCAAAACCATAATCAGGGATTATTTTCTGATCAAATAAATAAGCGGATTCCCTAACAAGCAAACCCAACCATTGCTCACGAGCATACTCCTCAAATAAAGTACTGTTAGTAATTTTCAATTCCCCATCGAGAATATTAAACTCAAAAGGATAACCAATAGGTTTTACAACAATTAATTCAGCATATTCATGATTTTCATTATCATTAACACTATGTTTTTGAGGATTTGTTTTATGCTCAATAAATTTATTATCACTTTTCAAAATAATCACCTCCATTTTTTTCCTTACACTTCAACTTTAGTTTTAATAATTTAAATACTTGTGTACACAAACTATTTTTTAAAGGTGAAAATTCATGAGTTTCAGAACAAAAAGAATATTATTTATCACACCATTTTACACAATATTGCAATTCTTTTTAATCAAGTACTTAATATTATTATTTTACCCAATAAATGATATAACAGTAGCTGCAATAGCTATATTATTAGGATTAAATCATTTCACTCCAATGATTTTTGAATCTAAAAAATCAAGAAAAATAACAAGATTTCTCACAACAATCGATGGTGTCTGGATATGGGCATTAATATTTCTTTCAATCGATTTACTAGTAATATATCTCATTGGCATGTATATTAACCTTACAATTGGAATTAAACTAATATTGTTAAGTATAATCGTGGTCTTGGGAGCATATAATTATTACCGGGCGCATAAAATAGTGGTTAATGAAAAAACAATAAAACTGGATAAATTAACTCAAAATATAAATATAATCCAAATATCAGATGTTCATTTCGGATCTATAAGGCATAAACAAATCATTCAACAACTAACCAGAAAACTAAAAGAATTAGAATCATCATGTGATTTAATAATCATTTCAGGAGATTTTGCAGATGGATCATCAGTAATTTGTGAAAATGATTTTTTAGAATTTAAAAAAATTAATATTCCAATCATATTCACTCCAGGAAACCATGATTTCTATCCTGGAATTGAAAATGTTAAATCCGCATGCGAAAAAGCAGATATTATAATATTGGATGATGAAAACATGGAATTTAAAGATTTAAACATTCATGGATTAACATACTCCTTTGAAAATCGCAACCAGAAACCTGAACTTGATAAAACATGTATTAAATCAGATAAAATCAATATATTGAATTATCATGTTCCATATTATTGGGAGGAATTTTCAGATTTAGGATTTGATATTCAACTATCCGGTCATACTCATGGAGGACAATTTTACCCGGCAATTATTTTTTCAGAAATAATATTCAAATACAATAAAGGTTTATTTAAAAACAATAATGGTAAATATTTGCATGTAACAACTGGTGTAGGTTCAATGGATATTCCAATGAGATGGGGTTGTGATAGTGAAATTGTAATTTTGAAATTAGTTAAATCAAGAGGGTAAAAATTTATATATTTTTTGATTATAATTATTTTATATGGATGATGAATTACTAGAAATATATGTTTTTGTTTCCATCTCATCTTATCGAGTAAAAACATTAAAAGCACTGTATAAAGGCAATAAAACTCCAACTGAAATATCAAAAGACTCAAATATAAGAGTTAATCATATTTCTAATGTTTTAAGCGATTTGAAAAAATATGGTCTTGTTATATGTATTAATGAGGAAAAACGAAAAAACAGAATCTACACATTAACAGATCTTGGTAAAAAAATAATGAATATAATAAAAATGAATTAGAATGGATGGTTTTAACATGCAAAACAATCATAATAATTTTTGCATATACTGCGGAGCTAAATTAATACCAAATCAACATTTCTGCTCCCAATGCGGACATGAAGTTTATCATGACTCAGAAATAAACACGATTGACATTGCAGAATATGAAACTAAAATTAATGATATTGAAAAAAAATATAATATAAAACAATCACGGGCTAAAGAATTACTTGAAAAATTATTCGACCCATCTCACATATCATATTCCAGATTCTCAGATATCATATTAAAATCCAATCAATTATTCTCCAATCAAATCTCTATTGTCCGAAAAATGCTTGAATTAGAAGATAGTACTCTTTTAATCCAAGGAGAATTAGATAATAAAATAAAAACATTAAAAAAATTTATTTATAAAATGGAAGATTTAATAAATGAAATGGTAATTCAGTTGAGTTCAAATAAAAATGATAATGAAGATATAAATAACTTATTTAAAGAAATGGATGATTTAATTGAATCAGTTAAAGATTATTAAATCATTTCCTCATATATTTCTTTCATTTTTAAAGCATCAAGATCCCTTTCCGGGGTTTCACAGATAATATTTGCATTCCAACCATTATCAATTAAATTACTTAATAAATCTTTAATATCTGGACCGTATTCATCACTTTCAGCTAAAGTATGATGTTTAACTTCCCCGCCTTTACCATATTCAATAGTAGTATAATGGCAATGTAAAATATCAATATCAAGATTATCTTCAATTGTTGAAAAAATACAATTATAATCTTCTTTTTTATTTAAAAAACCACGGCCTCGTGCATGAACATGTGCAAAATCAATAGTGGGTTCAAAATGATCAAAACTGGCACATAACTCAACAACTTCACTTACATTTCCAAGTTGAGTTCTTTTACCTGTGGTTTCAGGAGCAAATGTAAACTCTTCAATCCCTTCAGCTTCAAGTTCTTCAAATAATCTGTTAATCGTATTTTTTGATATTTCCATAGCTTTAGATGGTTTTCTATTCAAATAAGCTCCTGGGTGGAATACTAAACGATAAGCTCCCATCCATTCTCCAGCACGAGCAGCAGCTATTAAATGTCCAATACTCTTTTCAAGTTTAGACTCCTCTTTAGCACATAAATTAATATAATAAGGAGCATGCATTGAAATTAAAATATCATGTTTATCAGATTCTTCTTTTAAAGTTGTAGCTGAACTTTCACCAATTCTAACTCCATATGGAGATTGATATTCATAGGAATGCAAACCTTCATCATTAATATATTCTGGAGCTTTATATGCTGCTCCTTTATAATTAATTGGACTTCCCGCTGGTCCAAAAAGCACTTTAGAATTCATAATAAAAAAAATAGATTGAAGGGAAATTATAATATTCCCATAGCTTTGTTTGTTTTTTCAATTGATTTTTCGTTATCACTTTCCATTTCAAGAAGTGCACGAATAGCATCAATATTTTCAGGTATTACATCTGATTCCTGATGTACTGCTTGCATATAGAATAATTCATTACCTACAACATTAATGGATTCCCTCCAAACAGGAATCTCATATAAATCGTTCCTGTTTCTTCCAAGTTCTTTAGCATATTCCATTATCTCAGCTGTTGAACCTAAACCCTCTTCAGCAGAAACAACAATTACTCTTGAACGTTTCTCCAATGCTTCAATAATTTCAGCAGTTTCCACTTCATTGTTAATTTCAACCATAATATTATGCTGATGCATTAAAGTAGTAGGTACAAGCAATGCCATTGTAGTCACATCAATTCCATTCATCACTGTTTTCACATCAGGACCATGGTGAGATGGTACTTTCGGAGGATTAGGGACAATAGCATTAATAGGGCCTTTTTTAATTTCAGATGGATCTGATCCTCTTCTAACCATTACAGCTCTAACTTTTTTAATATCTGCTATTGGATTAATTGTTGATAATGTACGGGTAAGTCCAGTAGTATTACATGAAACTACTCTTGTGTAATCTGCACCATAGGAATCATCATAATTTGAAATAGCGTTAAATGAAAGGCCAGTTAATTCATGGTCTTCTCCACCTTGATAAATTGCTTTAACACCTGCTTTCTTATACATTTCAAGGTTTTCAGGACCAATACTTCCAGGGGTACAGTCAACAACAACATCTGCTTCCTGTATCATATCTTCAACAGTACCGGCTATTTCAATTCCAGCATCTTTAAATAATTGTTCTCTTTCAGGAATTCCAATATATAATGGATATCCTTTTTCTTCAACTGCGGTTCTTGCTTCATAGTTTGGTCTAGTTTTACTTACACCAATTACTTTCATATCATCTTGAGCAGAAATAGCATCTGCTACTCTTTTACCTATGGTTCCATAACCATTAATTGCAACAGTTTTCATTTTAATCCCTTTTTCTTTTATAATAATAACTTATTATATAATATTAAAATTTGTTAGTTAACTTATTTAAAACTTGATATTTGAAGGTCATTAAAAGATTTTTTCTCATCATTTCCAACTATCCGTTAATGTTATGTTTTATTTTTAATAAAATAAATATTATATGAATTATAAAATTGAAGGTAAAGGGAAATTATTAGTGTTCATCCATGGACTTTCAGATAATCTTTTATACTGGGAAACCCTTACAAATAATCTTAAAAAAGATTATAAAATCTTAAGAATTGATTTAAGAGGTCATGGGGAGTCTGAATTAGGAAGTGATGAAATTACTATTGATACTTATGTTGAGGATTTAAAAAATCTTTTAGATAAGTTATTAATTTCTAAAGTTAATTTAATTGGTTTTTCATTAGGTGGGGCTGTTGCACTTGATTTTGCGATTAAATATCCAAACCTTGTGGATTCAATTGTTTTAATGTCAAGTTTTTACAAAACTGGCCGGGATTCTAATGAAGTGCTTATTCATTTAAAAAACGCATTGAAAAATAATTTTGAGGAATTTTATGATTTAATTTTACCGTTAGTTTTATGTCCTGAAGTTATTTTGGATAATAAAGTGGAATTAAATTTAATTAAGGAAATTGCGTTGCAAAATGCTAATGTTGAAGCATATGTTAAAGCTGTTGATGCTTGTTTAAATTTCAATGTTGAAAAAGATTTGTTTAAAATTAATATTCCTACATTAATTTTAGCTGGAAAATATGATGGAATTTTTTCATTGAATAGTCAAAAAAATCTTCAAAGTAAAATTAAAAATTCTAAATTAATTGTTTTTAATAATGTTAAACATAATTTGTTGGTTGGTGAAAATAATAGTGTAATATTGGATATTTTAAAAAAGGAGTTTAAGTAGAGTTTATTCTACTTTAAATCCTGCTTCTTCAACAGCTTCATTTATATCCGCATCACTTACATCACTGGTCATTGTTATTGTTGTGATTCCGGAATCAAGGTCTGCTTTTGCATCTTCAATTCCATCAACATCTTGTAAACTTAGTTCTACTGCTTTTACACATGAAGGGCAATGCATGCCCACGACTTTTATTTCTTTTTCAGACATAATTAAGTTCTCCATTCAATTATATTTTAATATTTATATGATTGATTTATTTATATTTTTATTTAATTTTATTTTTTTTGTTTTTTCACAGTCTTTTTTTAGTATTTTGTAGCGGCTTAAATTTGCTGAGTATATAATTACAATCACTGATCCAATATTATGGATTAATGCTCCTTCAATTGGAGTTATTAGTCCTAAAATGGCTAGTCCCATTGCAATAATGTTAATTATTAAAGCAAAGCATATTGATATTTTAATTGTTTTTAATGTGTTTTTCGCCATTTTAATTAAATAAGGGATGTTTTTAATTTCATCAGTTATTAATGTAATATCTGCAGCTTCTATGCTTATTTCACTTCCTATTTTTCCCATTGCAATTCCAACATTGGCTTTTTTAAGTGATGGGGCATCATTTATTCCATCTCCAATCATTGCAACTTTATGTCCTTTTATCTGTTCTTCTTGTATGTACTGGATTTTATCTTCGGGTAGGCAGTTAGATTTGTGGTTTCTAATTTTAAGTTTATCTGCAATGTGTTTTGCAGTTTCTTCATTATCTCCAGTTAATAGGCTTGTTTTTATTCGCATTTGTTTAAGATTTTTTATCATTTCTTTTGAATTTTCTCGTAATGTATCTGCAAGTATTATTTTTCCAATATATTGGGTGTTTTTTGCTACAAATATTTCTATTTCTCCATTTTGAGTTGGCTTTGTGTCTTTTATTATGATATTTTGGGTTTTTAATAATTGTTTATTTCCAGCGATTATTTTTGAATTGTTAATGATGCCGGTTATTCCCATTCCCATATGTATTTTAAAATCTTTAACTTCTGCTAATTCATCACTTTCATTGTGCTTAACTATGGCTTTTGCAATGGGATGTTCTGATTTTGATTCAAGTGAGGTTAAAAGATACATCATTTCTTTCGGATTGTCTGAGATAATGTTAATTACTTGTGGTGTGCCATGTGTTAATGTTCCTGTTTTATCAAATATTAATTCACTTATATGCCCTAGTTCTTCCAGTGACGCCCCATCTTTTATTAAAATTCCATATTTTGTTAAATTACCTATTGCGGCCATAATTGCTGTTGGGGTGGCTAATACTAATGCACATGGGCAGAATACTACTAATATTGTAACTGATCTTATTATTTCAAATGTGAGTAAATATGTTAATATTGATGTTGTGAATGCTATTGCAACAATTAATGCTGCCCATTTGTCTGCTTGGCGAACTATTTTTGCATTTTCAGGGGATGATGATTCAACTAATTTGATTAATTTTTGAATGGAGCTGTCTTCAACAATTTTTGTTGCTTTCATAGTAAATGATCCGTAAAGATTGATAGTTCCACTGTATATTTTTTCATTTTCTTTTTTATCTACTGGGATTGATTCTCCGGTTAATGTTGATTGATCTATTGATGTTTTTCCATCGATTATGATTCCGTCTGTTGGAATATTTTCACCAGGCAGTACTTTTAATATGTCTCCGATTTTAATTTTTTCAACTGGAATTTTTTCTTCTTTTTTGTTTTTTATTCTTGTTGCAGTTTGGGGGGTGATTTTAACTAGTTTTTCTATTTTTTCATGTGTTTTGGATACGGTGTAGTCTTCTAAAAACCCTCCAATGGCCATGATTGTTGCAATTTCTCCGGCAGCGAATATTTCGCCAATTATTAATGATGATATAATAGCTATTGAAACTAATAGGTCGGCTTTTATGTCAAATTCTGTGATTAGTTTTTCAATACTTTCTTTGATAATTGGTATTCCACATAGTGCAATTGCAATCCATGATAGGGTATTGTTTGGTAGTAGGTAGCTTCCTATTAGGCTTGTTATTGAAATTATTATGTTTATGAGTTTGATTTTTTTGGTTTTTGTAAGTTTCATTTTTATCATCTCCCATATTATAGGGATACCCCGTAGGGTATAAATTTATTTTAAAAAAAATTAAAGTCGGGAATAATATTCTATAATTGATGAAATATCACTTAATGCATCATCAGAATTACCATTTTCAATAGCTTTTTTAACACAATGTTCAAGATGACCTTCAACAATAATGTATCCTACTTTATGTAATGCGGATTTAACCGCATTAACTTGCATTAATATTTGTTCACACTCTATATCTTCATCAATCATACGATCAATAGCATTCACTTGGCCGTTAATTTTTTTAAGTCGTCTGTGTAAATTTTCACTGTCCATGCATTCTTTCATATTAACACATCCTATACCTATGGGGGTATATGAATGTTATGTTATATAAACATTCCGATGTTAATAAAAATAAAAAAAGGAGAAAAAAAGGGAATAAGATTATGCTTGATTTTCCATTTCCTCAAACTTAGCAGGGAAATACTCATCTACAACATACTCAAGCCCATATTTAGAGAAAGATTGCTGTTCTGCCTTCTTACCAATCTTAAGCATTTTCTTAATCTCGGTCTGCCAAAACTCACTTTTATACCTTGGGTCTTTAGAAAGCTCTTTTAACCTCATAACATCAACATCTTTAAGCTTATCAGTTGGTAAATCATAATTAATAATATCAGATGCAGTAACACCAATAAACTTAGCATCAGGAGTAGCAAGTTGATGATTAACATGAGCTAACTTAGCACTTCCAGAAATAATTACCTGTGCAATGTGAAATCCCCAAGGGTCTCCGTCGTTACAAATATAAACAGGTAAATTCAATTCAGTATTAACTCTTTTAAGAAATCTTCTTGTAGCACGAGCAGCTTGTCCTTTAAGCCCTACAATTAAAGTATTAAATCTCTTGTGAGCATTTTCCTGAACCAACCTGTGAAACATTCCCATGGTTTCCACAGCTAATACCTTATCAACATTATGATCTAAAAACTCCACTTGATCAATTGTTGGGGAAATAGTGTAACCAGATTTTCCCATTTTAGAAGCATTAACCTCTACTTCATCAAAAAGAGTAATATCTCCATAAACAGATGCTCCATCTTCTTCAGGCATTAATCCTAATTCTTCACGGGTAGTTCCTAAAGTAACTTCCAAATCTTCTCCTACAATGTTGGATTCTTGTTGTGTTTTAAAACTAATTCCCCAACCTTCAGAAACATAATACATTTCCCTGATTGTAGCAGTTTTTTCACGAGCCACTAAATCTTTACAGAAATTACCGACATAAACCATTTGTCCTAATTTCCTAATTTGTTTAACATTACCTAAGGATCTTTTACCATATCTGTCACCTAAAATATAGTATCTTTTAGCATTATCATAAACAATATTTCCAGTACCTCTTGAAGGAACTTTAATGGAAGGGACTTTATTTTTTTCAATATCTTCAATAATTTCCTGACCTAAACCGGTTAATTTATTGAGAGTGTATTGTTTTCTTAGTTCTTTATGTGATTGGTCTGTTTTTCCTGTTTCACTCATTTAAATCACCTATTCCTCAGACTCCTCTTCATCTTCATTTTTTTCATCGAAGTTATCTAAAGCGGATTGGTTTCTTTCAACAGTGTGTCCGAATTCATCAACTTCTTCCATGATGATTGCATCAAGTTCTTCTTCTTCTTCATCATCATCTTCGACTTTTTCACCAAGTAATTCTGCAAGAGCTCTTTTAGTTACTTTTGCAAGTACTTCATGGTATTCTGGAACTCCTGTTTCACCAAGTTTAGCAGCTTCTTCAATAATTACTGGAACGTATTCTTCAAATACTTTGGATCTTTTTTCTTTTTCTTTTGCTGCTTTTTTAGCACGAATGTGTTTTTGTAGTTTACGGGCTAATTTCATGGTTGCTTGTCTGATTTCATGAACTATTTCTGGTTCTGGTGATACACTTTGTTTTCCTGTTGAGAGGTATGGTACTTGTGTTGATATGATGTTGATGAATAATGTTAATGGTGTGTTATCTAAATCTTTAAGTCCGTAACGTTTCCAATCGATACTTTTAAGGGCTTCGGTTATTGCACAACTTCCGGCGTCAAATGTTAATGGTACTCTATTTGCAAATCTCATAATTTCAGATTTTCTTTGTTCATTAACGATTCTACCTGAGTCTCCTCCATATGCAAGGCCTGCTTCAATGATAAATGAAACTCCTCCTGCATAGGTTACTGGTTTTCTTGTTATGGTAGTTACAAATTCGGGTTTTAGGATTTGTTTCATACCTTTTTCGATTTGTTCTGATCCGATTGGTATAAGTCCGTCTGTTGGTGGGGCCATGAATTTCATTTTTTTAAAGCAGTTTACAATGGCTTCTGCTTCTTGGAATGTCATGGATTTTGGACTTTTGTTCATGTCAATACCGGTTATTTCAGCAATTTCATCAACTTTTTTGCTAGACATTCTTGAAAGTGATGAGGTTAACATGCTTTTGTATCTTCTTTTATCACTATGTTTTGCCATGAAATGAATGTCATCAGCACTAACTCCTTTTGGATGTGGTAATACTTCTTTTGGAAGTACTGGAGTTATATTTGCTGCTCTTTTAAATATGTATTTGTGTCCTGATGGATCTTTGAATGTTATTTTTGCATGTGGGTTTCCAATCATGGTTCTTCTGATGTATTCAAAAGCACCTTGTTCTGCAAGTGTGTATGATACTTCTTTGAATTGTAATTCAATACATACTCCAGTGGATTCTGCCGGATAATCTTCCCTTTCCATTAATAATCCTTGGTTTTTCTTAACATCCATTTTGAACTTCATTTTAACGCCTTTAATCTCATCTCCTTCTTTGTAACATGAGATTACTCTGGCAGGTTGACCGGTGGTCATTTGTGATAAAAGTACACAACCACTACAACCTAAACCTTGTTGTCCTCTGGATTGGATGTTTCTAAATTTTGATCCTGCAAACATTTGACAATATACCTGCATTACATAGTCTTCAGGGATTCCCGGACCATTATCTTTATGTCTTAAAATGTAGTGTTCTTTGCCAACTCTTTTCAATTCAATATCGATATCTGGTAATATTCCTGCTTCTTCTGATGCATCGAAACTGTTGGTTATTAATTCGTGAAATACAATTGTTAGTGAACGAATTTTACCTGTGAATCCGAGCATCTGTTTATTTTTACGGAAAAATTCAGATGGGGTTAATTGGTCAAAGTTTTCAAAGAGTTCATTTGCTTGTTGCGCCAATTTTTTTCCTCCTTTTTTTTTAGTGATTATTTTTTTTGTATGTTTAAATTTAATTTATTTTTATATATTTAAATAATGTGTGAGAGAGCATTTGAAAACTAATATTTTTCATACCTTACCCTATCTAGTTTGTTTAAATATGTGGTAAAATAATTAATTAAAAACATGTAGAAAATATGGTATTTGCACTACACTATCTATATATGTTTATTGAAGTATATAAAATTTTTCCACTATCAATATAATTTTGATATCAATCTATTATTAAAATTAATTTAAATATATAATATTATAGTTTAATTATAATCTGCTAAACTATAATCACTTAATATCAATATTAAAGAAAAAGTTGTATGGATGTGTAAAATTGTTTTCAATTAATAAAATTGATTTAATTATAAAATACACTA
>SUTL01000125.1 GCA_015062925.1 Methanobrevibacter thaueri
AAGCAGAACATGCCACCACTGCGGACACATAAACAAAGAGTTAAAAGTCAAAACACGCAACTGGAAATGTCCAAAATGCGGTAAAATACTTGATAGGGACATAAACGCAGCAATTAATATTCTAAACCGCTGGTTCAACGGGGATAGCCTGATAAAATACTTAAATTAACCATTATTAAGTGAAAATAATTCAGGAATCCCCATCCTCTATAAGATGGGGTGGTTCAAGTTGAATTCTATTCAGAATCAAATAACAAATTTTATTTAATATTAATCTTAGATATTTATTTAGCATTTTAATGTGATTATTATGATTTGGGTTACTGCTGATGTTGATGGAAAAAAATATAAAGAACCCTTTTCTAAAGGAATTATGTCTCGTTCTCTTAATGTAGCAGATATAGGGATTGAAAGAGCACATGATATTGCTTGTGATATTGAAGCAGATTTAATTAAAAATAATGTCTATGAAATTTCAACTGTTGATTTAGCAGATGTAGTTTTAAAACATTTATATGAATTAGATTCAAATATTGCAATTAAATATATGAATTGGAGATCTTTAAGAAACTCTAAAAAACCGTTAATTATTTTAATTGGTGGAGCATCAGGAGTAGGTACTTCCTCAATGGCATTTGAACTTGCCAGCAGATTAAGATTGAAAAATTTAATAAGTACAGACATGATTCGTGAGGTTATGCGTAAAATAGTATCTCAGGAATTAAGTCCAGTTATCCATAAATCAAGTTTTGATGCATATGAAGCAATCAGGACACCTTCAATTAGAATAGATTCTGTAATTGAAGGTTTTATTAGTCATGTTGATGTTGTTAATGTAGGTATTGAAGCAATCATTGAAAGATCAGTTAAAGAAGGAATCAGTACAATTATCGAGGGAGTTCATGTGGTTCCAGGGTTTATTAGAAAAGAGTTAATTGATAATAATAATATAATTGTTTTCACTTTAACTGTTGATGATGAACAAGCACATAAACAGAGATTTTATTCAAGATGCAGACAACCATGGGTAAAACGCCCTCTTGACAGATATATGGATAATTTCAATACAATCAGAAAAACTCAAAACTTTTTAATCGAGCAAGCTAAAATTCATGATACACGTATTATTAACAATATGGATATTAACGAAACTATTGAAATAATGGTTGATGATATTCTAGAACAATTTGGTGGTACAAATAATGTTGGACAAGAAAGTTAAAGATATTATGACAACTGATGTAATAACTACTACATCAGATGTTGATGTTGTATATGCATTTGAAAAGTTAATGGAATATAAAATCAGTTCCCTTCCTGTTGTGGATGGGGATAAATTGATTGGTATTATAACTGCGACTGATGTTGGGCACAATTTAATTTTAGATAAATATGAATTGGGTACCAGTGTTGAAGAAATTATGATTACTTCTGTTGTAACAATTTCTCCTGAAGATACTCTTGAAAATGTTATTAAAATAATGAAAGAGGGTACTTCTTCTTCTGGTATTATAAATCAGCTTCCAGTTGTTGAGGGTGAGAAATTAATTGGAATTATTTCTGATGGGGATATTATTCAGGAATTATTTTAATTATTCTTTCATTTTTTCTTTTTTTTTTAATTTTTACCATTTTTTAATTAGTTACTGTAAAAATTTTTTTTTCTAGAAATTATTTTTTAGTCAATATTTTTCTAAACATTTATATAATATTAAGGTCATATATATTGTTGGCTAGACTGGAGGGTTAGGGGTCCTCTGTAAGCACACACCCCCTTTGGTGCAGTTGAAGTTTAAGAGGCGGCTTTTTAAAAGAGTATAAGCCTAGAAAAAACGACATAGAAACCTCGTCCTACAGGATTGGTGGTGGTGAAATTTTTACTGGAGGGTAAAAATTAGTCATCTTTGATATAGGAATGGGTCAGGCCCGGAAGGGAGCAGCTTTACTGTTAACATTCAATGCTTGTAGAATCCCGGGGTGGAGTTGGGTTTTTTAGATCACTTATATTTTTGAGATTAGTCCACTCTTAAACATGCCATTTTAAAAATAATTAAGTTTATATGTAAGTTATTACATATATTATATTATTACTGTTTTTAATATGTCGGGATGGCCCAGCCTGGTACGGCGTCGGACTGCTAATCCGATGGTCTTATGACCACCCGGGTTCAAATCCCGGTCCCGGCGTTATTTTTATTTATCTATTTTTTGGTTATGATCATATTCCACACCTAAAGGACATGCATGAACCATTACGTGTTTTATTTCAGGAATATTTTTTAATATATTGTTTTCAACTTCATGAACAATTTCATGTGATTCATTTAATGTTATTTTTCCATCAATTTTCACATGTAAATAAGCAGTAGCATAGGAACCTAAATAATTCACTTTAATATTATGAGCTTCATAAGCACCTTCTGTTTTATTTGCAATTCTCCTAATTCTATTTTCCAAATCCTTTGAGGGTACTTTTCCCATAATATTATCAAGATTTTCTTTTCCAATTTCATATGCTGTTTTAAGTATGAAAATACCAATTACGAATCCTACAATTGGATCTAAAATAGGATAACCCATATTGGAAACAATAACACCTATTAAAATTGCAACTGATGAAAAAATATCTGTTCGTTGATGTTTTCCATCAGCAACAATTGCTGGACTTCTAATTTCTTTTCCAATCCTTATGATATATTCACTTATTGAATAATTAACTATAATTCCAAAAACAGCCATTATTGCAGCATAAGTATCAGGTATGCTTATTGTTTCGGGATGAATGAATTTATCAAAAGCTCCGCTGAGAATTTCATAAGCAACCATTGTTAAAAATAATACAATTATTAATCCACTAATTGCTTCTGCACGACCATGACCTATTGGATGTTCTGCATCAGCTGGTTTTTGACCTATTTTAAATCCTATATATGATATTACTGAAGTTGCTATGTCTGAAAGAGTATGCGCTCCTTCAGATACTAATGCATAACTTCCAGATATTAATCCAACACTAATGTTTAAAGCAGTTAATATGCAATTTGCAATAATTGCAATGGTTGCAGCTTTATTTCCAGCTTTATTTCTTAATTCATCCATTAACTACACGCTCTTCCAATATGTTCATTGCTTTTTCAATATTTTCATAGGAATTTGCATATGACATTCTAACATGGTTTTTTCCATTTGATCCGAAGGCTTGTCCTGGGACGGTGATTACTCCTGCTTTTGCAGCTTTCATTACAAAGTCTTCATCTGTGATTTTTGGAAATACATAAAATGCTCCTTCTGCATTAACGGTTTCATAATTCATTTCATTTAATCTTTTTACAATTAAATCTCTTCTTTTCCTGAATTCCTTAATCATTTTTTCAACTTCATTTTGTGGTCCGGTTAATGCTTCGTATGCTCCTCTTTGTGATGTGGTACTTGCACATGCAATATTGTACTGGTGGATTTTAAGTAATTCTTCTGTGTATGTTTCGTTTGCTGTTAAATAGCCTATTCTAAGTCCGGTCATTGCATATGTTTTTGAAAATCCGTTTAATGTAATGACGTTATCACTGTATTTTGCTGGGGAGTAGTGTTTTTTATCATAGATTATTTTTTCATAGATTTCATCGGATATTATTAAAAAATTATGGTCTTGTGATAAATCTGCTATTGCTTTAATATCTTCTTTTTCCATTACTGCTCCTGTTGGATTGGATGGGGAATTTAAAATTATTGCTTTTGTTTTTGAACTTATTTTTTCCTGAACATCTTCTGCTTTTAATTTAAATTCATTTTCCATTTTACAATCTACGGGGATTATTGTTCCTCCTGCCATGTTGATACATGCTTCGTAGGATAGGAAACTTGGATTTGGTAGTATTACTTCGTCGTTTGTTTCAATAAATGCTTGTGCGCACATATATAATGCTTCACTTGCGCCGACGGTGACAATAATGTTGTCGGGGTTGGTTTTTATCCCATTGTCTTTTTTGAATTTTTTAACTATTTCTTCTCGTAATTCAATATATCCTTTGTTTGGAGTGTAATGTGTGTCATTATCATCAATTGATTTTTTCATTGCATCTTTTATGTTTTTTGGAACATTAAAATCAGGTTCTCCAATTCCAAGGTTAATTGCATTGGGATTGGTTATTTCAAACATTTTTCTTATTTGTGATAATTCTATTGTGTTAATTCTACTTGCAGGTTTAATCATAAATATGCCTCATTAT
>SUTL01000018.1 GCA_015062925.1 Methanobrevibacter thaueri
AAGACCCAAAATAGCCTCAAAAAAAAACGCAAATAAAATAAAACACAATAAAATTAATTAAAAAAGACAGTACACCCAATAGTGCAATTCATCCACAACTTGCAGAAGTTGTGGTATTCTTGCATTTTAAAGATAAATTAATGGATATTTTTGATTTTAATGAAGAGGACAGTATTGAATCGTATCTTCAAAGTAATTTCATTGGACTTTTAAATCTTTCAGATAATGAATTTAGTATTATTAAGGTGGCTATGGAGGAAGTTAGGGAGGTTCCTGAGAAAAAACAATTAATTTCAAGAATCACTACTGTAATTATTGATAGATTGGATGAATTTTTTAAATCTCAAATTGAAAAAGGAAATATTAGATCTGTTGATTCTAGGGTGTTAGCTGCAATGTGTTTTAGTATAACATTCCAATCTATTATTTTGTGGAGAGTATATGATGGCGATCCTAGTGTTGAGGCGGATCGTTATGGTGGTAGTTTTTTAGATATATTATTTAATGGTATCAAATCTTAATTTGGGATTATGGAGGATATTTGGAATTTCAGTGGTGGGTTAAAATTAAATATATCTTGTGTATATATTTTTATTTATGTTTTGTGATAAATGTGGAACTGAACTTTCAGATAATGATTCGTTTTGTTCTAAGTGTGGGAATAAGATTAAAATTAAAAAGCGTAAAAACATATATCTTGCATTAATTTTTACTTTTTTCATAACTGGTCTTGGTTCAATTTATGCAGGTAATGTGAAAAAAGGTTTGATTTTACTTGTACTTAGATTTGGTTTTGCTTTTTTAAGTGGATTAACATATATATTCTTTATTTTGTCTGTTTTAGTTTGGGTTTATGGATTTTATGAAGTGTATAAGGATATTCAAATTGCTAATGGTCATAATAATCCGAAGTTACTTAATGATTTTAAAAATTGGGATAATGGTAATAAAACAATTGCTGTTTTAATTATTGTTGTTATTTTAATTTTTGCTGTTACTGGTATTGCGGGTTCTTTTTTACTTAATACTTATTCTGGTTCTGATACTCATTATTCTACTAGTGATGTGGGTAGTAGTAGTGGGAGTCATTCATCATCTTCTTCTTCTCATTATGGTGGGGTTGATACTTCTCCAAGCAGCAGGTTTATTCGAGAGGATTCTGATTGGTATTATGATCATTATGAGTATGGTGATAATCCGGATGTTGATGATTATTTGGAATCTGAGGGTTTTGATTAGTGTATTATGGTTTTTTTTGGTGAGATTATGAGTGGTAAGGTTGCATTTGCATCATGTAATGGTATGAGTCCTAATGGGTTAGTGTCTCGTGTGGCTGTTGGGGATTGTAAAAGTGTGTGTGATAATGTAATTTCTATTTGTATGGGTTCGACTTCAGCGGATGTTGAGGGTAGGAATGATGGGATGCTTAAAAAGTATCCTATTGTTGCTGTTAATGGTTGTGCTAATGCCTGTGTTAATAAGATTTTAAAAAATAAGGGAATTGATGTGGCTGAAACTGTTGCGGTTAATGAAATTTTAGATGCATTTGAAGTATCTGCTAGGAATCCTTTCAGATTAGATGATGAGGCGGAAGTTTGTGTTAAAATAATTAAGGAAGAATTAATTAAAACAATTGATGAAATATTATGATTGTTATTTTAACTCATGATATGCTGAAGTTGCAGCTACAGCACCTTCTCCACATGCTACAATCCATTGTTTTAATCCAACACAAACATCACCAATTGCATAAACATAATCAATATTGGTTTTCTGCTCTTTATCTATGATAATGTGGCCGGTTTCATCAAGATTTACTCCTAATTGCTCTGCTAATTCTGTATGAGGATCATATCCTATACTTATGAAAACGCCATTAACAGGGATTTCTTTTAAATTTCCATTTATTGTATTTTTTAATATTACTGATTCAACCATCATATTTCCTTTGATTTCTTCTACTGTGGCATTTAATATTGTTGGAATTTCTTCTTTTTCAATCATATCCTGCAGGTGTTTTTGAGCTCTGAATTCATCTCGTCTGTGAACTAGAGTAACATTTGCACCTAAGTTTTTAAGATATAATGCTTCTTGAAGAGCACTGTTTCCTCCGCCTACCATTATAATATTTCTTCCTCTGAAGAAAAATCCGTCACAGGTTGCACAGTAACTAACTCCTTTTCCTTTAAATTCTTCTTCTCCTTTTGTGTTTAGGTGTTTGTGTGAACTTCCGGTTGCAAGGATAATTGTTTTTGCTTGGTATTGGTCTTTGGTGGTTGTTATGGTGAATTTGTATTTTTCATTTGTTTGGGTGATTTTTGTAACTTCTTCCATTTCATGCAGTTCTGTGTTTTTAATAGCTTGTTCTTTCATTTTTTCTATTAATTCCAGGCCTGATATGTTGTTAAAACCAGGGTAGTTTTCCATTTCAGGAACTTCTCGCCCTAATCCTCCTGCAAGGTCTCGGTCTATTATAAGGTTTTTAGTTCCTTGTCTTCCGGCATATATTCCTGCGGTTAAACCGCCTGGGCCTGCACCTATTATTATAATATCATATTGTTTCATGTTTTTTTATTCCTTTGTTTTTTTTTTAATTTGGGTGATGGTTTTTTAGGGGGTTTTAGAGTATGTCTTTTATTGCATTTTTCACGTCTTCTAGATCTTCTGTTGGTTCAAATCTTCTGATGACGTTGCCTTGTCGGTCTATTAGGAATTTTGTGAAATTCCATTTGATGTCATTGTTGTCTTTGTAGTGTCTGTTTGTTGCTTTTAAAACTAATTTTAGTTTTGTTGCTCCTTTTCCGGTTATTTCTTTAAATGGTTGTTCGTTTTTTAAGTATTCAAATAATGGGGATGCGTTTTCACCGTTTACATCTATTTTGTCGAATATTTGGTATGGTACTAGCCATTTGTTTCGGCATACTTCTGCTATTTCTTCGTTGCTTCCTGGTGCTTGTTTTCCGAATTGGTTGCATGGGAAGTCTAGGATTTCAAATCCTTGATCTTTGAATTCTGCGTATATTTCGTTTAGTTCTGTGTATTGTGGTGTGAATCCGCATTTTGTTGCGGAGTTTATGATTAGTAATACTTTGTTTTTGTATTGTGATAGTGGTACTGTGTTTTTTTCTGAGTCTTTTACTTCAAAATCATATATTGTCATGGTTTTTCACCTCGATATTAAAGACTTAACTAAGTTAAGACTTGTTATAATATTAATAGTTAAAAGGAGTATATAAATATTGCCCAACTACAAATCCACAGACTCCTTAGTCAATTCATATAAAAACTTCTTAAACTCAAACAATTTCTCATTAGACAAATTACGAGTAATCTTTCTCTCCCAACCACAAGTCAAAACATTAATCTTAACAAAAACCTCCTCACCTTTATCAGTTAAAAAAAGAATATTCCGACTTTTATTACAATCATCTTTCTGTTTAACAACCAAACCCTTACCAACCAATTTTTTAACCATCTTAGTAACATTAGCTTCAGAAACAAACAAAACCTCAGCCAACTCCCTTTGAGAAATGCCCGGAAAATATTTAATATTATAAATATAAGTCAACTCTCCATAAGTAATCTTAACATCCTTTAAATTCTCCTTTAAAAAATTATTATAACTCAATAAAATATACTCCATATAAAGATTAGTAGGAGTTAAAACAATCCTATCCTCTTTCCAATCAATATCAACCATAAAAACATAACCTCTAAAAAAATATGTCTAATAAAATCTATCTAATTTTTAACTTAAAAATATATTGGACCATTAAAAAAACCTAAAATTTCACCTTAAAATATAAAAATAATAATTTTAAATAATATAAATGGGAGCTAAAAATAATGGAAAGTAAAAATAAAATATTATTTATCTGTTTGATAATATGTTTTTTAAGTATTACTGCAGTATCTGCCAGTGATATAAATAACGAAAATCAAAATCAAACAATAAATTTAGAAATAGAAAATCAAAATACAACAATTAATGATAAAAATTTACAACATACAGATGAAAATTCGCCTATTGGCCAGGAAAATCCCGAAATAATAATTGATGCGGAACCAATTTATATTAATGAAACCGCAAACATCAATATAACAGTTAAAAATGCAACAGGATACATTATAGTGTCAATAGATAATCAAACTTTCAACAAAAATCTTATAGATTGTCAGGCGAAAATAAACATATCAGGACTTACCGCAGGTAATCATAATGTTGCGGTATTCTACAGTGGAGATGAAAATTATCTTGCAAACTTCAAACTCGAAACATTACAAGTTAAAAAACTCCAAACAAAAATAACTGATATTCAAATTAATGCATTACCTTATGGTGAAAATTCAATTATCACAGTCATTTTTCCTGAAACTGTTGAAGGAAAAGTTATATTTAAGCTCAATGACACTTTTAAAACAAATATCACTACAAATATTTATGAAGGCCGTGCAGAATGTATAATACCAAAATTTAATGCAGGTAATTACACAGCTAACATAATATATGAAGGAAATGATTATTATCTGATTAATGATACAGAATCAGTTACATTCGAAATTAAAAAAGCAGATCCGAATTTATCATTACTTTCCTTTTCAGGAGTTGTTTATAACTCCGCTCAGTTGTACATCATGATTAATGATGAAATAAATGATGAATATCTAAATGTCACTATTGATGGAGAAAAATATGAAAATGTTCCTATTCAATATGGATATGTAGTTCTTACAACAAATGTTCTTACAGAATATAAATCATACAATGTAACAATAGAATATTCAGGTAACAATAATTTCAAACAATCCAAAACAGAATCCCTCGTATCAACAAGTAAAATTACTACCTATGGAATTACTATACTTCCATCAGATATCGCAGTTTATGATGATGAAATAATCAAAGTAATAGTTCCAGATCATGTTGATGATGTAGTAATATGGGTTAATGGAACAAAATATAGAAACCATTCATTTACAAATAACGTAGCATTATTCAATGTTAAAGGACTTAAAGAAGGAGTTTATACAGTCACTGCAACTGTAAATGATACAGAATTTGATCATAAAAACTTTACAGAAATATTCACAGTAAGCAAAATAATTCTTCCAATAACAATTCAACTAATTAATGAAACACCAATCTATGTTGGAGACAATGTTAAAATCAATGTTACAACTCCAAAAGACCTATTTGATAACATTACCATAATAGTTGAAGGCATTTCATATACTCAAAAACCAATTGATGGAAATATAATATTTAACATTCCTGGATTAACTGAAGGAAGCAAAACAATCCCGGCAATATATTATGGTGATGATAAATACAAAACCAGTGTTGAAAATTTAAACTTCACAGTTTATAAATTACCTTCATTTATCAATATCTCAACACAAACTATTTCAATTGAAGATAATGAAGAAATCCAATTCACATTACCAAATGATGCGAAAGGTAACATCACAGTAACCGTTAATAATAAAAACTACAATGTTGCTGTAGATCAAGGAAAAGGAATATTAGTGCTTCCACAATTATCTAACGGAAAATATCATATAAACGCAACATACAATGGTGATGGAAAATATTTATCCTCAAAAAACAATACAGAAACATTCAATGTTATAATAAACTCCAATCAAATGGATATTATTGATGAAGGAAATAATACATTATTCATATATTTCAATGAAAGTGCAGTTGGAATAGTAAATGTTGAAATTGAAAATAAAACATTCCAAGCAAACATAATTGATGGTGTTGCAAAAGTAACATTCACTAATTTAACAATGGGAACACACCATGCACATGTAAAATATTCAAATGGTATTGATCCTGATTTAGAATCTGTTGTTGATGTTCATATTCCAAAATACAATACATTATTGAAAATAAACTCTTCAATTTCAATAATTGATGAAATTACATATATTAATGTAACAACCCCAATAAATGCAACCGGAAACATAACAATTGAAGTTGAAGGTAAATCCTACACAAAAACTATTCAAAATGGAACAGCAAAATTCGAAATAACATTAACATCAGCAGGAAATACAACATTATTTGCCAAATACACAGGAGACAACTCATACGTGGAAAACACAACCTCAAAAATATTAACAGTATTAAAACAAAATTCACAAATAAATATTGATGTTAATGATATTTATGTTGGTCAATCTGCTCAAATCAATATAACCGGACCAGCTGATATTTCCGGTACTGTAATTGTAACTGTTAATAATGCTAATTATACTATTGTTCTTTTAAATGGATTTGGAGTAGTTAATGTTAGTAACTTAGGGTATGGAAATTACACTATAGTTGCAAATTATCTTGAAAACAGTAAATACTTCTCATCTGAAATTAAAGGAAATTTAACTGTTTTAAAACAAAATTCACAAATAAATATTGATGTTAATGATATTTATGTTGGTCAATCTGCTCAAATCAATATAACCGGACCAGCTGATATTTCCGGTACTGTAATTGTAACTGTTAATAATGCTAATTACACTGCGGTTCTTTCAAATGGATTTGGAGTAGTTAATGTTAGTAACTTAGAATATGGAAATTACACTATAGTTGCAAATTATCTTGAAAACAGTAAATATCTCTCCTCCATAACTAGTGAAAATTTCATAGTTAATAAAATAGATACAATTATAATAGCAGAGGATGTAATTTCACAATACAATGATGGAAAATATTTAATAGCCACATTAATAGATATTAATGCTAATAAAATTAGTGGTGTTAATTTGTCTGTGAATATTAATGGTGTGAAAAATTTCACAACTGATGATAATGGTCAAATTAAAATATCTTTAATGAATTTAATGCCTAATAATTATAATATTACAGTTAACTTCACAGGCAATGCTAAGTATTTCAAATCAACAGCAAATGTTAAAGTAACTATTAATAAAGCAACTCCAATCTTAAATGCACCTAACAAAAGTTTCAAAGCAAAATTAAAAACCAAAAAATACGCAGTAACATTAAAAGACAACAAAGGTAAAGCTATTAATGGAGTAAAATTAACATTAAAAATCAAAGGTAAAACTTACACTGCAAGTACAAATTCTAATGGTAAAGCAACATTTAAAATTACCAAATTAACCAAAAAAGGTAAATACACAGCAACTGTTACTTTTGCAGGAAATGCATATTATAATAGTATAAGTAAAAAAGCTGTTATTAAACTCAAGTAGATAATTTTTCACATCTACTACTTTTTTATTATTTTTTTTCAAAATCATTATTCATTAAAAAACATATTACATTTTTACTTTTTAAATTGTGCTCTTTTTTTTTTAATAAATTATATATTAAATATTAAAAAAATATATTATCAAATCTTATAAAAATTGAAAAGGTTTGATTTAATATGATTAATAAAGAAAAAGATTCATTCAATGAATATTTATCAAAATTACAGATAGATTTTAATGAATCAACTTTAATTTCTCCAAATAAAACTGGAGAAAAAGAAAAAGGCATAATAGAAAAATCAGAACATGTAATTGAAAAAAATAAAATAATCAAATTTGCCAATAAGAATTCAATTCCGATTAATGAAATTCTGCTGGCAAGTTTAACGTTAACACTGAATAAATTTAATTTTTCAAATGAAACACTAATTTTCAATCAAAATAACATCCCATTCGCCATTAAATCCGAAAACAGACAAATATCCATCCAAAAATTTTTAGAAATTATTCATGAAACTTATAATGAAACTTTAAAATTCAATGAAGAATATGAATATAATGATCTTTTTTTAAAACCGGAATTTTATTATAGTTTTAACCGGGATTTAAAATCAAATGCATCTTATTCAAATTATTTAAATATTAATGAAAAAGATGAAGAGATAATATTATCCTTATTCTATAATAATGAATTATATACAAAAGATTTCATTAATTTATTTTTATTAAGCCTTGAAAAGATTATAAATCAAATAATTAATGTAAATATTGATAATACAAATATCTGTGATATTGCTCTTGAAAATGAAAAGGAAATTGAATTTAGTGATGTGGAACTTCCATTTATACATAAACGTTTTGAAAAAAATGTAATGGAAAAAGGAGATGAAATTGCACTTGTCGCCTGTGATGCTAAATTAACCTATAAACAATTAAATGAAAAATCAAATATTATTGCAAATGCCTTAATTGAAAATGGAATCAAACCTAAAAGCAACATTCTTATTAAACTTTCAAGAGACAGTAAGTTAATTGCATCTATTCTAGGTGTTTTAAAAGCCGGTTGTGCATTCATTCCTATTGATCCGGATTATCCTGAAGAAAGAATTAATTATATTTATGAGAACTGTCAGGCGGATTATATTATTTCAAATGAATCCGAGAAAAACTCTTTAGATATTGATGAATTGCTTAAAGGAGATAATTGTGAAAATCCTGATGTTGATATTGGATCTGATGATTTAGCTTATATAATTTACACTTCAGGATCCACTGGTAATCCTAAAGGTGTGATGATAACTCATAAGAATGTATGTAATCAATCAGAACATGTTATTTTAAAAGATTATAATAGTATATTGAGTATTGCAACAATTTCTTTCAACATGTCTTTAGAGGATATTTTCACTGCAGCGATAAATGGTATTAAATTAATATTTGCTAGTGATTTGGAGATTAAAAACATTGTTAATTTAATTAAATTAATTAAAAATAATAATCCTGAAGTTATGGTTTCCACTCCTTCAAGATTAACATCTTATTTTGAAATTGATGAATTCAATGATGCTATTAAAGGTTTCAAAGCTTTTATTATGGGTGGTGAACAATTTTCCACAAAAGCATTTAGTCTTATTAAACAACATAGTGATGCTGCTGTTTTCAACGGTTATGGTCAGAGTGAATCAGTAGCCGGAACACATTTTGAAGAAATAACTGATCCTAATAATATTACTGTAGCTCATATTTTGAAAAATGCTGTAAGTGATATTAGGGATATTGATGGAAAATTACTTCCTGATGGTGTTGTAGGTGAATTATATATTGGTGGACTTAATGTTGGAAAAGGTTATTATAATTTAGATGAAACAAAAGATGTTTTCATTGAAATCAATGGAATTCCATATTGTAGAACTGGAGATTTAGCAGTTAAAGTATCTGATAAGAGTTTTGTTATTAAGGGAAGGAAAGATAATCAGATTAAATTAAGAGGATTAAGAATTGAAATTGATGAAATTAAATATAACATAAGTAAATATCCTAATATAAAAGAAAATGTTGTTGTAATTAAAGAAATTAACAATAACGCCCATTTATGTGCTTATTATGTTGCTGATGAGGAAATCGATAAGAATTCCTTGAAAGAATATTTAAGTGATAAATTAATTAATTATATGGTTCCAACCGCATTTGTACAGCTTGATGAAATTCCAAAAAATCCTAATGGTAAAGCAGATTTAAAACAATTGCCTGAGCCTAAATTGGAATTTGAAAATATTTCTCCTGAAAATGAAATTGAAGAAAAATTATTTGAAATGATTGGTGGAATTATTGATGTTGATGATTTTGGTGTTACTGATGATTTATATGCTATTGGTTTCACTTCATTATCATTAATAAAATTCAATGCAAAGATTTATGAGGAGTTTAATATTAATTTAGATATTACTGAATTATTAAATAATCCTACAATAAGATATATTGCTAATAAAATTGATATTGCTGAATCTGATGATGTTTTAAATGAATTAATCAAATCTTCAGAGGAAATTACTTATTATCCTTTAATGGATAATCAGCTGGGAGTATATTATGAGTGTGCTCAAAATCCTGATGAAGCACAATACAATCTTCCTGCAATGATAAGGTTTGATAAATCAATTGATGCATTAAAATTAAAAGAAGCTATTATTAAAACAATTAATGAATATCCTTATCTTAAAACAAGAATTGTTCTTCATGATGGTCAGTTAATGCATAAAAGAGATGATTCAATACCTGTTGATGAAATCCCTATTGTTGAAATTGACAATATTTCTGATGATGAAATTGAAAAAGAAAATGTTAAAAGATTTGAATTGTTGGATAATCAGTTATTCAGGGTTAAAATATATGAAACCAAAGAGGAAACAATTTTATTCTTCGATATACATCATATAATTTCTGATGGTGAATCAGTCGGCACATTATTCAATAACTTTGCCAATGCATATAATGGTGATGAAATTGAAAAAGAAGCTTATGATGGTTACATCTGTTCTTTAATTGAAAAAGAATATAAAAACAGTGAAGAATACCTTGCCAGTGAAGAATATTTCCATAATCAACTTACAAAAGAAGTGGATTCAACCATATTAACTCCGGATTTAAATAATGATGAAGATATGGGAAGATTGGAATTAATTTCTCAAAATATTGACATTGAATCCATAAAGGAATTCTGTGCGGATAAAAGAATTTCACCAAATGTATTATTCATGGCAAGTACCATATTAACATTGAATAAGTACACATTCACTGATAAAACATTATTAACAACTATTTTTAATGGTAGATTAAATTCCAATTATAATAATACACAATCATTTTTAGTTAAAACATTACCTGTAATTTCCATTAATGAAAATCGTAAAATAACAATTAGACAATTATTCAATCAGGTTGATGAAACCTGGAAAAATGGAATTAAACACAGTAATTATCCATATATTAAAATTGCTGAGGAATTTAATTTAAAACCTGAATTCATGTATACCTATAATAATCTTGAAATTGGAAATATTACATTAAACAATAATGTATATAATATTAAAAGATTAAATTCCCTTGAAACTAATTATAAAATAACCTTCAATGTTAATGAAAATAAAGAGGATATTGAATTAGCCATACTATATAATGATGCATTGTATAGTGAAAAATATATAAAAACATTCTTAAACAGTATTTTATCAATTGTTAATCAATTCATACATGGAAATATTGAGGAATTAATGATTAATGAAATTGAATTAGAAACCTGTGATGAAGTACCTGTTTTCACTCCTGTTGAAAATCCATTTTTACATAAGAGATTTGAAAAACAGGTGGTTGATAAAGGGGATTCTGTGGCATTAGTTGCAAGTGATGTTACTTTAACTTATAGTGAATTAAATGAGAGAAGTAATAGGATTGCAAATGCATTAATCCAAAAAGGTGTGGAGCCAAAAAGTAATGTTCTTATCATGCTCAATAGGGACAGTAATTTAATAGCCTCTATTTTTGGTGTTTTAAAAGCAGGTTGTGCTTTTGTACCTATTGACCCTGAATATCCTCAGGAAAGAATTAATTATATTTATGAAAACAGTCAGGCAGATTATATTATAAGTAATGAGGATTCTGATAATTCATTAAATGTAGTGGAACTTCTTAAAGAAGAAAATACTAGTAATCCTGATGTTGAAATCACTCCTGATGATTTGGCATATATGATTTATACTTCCGGATCCACTGGTAATCCTAAAGGTGTGATGATTACTCATGAAAACATTTGTAATCAGGTTTCCAATTCAAAATCCACTTATAATAGTTTACTTTGTATTACAACTATTTCATTTGACGTGTCTATGGATGATATATTAACTTCACTCTCCAATGGTTTGAAATTAATATTTGCAAATGATGTTCAGATAAAAAACATCCCTGAATTAACTAAATTAATCAATGAAAATAAACCTGAAGTTGCTGATTTCACACCTTCCAGATTAGCTTCATACCTTGAAGTTAAAGAGTTTTGTGAAGCAATCAGCTGTTTGAAATGTGTTTTCCTTGGTGGAGAGCAATTTTCAGCAAAAGTCTTTGAAGATTTAAGACAGTACAGTGATGCTGTTGTTTATAACAGTTACGGTCCAACCGAAACAACAATCACATCAAACAACAAAGAAGTAAAAGATATCTTTGATTTAACTGTAGGAGTTCCTGAGAAGAATTATATAACTGATGTAAGGGACATTGATGGTAAATTATTACCTTTAGGTGTAATGGGTGAATTATATATTGGTGGAACTGGTGTTGGAAAAGGATATTATAATATGCCTGAAAAAACCAGAGAAGTATTCTTAACTATTGATGATATTCCATATTATAAAAGTGGAGATTATGCTATTGCACTTCCAAATGGAGAAATTGATATTAAAGGAAGAATAGATAATCAGATTAAATTAAGGGGATTAAGAATTGAAATTGGTGAAATTGAAACCAACATCAGCAAATATCCAAATATAAAACAAGTAGTTGTAGTTATTAAAGAAATAAACAATAACGACCACTTATGTGCATATTACACTGCTGACGGTGAAATTGATAATGATGATTTGAAGGAATTTTTAAAAGACCATCTTACACGTTACATGGTACCAACAGTCTTCATGCAACTGGATGAAATGCCGCAAACACCAAACGGTAAAACAGATTTAAAACAATTACCAGAACCACAACTTAAATTAGCACTGGTAATGCCTGAAACCGAAACAGAAGAAAAATTATATCATATTGTTGAATCTATTGTAAATATCGATGAATTTGGTGTTACAGATGATTTATATGCTCTCGGATTCACATCATTATCCTTAATGAAATTAAATTCAATAATCTATGAGCAAATGAATGGTAATTTAGATATTTCCATATTATTCAATGAACCAACAATCAGAAACTTCGCAATTGAACTTGATAATTCATTTGAAAAAGAATCTGATCTTAAACAATTAATTGAATCAGCAAAAGACATGGAATATTATCCTTTAACTGAAAATCAATTAGGCGTTTATTATGAATGTGTGCAAAATCCTGAGGTACTTAAATACATAATACCTACCACTATAAAATTCGCAAAGGATGTTGATGCTTATAAACTTAAAGAAGCAATTATCAAAACAATTGAATCACATCCATATCTTAAAACCAGAATTGTAAATCATGAAGGTGAATTAAAACAGAAAAGATGTGATGGAGCGGAAATTGGGGATATTGAAATTGTAAAAGTTAAAAATATCACTGATGAGGAAATGATTGAAAACGATGTTTATCAAATTCCTTTACAAAACAGTCAATTATTCAGATTTAAAATATATGATACTGATGATGAAGTTGTTTTATTCTCCAATTTCCACCATATAATTACAGATGGAGTGTCCCAGAATAATCTATTCAGAGATATTGTGAATATCTATGAAAACAATGAAATTGAAGGAGAAATAGTTGACGGTTATGTTTACAGTATCCTTGAAAAAGACTTGGAGAACAGTGAAAAATATCAAATTGCAAAAGAATTCTTCGATGATAAACTAACTCAAGGAATAGAATCCACTGTTTTAAACCCAGATCTTAATGGAGATCATGAAGAAGGTAAAATTAAATATATTGATGATGTTATTGATTCACAGTTAATTAATGAGTTCTGTAATGACAATTCAATAAGTAAAAACACATTATTCATCTCAAGTGTAATTTTAACTTTAAATAAATTCACATTCTCCGATAAAACATTAATGACAACCATATTTAATGGAAGATCAACTCCTAATTACTTTAACACTCAAGGATTTTTAGTTAAAACAATTCCATTTTTAATTAACAATGATAACAGACAAATATCACTTAGAGATTTCATCCAATCTGTTGATTCAACATGGAAAGATACTTTGAAAAACAGTATATATCCATATCTTAAAATATCAGAGAAATATCAGTTAAAACCGGAATTCTTCTATGCATATCATGAATTCTTACAATCAGATGAATTAACAATAAATGATAAATCTTACAAGCCACAGGAATTAACTGGTGCTGAATTAGTTACAGTTGATTCTAAAGTTAACTTATCCATATTTGACAATGGAGATAAATTCAATATTCTTCTGGCATATAATGATCAGTTATATAGTGAAGAATATATTAAAACATTCATAAAATCCATAAAAGACATTCTAGTCCAATTCATGGAAAATGATGTGGATAACTTTAAGATTTGTGATGTGAAATTAAAAGAAGATAATCAATCACATGAAATCACTGAAGTGAAAATTCCATTCATCCATAAACGTTTTGAAAAACAAGTTGAAGAAACTCCGGATAATACTGCGTTAATTGCAACTGATGCAAGGTTAACTTACAGTGAACTTAATCAGAAAGCCAATCGTATTGCTAATGCACTTATAAACAAAGGAATTCAACCTAGAAGTAATGTATTGGTAATGCTTCCAAGAACCAGTAATCTTATTTCAACAATTTTAGGGGTTTTAAAAACAGGTTGCGCATTCATACCAATAGATATTAATTATCCTAAAGGTAGAATTGATTATATTTTTGAAAACAGTGAAGCTGATTATTTAATTGCTGATGGGGATGTTGAAAATTCAATTGATGTTCATGAATTGCTTGAAGAGGAAAATATTAACAATCCTCAAATTGATATGTCACCTGATGATTTAGCATATATGATTTACACTTCAGGTTCCACAGGTAATCCTAAAGGAGTAATGACTTCCCATAAAAATATTACAAACCTATTTTCCAAAGTCAAAGACAGTGTAGTTTATAAGGCATATTCAAATATGAAAAAAACACTTGCTCTTTCAACAGTATCTTTTGATGCATTTTTACTTGATTTCATGGTTTTAACATATGGTTTGGAAATGGTATTGGCTAATGATAGTGAAATAAAAAATATTAAAGAATTAGTTGAATTAATTAAAGCTGAAAAACCGGATTCACTTACATTCACAGCACCATCAAGATTCAAACAATATATGGAATATGAGGAATTCACCAAACTTGTACCTAATTTAAAATACATTGCTGTTGGTGGAGAAATGGTGCCTGAGGACTTAATGAGTAAACTCTTAGAATATCCGAATTTAGATGTTTATAATATTTACGGACCAACAGAAACAACAGTAATATCTAATGGACATAAATTAACCAATACTGATAAAATAACAGTTGGAAAAGCTCTGCATAATTGTATAACAGAAGTTAGGGATATTGATGGAAAATTACTGCCTTCTGGAGTAATGGGTGAATTATACATCGGAGGTAATGGTGTAGCCAGAGGATATTATAATATGCCTGAAAAAACCAGTGAAGTATTCTTAACTATTAATAATATTCCATATTATAAAAGTGGAGATTATGCAATAGAACTTCCGAATGGGGACTTGGAGATAAAAGGAAGAATAGATAATCAGATTAAATTAAGAGGATTAAGAATTGAAATTGGTGAAATAGAATCCAATATTGCAAGATTCCCACATATTAAACAAACAGTTGTTGTGATTAAACAAATCAATAATGTTGAACATTTATGTGCATACTTCACAGCCGATGAAAAAATAGATATAAATCTCTTGAAAAGATATTTGGGAGATAAATTAACCGAATATATGGTTCCAACTGTATTCATGCAATTGGATAATATGCCAATATCTCCAAATGGTAAAACAGATATTAAAAGACTTCCAAAACCAAAATTAAATCTAAATTATGTTGAAGCTGAAACTGAAACAGAAAAGAAACTGGTGGAATTCGTCAAATCCATAGCAGATACAGATAAATTCGGAATAACAGATGATTTATATGAACTGGGTTTCAGTTCTTTAACATTAATGAAATTAAACTCAATGATTTTCAATGAAACAAATGTAAATATTGATATAACTTCATTATTCACAAATCCAACAATCCAATCACTTGCAGATAAAATTGACAATAACATTGAGTCAGATATTGATATAGAAGGAATCATTGAAACTGCAAAGGACATGGAGTACTTCCCATTAACTGCAAATCAAATGGGAATTTATTATGAATGTATGCAAACAGAAAAAATCAAATATACTATGCCTACTGCAGTAAGATTTGAAAATGATGTTGATCCGGATAAACTTAAAGAAGCATTAATTAAAACTGTTGAAGCACACCCATATCTTAAAACAAGAATTATCAACACTGATGAAGGTGAAATATTACAGAAAAGATGTGATGATGCTGTAATTGATGAAATAGAAATTGAAACTATTGATTCCATTACAGATAGAGAAATAATGAAAAAGGATATTGAACCAATTCCGTTGGATAATAATCAATTATTCAGATTTAAAATCTATAAAACACCAAAAGAAACAATCTTATTCAGCGATTTCCATCATATAATTACTGATGGTGTGTCACAGAGTATTTTCTTTAAGGATTTAATTAAAGCATATAATAATGAAGAAATAGAAAGTGAAAAAATTGATGGATACGCATACAGTCTTATTGAAAAAGAAACTGCTATTAGTGAAGTTTCTAAAAAATTCTTCAAAAATAAATTCAGTCAGGGTATTGAATCAACAGTTTTAACACCAAATATTAATGGTAATCCTGATATTGGTGAAATTAAACTGGTTTCAGATGAATTAAATTCCACTTTCGTCAGACACTTCTGTCAGGACCATTCAATAAGTCCAAATGTTTTATTCATGACTGCTATTATATTATCTCTTAATAAATTCACATTCAGTGATAAATCATTAATTACAACAATATTTAATGGTAGGGCGAACTCAAATTACTTTAATACTCAGGGTATGCTTGTTAAAACATTACCTATTATTGTAAATGGTGAAGACCGTGAAATGATGGTTGAAGATTATATAAAAATGGTAGATAAATCATGGAAAGATGCTTTAACTCATAGTAATTATCCATATACACAATTATCAGAAGATTATCAGTTAAAACCAGAGTTCTTCTATTCTTATCATGAATCTTTAGTTAATGAAATGGAAATCAATGGTAAATATTATAAAACAGTTGATCTTGACGGTACTGTTTCAACAGATTATAAAATAAACATGGATATTTTTGATGATGGAACGAATATCAGAGCATATGTTGAATATAATGATCAAATCTACACTGAAGATTATGTTAGAAAATTCTTACTATCCATTAAATATATTTTATTCCAATTCTTCGTAAATGATATGGATAAACTAAGAATAAAAGACATTGAATTAGTTGAAAATGAAATTCCAGTCTTTGAAGAAGTTGAAAATCCAATTTTACATAAACGTTTTGAAAAACAAGCTGTTGAAAAAGGAAAAGACATAGCATTAGTTGCATGTGATGCTACATTAACATACAAACAATTAAATGAAAAAAGTAATCGGATTGCAAATGCATTAATTCGAAAAGGAGTAAAACCAAGAAGCAATGTTCTTATCATGCTTAAAAGAAATAGTAATTTAATAGCATCAATTTTAGGTGTTTTAAAAGCAGGATGTGCATTTGTCCCAATCGACCCGGAATATCCGATGGAAAGAATTAATTATATTTATGAAAACAGTCAGGCAGATTATATTATAAGTGATGAGGGTTCTGAAAATTCATTAAATGTAGCAGAACTTCTTAAAGAAGAAAACACTAACAATCCAAATGTTGATGTCACACCAGATGATTTAGCATATATGATTTACACTTCAGGTTCCACAGGTAATCCTAAAGGAGTAATGATATGTCATGAAAACATTTGTAATCAAGCACAAAACCCTAAATCCACTTATGATAGTTTGCTTTGTATTACAACAATTTCTTTCGACGTATCAGTTGATGATATATTAACATCACTCTCCAATGGTTTGAAATTAATACTGGCTGATGATATTCAAATTAGAACCATTCCGGAACTTATTAAATTAATTGATGAAAATAAACCTGAAGTTTTAGAAATCACTCCTTCAAGATTTGCATCTTATCTTGAACTTGAAGAATTCTGTAATGTAATCTCCTGTTTAAAATGTATATTCCTTGGTGGAGAACAATTTTCAGCAAAGGTCTTTGAAGAATTAAGAAAATACAGTGATGCTATAGTGTATAACAGTTACGGTCCAACAGAAACAACAATCACATCAAACAATAAAGAAGTAACTGATATGAATAATTTAACCGTAGGACCTCCTTTAACCAACTATGTTACTGATGTAAGGGATATTGATGGTAAATTATTACCTGATGGGGTAATGGGTGAATTATACATTGGAGGAACTGGTGTTGGAAAAGGATATTATAATATGCCTGAAAAAACCCAGGAAGTATTCCTTAATATCGACGGTATTCCTTATTATAGAAGTGGAGATTATGCTATTGCACTTCCAAATGGTGAAATAGATATTAAAGGAAGAATAGATAATCAGATTAAATTAAGAGGATTAAGGATTGAAATTGGTGAAATTGAAACCAACATCGGTCAATATCCAAACATAAAACAGGCAGTTGTAGTAATTAAAAAAATAAACAACAATGATCATTTATGTGCATATTATGTTGGAGATGAAAAAATTGACAGTGACGATTTAAAAGAATTCTTACAAGACCGTCTTACTCAATATATGGTTCCAACAGTATTCATGCAAATAGATGAAATGCCACAAACACCAAACGGTAAAACAGACACTAAAAAACTTCCAGAACCAATAATGGAAAGTAATTATGTGGCTCCTGAAACAGAACTTGAAAAAGAAATCTGTGAAATATTCTCAACAATACTGGATATAGAAAAAGTTGGTGCTGAAGATAACTTCTTTGAAATAGGAGGAACATCACTTATTGCATCTAAATTAATCATTGAATTATTAAAACAAGGATACAGTGTAAGATATGATGATGTTTTCACCAATAAAACTCCAAAAGCACTGGCAAAATTATTATCTGGAGAAACTACTCCTGAAGCTGAATTGGATGATGAAAATGATATCATTAAAAACTATAATTATGATGAAATCAACAAACTTCTTGAGGAAAATACAATAGAAAACTTCCAAGAAGGTGAAAAATTAGAATTAGGCAATGTTTTATTAACAGGAGTAACCGGATTTTTAGGAATACATCTTCTATATGAATTCATTAAAAATGAAGATGGAAAAATATATTGTATGCTGAGAAAAGGAGGATATGGCTCCTGTGAAGAACGTTTAATTGATTTGATGAATTATTACTTTGATGAAGATTTAACCAATCTAATAGGATCACGTATTATTCTAAGTGAAGGAGATATAACTGAAATCAATGACTTTGAAAAACTTAAAAACGAACCGATTGATACAATAATAAATGCAGCAGCTATTGTAAAACATTACACTGCTGATGATTATATCTTTAAGGTAAATGTTGATGGTGTGGTTAACGGACTTAAATTTGCTCAGGCAAAAAATAATGTAAGATACATACAAACCTCAACAATCAGTGTTCTTTCATCATACTCTCTTAATCCGGATGAATATCCGAATCCGAAGTATGATGAGCAAACATTATATTATGAACAATACCTGGAGAATAAATACTTGAACAGTAAATTTTTAGCTGAAAGAATTGTTCTTGAAGCTGCAAACAAAGGACTTTCAGTGAAAATAATCAGATTAGGAAACTTAATGAGCCGTTACTCTGATGGTGTTTTCCAGAAAAACTACACTACTAATGCATTTTTAAACAATATAAAAACATTTAAAAAGCTTAAAGCAATAAATCCTACAATGGCTAATGTGGAAACTGATATGAGTCAAATTGATTATGTTGCAAAAGGAGTGCTTGAATTATCTAAAACACCTGAGAAATCCAGAGTATTCCATTGTTTGAATAATCATAATATTCCTCTTAGAAACATTGTTGATGCATTAAATACTTATGGTTATGGTATTGAAGAAGTTGACACTGAGGAATTTAAAAAAATCTATGAACAGAATATGAATGAGAATATTCAGGGTATAATCACTGCTGATGTTGCAATTGATGATTTGGATGAGGAAAATGATTTTGATGAAAATATTAAAATTGATCAAACTGTTGAAATTCTTCATTTATTAGGATTTGATTGGCCTGAACCTGATTTAGATTATCTTAAACGAATGATTGATTATTTAAATGAATTAAATTACTTTGAATAGGAAAGTGCATATATGTCAAATGAAATAATAACTCATAAATTCCGGGAATTATTATTACCATCAATACTTATAGCGATGGCTTTAAACATAACTACAATTGTTGATTCAAGTTTTATCGCAACATTTATCGGACACAACGGACAAGCTGCTTTACAGGTATTATCTCCTTTAATTTTATTAATCACAATATTTGAATGGTTATTTGGATTAGGAGGTCAAATTTTATCATTAAATAAGAGAGCGGAGTTTGATTTGGAGGGAAGTAATCATTATTTCACAATTGCAATGTTGTCAACAATTGTTTTATCAATTATAATAATCATTGTATGTTTTTTATTTGAAAATAGTATAATTTTCGCATTACATCCGACAATTGCAGTAATACCTTATATAAAAGCATATGGATTTTATTTATTCATTTGTTTCCCTATAGTAACTGTATTGGGTGTGTTAAGTCAATTTATTCGTGTTGATGGTCAGCCAAAATTTGCTTCATTATTAATTATTGTTCCAAACATTATTAATATAATCCTGGATTATCTGTTTTTAGGTGTTTTCAACATGGGTATTGAAGGAGCATCTATTGCAATGCTTATTGGATATATAATAGGATTACTAGCTTCTTTTAAATATTATTTTGATTCAAAAAGAACATTTAAATTCATTTTATCCAAATTAAAAATAAGAACCTGGTTAACATCAACTCTTGAAATAATAAAAGTAGGTCTTCCAGGTGCAAGTATGGGTGTTTTCAATGTCATACTGATTTATATTATGAATTTAATCCTAAGTGGAGCTTTAGGCGAATTAGGTTTGAATATTTTCAATGTATGTTTAAATTCATTATTACTGATAAGTATTTTAATTGTAGGTTTCTCGGAAACTTTATCTTCAATTGTACCTATTTATTATTCTCAAAATGATTTTTATAATTTAAATTATATTGTGCGAAAAGCAATTACGGCAACATTCATCTGTTCGGCAATATTCACTGCATTTATATTAATATATCCTGATGGAATATTAATGTTTTATAATCTTGCGCAAATGCCTAATGATGCATTAATAGAAAATGCTCTTAGAATATACTCCTTAGCATTTATACCTATGGTTTTTTCAACCATATTAATATTCTATTATGAGGGTATTGAAAGAACATTGGAATCCGGGATTATTTCAAGTATTTCTGAATTATTCGGACCGTTATTATTTATATTAATATTACATCCATTCATTGGTATTACAAGTGTCTGGTTATCATTCCCATTAGGATTTATCTTATCAATTGTGATTGTTGCAATTCATGTAAGGTTTGTTTTAAGAAAAGAACCTGAGTATTCAGGATTATTTTTCATTAAAAAGCATTTAATTGAAAAAACCAGAAATTATACTTTAAAAAATAAGAATGATAATGTGAAAACTGAAATGTTTAATCATTTGGAAAGTTTGAATGTTAGTTCATCTTCTTTAAAAACAGTGGATTTGATTATTAATAAAATTTTTGATTCAAATGACGATGATGTGGATATTGAAATATTTTTAATTGATTATGATGATAAAATAATTATTAATATGAAAGATGAAGGTGAAAGAGAAGTAATGAAAAATATTGAAAAAGAATTTTCACAGGAAAATATTAAAATCAGTGAAGTATTGGGCTTTAACAATATTGAGTATACTTTTATTAAAAGTTAATTATTCTCATTGGATATTTAGGATTTTATCAAATCCGGATATTATGAGAATTTCTTTTATGGTGTCATTAACTTTAATAACTGATGGGATATTTTCCGGGTTTAATTTTTTTTCACATGCAACTAGAACTCTTAAACCTGCACTTGAAATGTATTCTAATTCGGTAAAGTCAATTATTAATGAGTCGAATTTTCCTATTTCATCCATAATTTCATTTTCAAAGTCTGGTGCTGTTGTTGTATCGATTTTATCTTTAACTGTTATTGTTAATTCTTTTTCATTGTATTGTTTTTTTAATTCCATATGTAATCACATAAATTAATTTTTTTTATATTAATATATTATGTTTGATTTATAATTTAATTTTTTTTCTTTGTTGTATTTGGGTTTTTGGTGTTGGGGAATATTTTTTGTGATATGTTTTCTTTTATATGTAATTAATATTATGCTCTTGGGAGTTTTAATTTTAAAATAATAGTTTAATATAGTTTACATTATCAAATAAACTTTACTCATCAATATTTCATTTAATTAAAGTATAAATAATCATTTATTTTCAAAAACTTTTATATGAATAGTTTAATACTATTAATTATGCTTTTAATGGTATTTTTAAAAAATTAAGCATAAAAATTATAATAATTAGGAGGAAAGTATTATGAATAAAAATATAATCATTGTTGCTTTAATAATTATTATTATTGCAATTGTGAGTATTTTCGTTTTTAACTTAGGAAATACTGGGAAAATGAATACACAAATTAACTTTTTAAGCGAATCTACTTTACAAAATGGAAATCAAATTCAAATTGAACTAAAAGACGCACAGGGAAATCCAATTGCAAATGAAGTTATAAATTTCACATATGATGCAAATGGTCATCAGGAAAAAATATTCTGTTCTAACAAATGATCAAGGACAAGCTTATTTAGTTTTAGCTAATGAAGATATTGGTGATCATCAAGTAACTGCATCATTTGGAGGTAATGCTAAATATAATCCATCCACTGCTTCACAAACAATTACTATTAAAGAAGGACAATCTTCTTCACCTTCAACTAATAAAAATTCAACTGCAAATTCAGGTGCTTATGGTAATTCAAGCAATTCATCAAGTTCATCAGATGACCGTCTTTACTATGATTATGAAACAGGTAATACATATGACAGTAGAGGTTTCATTATTGGTGGGCAAAACGATGGATACAGTCTTGAATACATTAAAAAACATCCTGAAAAAGTGGATGATGACGGTAACTTGTACTAGAGTATTATAATACTTATAATACTTTTTCTTTTTTTTTAAAACAAATTATTATATTAATATAACTTCATTTTTCAAAAAAAAATAGAAAATTTAATTGTGATAAGTTTCACAATTTTTTCTAGATAATGTATGTTTGTGAATATGCAGATGTTTAACTCCATTTTCAGTTACAATTTCATCAATTATTTCAACACCTTCATGTGAATGTGAATGTTCACCATCATTATGATAATGATAATGTGAATGTTTTGTACTTTCAGTATCTATTTTTTTAATTGAATCATCAAAGTGTCTGTCATAGAGTAGTGCTGCATTTAAAACTACTAGGCATGAACCTGCATTATGGACAATTGCTCCTGTTACTGGATTTAATAATCCTAGAACAGAGCAGATTATTGCAGCTGCATTTATTGTCATGGATATGATTATATTTGCTTTGATTGTGAATAGTGTGGAATTTGATAATTTTTTAAGATAAGGTATTTTTCCAATATCATCTCCTAATAATGCAATGTCTGCTGCTTCTATTGCAACATCACTTCCTACAGATCCCATTGCCACACTTACATTTGCTGTTTTAAGTGCTGGTGCATCGTTTACTCCATCCCCTATCATACATACTTTTTTATCTTCATTTTTTAGTTTTTCAATCCATTCTAGTTTTTCTTCTGGGAGTAAATTTCCATGGACTTTGGTTATTCCAATTTGTGATGCAAAGTAATTAGCAGTTTCTGTATTATCTCCTGTAAGTAATATACATTCAGTTCCTAATTCATGTAATTTTTCAATCATGCTTTTAGAATCTTCACGAATCACATCAGATAATCCAATTAAACCAACAACTTCATCATTTAATGCAACGATTATTGAAGCTTTTCCTTCATGTTTTAGTTTGTCCAAATGACTATCAACATCAACATCAATATTATTTTCATTTAAAAATTTGGAGGTTCCAGCATATACGGTACCATAAGAATTTTTAGATGTAACTCCTTTACCAGGATACATTTTAAAATCTTGTGGTTCTTCAATATCGATTTCAGCTTCTTTTGCATTTTTCACAACAGCTTTAGCTAATGGATGTTCACTTAATTTTTCACAGGATGCTGTGATTTTAAGTAATTCTTCCTGTGATAATTTATCACTCACTGAGATAATATCAGAAACTTCTAAATTACCGTAAGTTAATGTACCAGTTTTATCAAAAACTAAAGTATTCAAACCGCCTAATGTTTCTAACGCCTCACCAGATTTAATTAAAACACCATATTTAGTTGCCTGGCCGATTGCAGCCATGATTGCAGTTGGTGTTGCAAGTATTAATGCACATGGACAGAACACTACTAAAACAGTAACTCCTCTTTCAATATCGCCAGTTACTAACCATGCACCTATAGCTATGATTAAAGCAATAGGAACTAACCATGTTGCCCATTTATCTGCAATTCTTTGTGTTGGGGCTTGTTTTTCATCAGCGGCTTTGACAAGATCAATTAATTTTTGAAGTGATGAATTTTCACCTAAACTAGTTGCACTAATATCAATAGCACCATACATATTCATTGTTCCACAAAATACTTCATCACCTACTTCTTTATCAATAGGTAATGATTCTCCAGTCATAATTGATTGGTCAAGTGAAGTAGTGCCTTTTATTATTTTACCATCCACAGGGACACTTTCACCCGGAAGTATTCTTAATGTATCATTAATTTTTATTTCATCAACAGATACAATTTCTTCAACACCATTTACAATTCTTCTTCCAGTTTGCGGAGTTAAATTAATAAGGTTTCTTAAACCTTTTTTAGCTCTTTCAACTGTCCAATCTTCAAGAAGAGCACCTAATGCCATAATCCATGCCACTTCACCGGCTGCAAAAATTTCACCAATTAAAAGTGAAGCAACCATTGCTATTGCAATTAAAAGAGCGGATGAAATCCATTTTTCACGTATTAATCTTGTCATTGCTAAAAGTAACATTGGAATTCCACTTATTATTACTGTTCCCCATGCCGGGTTTAAGTAAGTAGGTGTTGAAATTCCAAATATCATAAAAATAATTGCAATTAATAGAAATATACCTGAGAGAATAGTCATTTTCAAGCCAAATAAAAAATCAGTTATTTCATCAATCACATTAAACACCTCTTTAAACATTAAAAGTATTACTTTTTTTCAATTTATTTAAATACTAAGTATTACTTAAAATTTTTTTAAAAGGACTGTTATCATCAATATCAAAAATCCCTAAAAAAATCAAAAGTATTACTTTTTTCAAGTTTATTTAAATACTCAGTATTACTAATAATAAATATGTCCAATCATAAATATAAATGTTATTACTTTTTTTGAATTCATTTAAATACTAAGTATTACTCAGCAAACACAAAAAATCAAAACTATGATTAACATCAAAAAACAAAACTACAAAATGATAAAATGATAATTAATATAGGTGGAAGAACAGACATAGTCAACTATTACACACCATGGCTATTAAACAGACTTAAAGAAGAATATGCATACTCAAGAAACCCATTTGCAAAAGAACAAGTTTACAAATTAAGTCTCAAACCCAAAGATGTAGACTGCTTACTATTCTGCTCCAAAAATTACCAACCTATACTAAAACACATTAACAATATAAATAAAAAATATAATATCCTATGCAATTATACAATTACCTGCTATGATAAAGATATAGAACCAAAAGTTCCTTCAAAACACCAATCAATCAAAACACTGGAAAAATTATCTCAAATCATAGGTAAAAATAAAATCCTATGGAGATATGATCCAATACTTCTAACAGAAAAATACACCATTGAAAAACACTTAGAAACATTTGAATATATGGCTGAAATAATCTCTCCCTTAGTTTACAGATGCATCTTCAGCTTTGTGGATATGTATAAGAAAGTAGAGGAAAATATGCCTGAAATAATCCCATTTACTCAGAAAGATAAAGTAAAATTATTGAAAGGAATAGGAGAAATATCAAAAAAATATAATCTGCACACCCAAACATGCGCAACAAATGAAAACTATGAAAAATATAATATTCACTCCGCAGGATGCACAACCATAGAAATACTGCAACAAGCACATAATGTTGTTTATAAAAATGTTAAAGAAACAGGAATTAGAAAAAACTGTCACTGCATCCCATCAAGAGATATTGGAGCTTATAATTCATGTTTAAGCGAATGCAAATACTGCTATGCCAACAGAAAACCCGATATTCCTAAAAAAGTTATAAAACTCCATGATGAAAAATCACCATTACTGCTTGGACACCTTAAAGAAAACGACAATCTAATAGAGACAAAAATAATAAGATATAGTGAACCTAAACAAACAACATTATTTGAATTTTAAAATTATAATTATTTTTACATGTTATTTTCTATATTTCTGCCATACCTTATTGTCATCTGTTGCTGAGATCTTATTGTCCGCCATCACACCAACAAGTTCATGGGCAATGTATGGTTCTTCAAGATAACTAATATCATCTGGGGATAATTTCAAATCAACTGCACTGGCTGCACCGTCCACATGATGCATCTTTGTTGCACCAACTACAGGGGAAGTTACTTTTTCCAAAAGCCATGCGAGAGAAACTTCAGTCATTGAAACATCATAATTTTTAGAAATTTCATTCACTCTTTTGATTATTTCCAAATCCTGTAATTCTGTATTTTGATATTTTAATTTAGCGTAGAAATCTTCATTCAATCTTTTAGAATCGGCACCTGGTAGTCTTGAGAGTCTTCCGGATGCAAGTGCACTGTATGGTGTAAGTGCAATATTGTCTGTTTTACATAATGGAATCATTTCACGTTCTTCCTCACGAAAAATTAAATTGTAATGTCCCTGGATGGATACAAATTTATTGAAACCATTCATTTCAGCTAAAGCATTTGCTTTTGCAAGTTGCCATGAAAAACAGTTGGAAATGCCGATATATTTGACTTTACCTTCTTCAATTACTTCATTCAATCCTTCTAAAATATCATATAATGGAGTATGATAATCCCACATATGATAAATATATAAATCTATATAATCCATTTGAAGATTGTTGAGGCTTTTGTTGACGAGGTTATGGATGTGCTGTCTGCCGGAAATATTGTTTTTAATGTCTTCTTCAGTTCTTGGTAGGAATTTGGTTGCAATTACAATATCTTCACGATTTGCATATTCATTGATTGCTTTTCCAAGATATTGCTCTGAAGTTCCATTCTGATAACCAATTGCGGTATCGTAGAAGTTTATTCCATTGTCCAGGCCTTTTTTAATCACTTCAATTGATTCTTTTTCAGGTAGTGTCCAGGTATGCATACCGTTTGTAGGATCACCAAAACCCATGCATCCCATACATATTCTACTAACATTTAAACTTGAGTTTCCTAATTTGATATAATTCATGGTATAACCTCATTAATCAAAGAGTAATTTATCAATTGTATCCATATCCAGATTTTCTTCAACAATTTCTGCTAATCTGTTTAGTGAATAGTCTTTTTGTGTTTCATATGGATCTTCACCATATTTTGCACTATATCCTTTTTTAACTCGTAAATAATTTAAAAATTCCCGTCTGAAATTGTAGTTGTGGAATATTCCATGGAAATATGTTGCAAATATATTATTGTTCACTGCTCCATCATTTATTCCTTCTTCATTATTTCCCTGGCCTTTTTTAATATTTAATAATGGTTGGGATTTTATGAGTCTGGTGGTTCCTTCATGTATTTCATAACCTGTAATTTCTTCTCCGATTATGTTTTTGAAAATTTCACCTGTAATGCCGGGTAGGTTTTCAGGTATTGTTGCAGTTGATTGGGTTACTATTTTATCTGTTTTTGAGAATTTTGATTCAATATCAAGTAATCCTAATCCTTTTATTGTTCCGTGTTTTGATTCTTGTTTTTCTTCATCATATATTATGTTTCCCAGTATTTGCAGTCCTCCGCATATTCCTATTATTGGTATTTCTTTGGATTTTTCTATGATTTTTTCTGCAAGTCCGCTTTCCTGTAATGCATATAGGTCCTGTGTTGAGTTTCTTGTTCCGGGTATTATGATGGCGTCAACATTTTCTATGTTGTCGTTTAGATTTATCATTTTTATTCCCACGTCGCTTTCATATTCAAATGGGTCTATGTCTGTGAAATTTGCTATTTTTGGAAGGCGTATTACGCCTATGGTTATGTTTTTGTTTTCACTGAATTGGTGTGTGGTTAGGGATGCTGAGTCTTCTTCTGGTAGTTTTAGTGTTTCATCATATGGTAGTACTCCCAGTACGGGTTCGCCGGTGATTTCTTCTATTCTGTCAAGTCCTGGTTTTAGGATATCAAGGTTTCCTCTGAATTTATTTATAACTGTTGCTTTTAAGCGTGAGCGATCATAATCATCAAGTAAAACGTATGTTCCTGCGATTGCTGCAAATACTCCTCCCATTTCAATGTCTGCGATTAGAATGACGTTTGCATTGGCCATGTGTGCTATTTCCATGTTTGCTATGTCTTGTTTTCTCATGTTTATTTCAGCTGGGGATCCTGCACCTTCTATGATTATGATGTCGTATTGGTTAGATAGAATGTTGAAGCTTTCTTTTATTGCGTTCAGTGCTTTGTCATGGTATTTATGCTGATAATCGTAGAAATTCATATCTCCTATTGATTTTCCTTGGATGATCACGTTGGATGTGAATTCTCCTTTTGGTTTTAACAGTACTGGATTCATGTGTATGCTTGGTTCTATCATTGCTGCTTCTGCTTGTAGCATTTGTGCTATTCCTATTTCTCCATTTTCTTTTGTTGTGTATGAGTTTAGTGACATGTTTTGTGATTTAAATGGAGCTACTTTATATCCTCTGTTTTTATATATTCTACATAATGCTGCTACAAGCATGCTTTTTCCGGCGTTGGATGAGGTTCCCTGAACCATGATACATTTTGTCATAGTTGGTATATATGTATGTTAATATTATAAATAATTTAAAAATGAGATTTTTTTAATCTTATTTGAGGGTATGATTTTTCAACATCTTGGGGTATTATATAGACTGATGTGTTTTTTTTTCCATACTCTCAAACTCGATTAACAAGAATTAATTATTGTATATTTATTCTTGTATTATATAATTACTAATATTATAGTATATATTTTTACCGATTTTTATTTATTTTTAGGGTATTTATTTTAATTTACATGTATTTGATTTTTATTATTATTTTTATTGATTTTTTATTTATTTTAATATTTTTGATATGTATTATTTTTCTATTCATATTTTAGTAACTTTTATTTACTAAAATGCAAAGCTTTTTATATATAATAATTATTAAATAATATATGATTAAAAAATAAAAGAATAGATGAATTTAAATTTTACATACCAAAGTGAGGTTTATTAATGAAACTTGAACAAAAAGAATCAATAGAAGATTCTTCCAATGAATCAATCGTCAAACCAGAAGTCATCAAAACCACAGATGATGAAAAAACCAAACCAATGTTAGATTACGATAATATAAAAAGCTCAGAAGACATTGAAGTCCCACCACTATTAATTGATCAAGTAATTGGACATGAAGAATCAATTGAAACAATTAAAAAAGCTGCAAAACAAAGAAGAAATGTTTTACTCATAGGGGACCCAGGTGTTGGAAAATCAATGCTTGCAAAAGGAATGGCACAAATACTGCCACATGAAACCCTACAGGACGTATTAGTATATCCAAACATGGAAGACAACAACCATCCACTAATAAGAGCAGTACCAGCAGGTGAAGGGAAAAAAATAGTAAGAGCAACCAAAGGATCAGCTAAAGGACATGAAGAAAGAAAAACAATAGTCACAATGTTTGCAATAGGAGGAATACTAGTAATAGGATTCATGTATGGAAGACTACTGGAATCAATCATAGCAGCAGCATTAATACTATTAATATCTATCCAAATCAAACCAAAAACAAACAGCATGTCACCAAAATTACTGGTTAATAATGAAGAATCAAGATTTGCACCATTTATGGATGCAACAGGAGCACACGCAGGAGCACTACTAGGAGATGTACGTCACGACCCATACCAATCAGGAGGATTAGGAACACCTGCACACGAAAGGGTAGAAGCAGGAATGATACATAAAGCAAACAGAGGAGTACTATACATAGATGAAATCGGAACAATGAGTATGAAAACACAACAAGAATTACTCTCTGCAATGCAAGAAAAAAAATACGCAATAACAGGTCAAAGCGAAAACTCAAGTGGAGCAATGGTAAGATCACAAGCAGTACCATGTGATTTCGTACTGGTCGCATCAGGAAACCTCCAGGTACTTGAAGGAATGCACATAGCAATGAGATCAAGAATCAGAGGATACGGATATGAAGTGTTTATGAAAGACTACATGGACGACACAACAGAAAACAGAGAAAAACTAGTTCAATTCGTAGCACAAGAAGTTAAAAACGACGGAAGAATACCACACTTCGCACCAGACGCACTAGATGAAATAATCATGGAAGCAAAAAGAAGATCCGGCAAACAAAACGCACTAACACTAAAACTCAGAGACCTAGGTGGACTAGTCAGATCAGCAGGAGACGTAGCAATAGAACAAGAAGATGAAATAGTAACTGCCAAACATGTAATTGAGGCAAAAAAATATGCAAGAACACTAGAACAACAAATAGCCGACAGATCAATCATGCAAAGAAAAGACTACAGTATGGTATCATCAGAAGGAGGAAGAGTGGGACTCATCAACGGATTAGCAGTCATAGGTGACAGAAGCGGAATAGTATCACCAATCGCAGCAGAAGCAGCACCAACACAATCCAAAAACGGAGGACAAATAATCGCAACAGGAAAACTAGGGGAAATAGCACAAGAATCAGTGCAAAACGTAAGTGCACTAATCAAAAAATACACAAACAAAGACATATCACAATATGATATTCACATACAATTCATACAAACCTATGATGGGGTAGAAGGAGATTCAGCAAGTGTAAGTATTGCAACAGCAGTAATATCAGCAATCGAAGAAATTCCAATAGACCAAACTGTAGCATTAACAGGATCACTCAACGTAAGAGGAGATGTAATGCCAATAGGTGGAGCCACAGCAAAAATAGAAGCAGCAGCAGAAGCAGGAATGAAAAAAGTACTAATTCCAAAATCCAACCTTAAAGATGTTATGATTGAGAAAAAATACGAAGACATGATAGAAATAATCCCAACCGAAACACTAAGTGATGTTTTAGAAAATATCCTAATCAGCGGATCAAGCAAAGACAATTTAATTAAAAAAATGAAAAACATAAGTTCCAAAGTCGCAGACAAAGTACCACAAACAACCATTAAAAATCCAACTACAAACTAGTTGGATTACCATATCTTTTTTTTTTACCAGTTTGAATTAAATAAATCTAATTTTTCAATTAAATATTTTTTAAATTAAATATTAAAACTAAAAAAATATTTTTATAGTTTAAAAATAGAATACTATATTGTATAATAAAAATACAAATTGTTTATTTATTATAAAATTATTGTATGGTGATGATATTGAAATTTAAATATAAAATTTTGATAATCTCACTAGTTTTAATATTAACATTATCCATTTCAATGGTTAGTGCAAATGAAAATACTAGTGATATGAAAAGTATCGTCGAACAAGACACATCTACTGTATCAATAAACAATACTATGGTAGATAATGTCGCAAATACTCAAAATACGAATGATGATGGTGGTGTGAATGATGCATTACAATCTAATGAAGATTCATCTAATATAGATAAACTTTCAAACACTAAACAACAAAGTTTAGGTGCTAATTTTGATGATTTACAAACTGAAATTAATAATCATTATAGGGGCCTGAATTTTTTTTGTTAAAATTCGACCAGATTCATTTTCTTTTTCTTATTTTTCATATTATTTTTTGATGGTTTATAAAAATACATTAGGAT
>SUTL01000126.1 GCA_015062925.1 Methanobrevibacter thaueri
CCTTTTGAAGGTTGTATTCAAGTTCATAGTACTTGTCGAAATGGTCTTCAATGGATCTTTTGTGTCTTCCTGTGACTATGATGATGTCCTCGATTCCTGAAGCCACTGCTTCTTCGACAACATACTGGATGGTTGGTTTGTCATAGACCGGTAACATTTCATTTGGTTGAAGTTTTGAGGCAGTGGGAATGTTGTTCAGGTTCTGTTGTATCATTAAATCATGATTGAGTTAATTTTTGACAATATTTATTTAATGTGAGTCTGTAAAATTTAATAACTAATTTTTTTCATGTTTTAGCATAATGTCTCACTGTTGGTCTATTTAGATGAATTATTTTTCATTATACTCTTTTAATCAAACCTTAATCTAATGGATATTACTTTTCAAATGCTCTCTATAATTATTTATATTATTATTTATTTATTAAAATTATAAAATGATTGTTGTTTGAGGATTTAAATGAAAAATGAAAATAAAGAAATTTAAATGATGAATGGAAAAACTAAATAAAATTATTCATTTTATATTTGAAACATTCAAAATGTAGGTATACAAAAATATTTAAACTTAAAAATTTATATTAATAGATTGAATTAAACTAAATTATAATTAGTTTTTTTTATTATCATGCCCTAAGAATTATATTATTTAATTATACATTTGAATATTTTTTTTAAAAGACATGTGAATGATTTAAAAATTAAAGTATATCAGTCAAAATTTAAAGATAGTATGAAAAGTATAGCAATTTATGTTTTAACTCATAAAGAAGCGGATATTCCTGATGATGATTTGTATGTTCCAGTTTTAAATGGAAGTTCATCTCATAAAAATTATTTTGGATATCAAAGAGATGATTTAGGTGACAATATATTTCATTTAAATAATTATTATGCTGAAATGACTGGTGAATATTGGGCCTGGAAGAATTCCGATGCAGATATTATTGGGTTTTGTCATTATAGAAGGTATTTTACAAAAAATATTTCATTAAAACTTCTTGAAAAGGAAGATGTCGAAAGTATATTAAATGAATATGACATAATCCTGCCAAATAAAACCCGTATGGGCATGAGCAACATTGAGGATATAGAAAAAACAAGAAAATATCTTGGTTATGGGCCTTATATTGAAGAATATAATCTCTTAAGGAAAGTCATCGAAACAGATTATTCTGATTATTTAAAATATTATGATGAAATGTTGAAAGAAAAAGAGTGTTACTGGTTTAACATGTTCATATGTAGAAAAGAACTAGCTGATGATTATTTTGAATGGGTTTTTGACATTTTAAAGAAAATGGAAAATTTAATAGATTTTAATAAATATCCTAGGGGTCAAGAGAGAATTCTCGGATTTTTATCTGAAAGATTAATTAATGTTTATGTTAAAAAAAATAATTTAAAAGTTAAAGAAAAGCCTATTTTAATCAATGACCGTAAATTTCCAATAATTCATGTAATTGGTTTGAGATTGCCTATCATATTTGTGTTATTCAAATTTTTTACCAAATTAAGATATTTATTTAATCAAAAATTTAATAAATGACTTTTTTTTTAAGAATATAAAATTAAGTCAGTAAGCGTTATGCTCCACTGACTGTCTTGACGTAAGGTATTTTGCTTAAAATATATGGCATCAACCATGACAGGAATATAGTCAGCACAAACATCACCGGAAACATCATGTGGGTGTGTGGATTGTGGTCTGACAGGAATTTCACCACCAGAACATGAGAGAAATACATTCCGTAGCTGTACACGCTCAAAGAGATTATTGCCTTGCCGATGAAGTTATTTTTAATTGAATCGAACTTGTGTAGCTTATCAAGATACTCAACAAACAGGAACAGGCCTGATCCCATGAATATTATAGGAATGTTTTGATAGATTAGACTGATCCAGTCGCTTCCAAGATAGTTGAGATAAACAAACACTGTCAGTGACACTAAAAGTGTGATTAGGCCTAAGATACATACTTTAACATCGCTCATGCTGAATTTTTTGGTTGAAAGCCAGTATCCTAGAATTGGATATCCGATATATCCGGCAAACATGTTTAAATCAAAGTATTGCCATAATGGATAAGCGTTGAATGTTCTTAGAATCATTGTGATGAACCATATCGCAAGGAAGTACTTGATTCCTTTCTCTCCATATTCCTTGATGAATGCGTTGATGACTGGAATAAAAAGATAAATTCCAATCAGGGTCCAGAAATACCATGTGATTGAAGGCTCACCTATAAACACTTTCCACAAGTATGAAGGATAGTAATGATAAAGGTATAATTGGCCTAGAATCAGGACAATCCAGAAGATGAATGGATATATGATTCTTGCAAAACGCTTTTTAAGAAAGTGTCCCAAGTCAGGATAGTCACGGTTTAAAAGCAATGCTCCACTAATCATTAGAAAAATTGGAACACCAATCCTTCCGATGTCATGGAATGTCATCTGGGATATAACCTGTGTTTGGCTTGTCAGCGGGCCAAAGAACATGTCGACATGACAGATTATGACTGCAATGATTGCGAATGCCCTTAAGGCATCGTAATAAAATATTCTTTCTTTTTTAACCGCCATATTATCACTAATTTCTTCCTAAAATCTCTTTAATCACATATTTGTCATCATCATCGAATAATCTTAATAAGTAAACGGTTGCAAAGTAAATTATAATTCCAACAGGAAGTGCAACCCACATGTTTAAGTGTAGGAAGTACAATATGATTCCTAAAATTGCTGATGCAATGATTATTCTTATCAAATCATAGTATAGTTTTTTATTTGGTCTGTGACCTAGTTTATAGATTATATAAAACTGTATTATTACAATCAGAACATCACTTAAAACGGTGGTTATTGCGGCTCCATTGTATGAGAGGTATGGAATCATGAAAAAGTTTAAAACAATATTGAAAACTGCAGCTATTGCATAAATCTTTGTTACTGTAACTTCTTTGTGTGATGCATTCAAAAGGGAGTTACAAGCACCGCTAATGAAGAGGAAACAAAGGGTCCATATTAATATTGACAAGACGGATGCGCCGGCATCATATTTATGACCATAAATTAGATGTATTACATCAGTGGAGTAAAATACAGTTGCAACTGCCAATGGTATGATTACAAGCATTAGATATTTGATTGATTTTTCAAAACTTGTTAAAAGTAGTGATTCATCGTTTTTATAATATTTGCTCATTACTGGAAAAATAACTGAGGTATAAACAGAGTAAAATAATGTTAAAACTGAAATTAATTTGTATGTAGCATTATAAATCCCTGTTGCATAACTTCCAACCATGTTGGTCAGCATTACAATGTCTATTGAGTAATAAACGGTGTATAATAATCCAGTCACTGCAAATGGTATTGATAATAAGGTAATCTTCTTGCAAAATTCCATATCCAATTCATATTTTGGTTTTGTAATATGTTTGGTTAGCATAATGTATTCATAAGCAAATGCAATTGTATTAGCTAATATATAAGAAATTGCTATTCCATAAAGACCTAAATCTGTGAATATTGCGATTAGAATGAAAATTAATAATATTAAATGCAATATTGTATTTCCAATTCCTTGATATTTACCCTCTTCAAAAGCTTGGAAAGATCCATTAAACAAACTAATATAAGATTTGATAATCATTTCGAGTGTAAAAAGCAGGGTAACTTTAATTATCAATTCATCAACATTCATGATTATTAATGTAATTAATGTTATTATTGTACATCCAATTGCAAAAATAACCTTAAGAGGGATTGCATTTCCAATATATTTTGGAGCAGAGTCGTAATCCGTAGCAATGTGTCTAACAATATGAGTGCTGATACCTAAATCAACAAGAATTACTAGAATTGCTGTGAAAGATGTAGCAAATCCAAAAATACCATATCTTTCAACACCTAAGTATCTAGCCATTAGTATTGTCCAAATAAATCCACAAACACTTGCGATTATTTGTGAAACTAATAACCAACTCATATTCTTAAATATTGTTTGAACTTGACTCATAAAATC
>SUTL01000127.1 GCA_015062925.1 Methanobrevibacter thaueri
TTTAATTCATCAAAACGAATTAAAAAAATTTCATACATAATTATCCTATTTTTACAATAAAACATAATAAAATTTTTTTATTCAAGATTTAAACTTCAAATACTTAATTTAATGATTTTTTAAAAAATATTATTAAATTAAAAAGATTAAATGTTAATTTAGTAAACTTAAATTATAATAATCTAATTTCTTTTAAAAAAAAATAAAGAGAATAAAAGCCTTATTTTAAAAATTAAACTCTAAAAATCAAAATTAATACTTTAAAAACATTTATATGGTTATTACTACCAAGAGTAATTAGATTATTTAATTAGACATCTAATTATTATTTTTCAATAAATATTATCAGTAAAAAAAATAAACCAGATGTTTAATTTTATAATTGTTATTTAAATGGTTGGAGAGTATTATGAAAATTTATATGCAAAAAATTGGATTGATTAGAGATGACACAAACCCTAAAAATACAAATTTAAAATTAGATCTAGACTGGTTTGTTGAATACACAAATACAAATCAAGACAAAATAAATTTTAACATTGTTTTAAAATCATCCAAAAATTTTGATCTAAATTTTAAAGTTGAAGGGATTATAACATTAGATTTATTTGAAGAATTCATTCAAGATGAAGCCTCCCAAATAATCTTTTGCCATGCATGTAATGTTCTAATGGATATGATTTCTATAACACGTGAATCTACTCATATTTTATCAAAGAAAGAATATTCAAATTTAGGCAGTGAAAATACTTCTAATACTATTTATAACTAAAAATTGTGGTGATGAATATATGTTGGAGATTAAACATACATTATGCCCTTCATGCAGTGTAGGATGTGGACTTAATGTTATTATAGACAATGGAGAAATAGTGGGAACATTTCCCTATAAAAGACACCCAGTAAATGCAGGAAAAAATTGTTTAAATGGAAGAAATTCAATAGAATCTTATCAAAACAAATTCAAAAAAGCAATAGTATCAAAATCAGAAACAGATGTTGATAAAGCAATCAGTGAAGTGTTAAAAGAATTAAACTCCGCTGATAATTCCGATGTTACAATAATTTGTTCAGGAAATAATGATATTGAAGAAATTAAAGCAATAAAAGAATTCGGAGAATCTAAAAACTATAATATTGCTTTTTACGCAGATAATTTAAAAGATTTCAGTGATGTTGCTTCATATGATGAAATAGCAAATGCAGATAAAGTATTTGTAATTGGAGACCTATTATATGAAAATCCATTAATTGGAAGAAGAATTGTCCATGCAAAACAAAATAATGCAAAAATTTATGCATTGGATAAAAATGAAAATTCAATTACATTTAACATAGCTGATGAAATATCAAATTCCACAGTTCAGGAATTCTTAGATAACAATGCAAGTAATATTGATGATAATTCCCTAATTGTATTTAATTATGTTGATTCACAAGATGATTTGGATAAAATTGAATCCTTAAACTGTAAATGCTTACCAGTGTTCAGTAAATCAAATTCCAAAGGTACTTTAAGCATTATAGAATCTAAATCATTAGATGAAATGATAGACTTATTAGATAATACAAAAGTCCTATTAGTATTTAATGATGATATAGCTAATGAAATAGATTTTGATTTTGGAAAAATATCAAAAATTATTAGTTTCGCACCATCTTCCAATAAAACAACTGAAATTTCAGATATTATTATTCCAACTAAAACATGGCTTGAAAAAGACGGATCATTTGTAAATGCAATGGGTGAAACCCAAATGTTTACAGCTGCAATTGAATCAGATGCTTTAAGCGAAATTGAAATTATTGAAAAATTAAATGGATAGTGATTTAATATGAGTTATGTTTTAGCAAAATCTCAAAATGAAGATATTCACAGTGCAGGTGAATGTGGTGGAGCTGTAACAAGTATTCTTAAATATTTACTTGATGAAGAAATAGTTGATGGTGTTTTAGCATTAAGCCCTCAAACTGATGTGTATGATGCAACTCCAGTATTCATCACAGAATCTGAGGATTTATTAAAAACTGCTGGATCTTATCATTGTGCTCCAACAATGGTTGGTGATCTTGTTCAAAAATATTTATTTGACAAGAAAGTAGCAATAACAGTTAAACCATGTGATATGAGAGCTGTTGAAGAACTAATATTAAGACATAAAATAAATAAGGATAATATTTACTTGATTGGTTTGAATTGTGGAGGAACAGTATCACCTGTAAGTGGTAGAAAAATGATTGATTTATTCTACGAAGCAAATCCGGATGATGTTGTAAGTGAAGAAATTGATAAAGGTAAATTCATCATTGAATTAGCAGATGGTTCTGAAGAAGCAGTGAAAATCCATGATCTTGAAGAAAAAGGTTATGGTCGTCGTAATAACTGTCAAAGATGTGATGTTAAAATCCCAAGAAAAGCAAATATTGCATGTGGAAACTGGGGAGCAGAAGACGGTTGGACATTCATAGAAATCAATGATGAAAAAGGTCAGGAATTAATAGACGGTGCTAAAAAAGCAGGACTTCTTGAAACCAAAAATCCTTCTCAAGGAGCTATTGATGGAAGGGAGAAAGTTGAAGGAATCATGATTAACATGGCTAAAAAAATTCAAAATGCAACATATCCATTAGTCAGTGAAATGGATGAATGGAGTCGTTGTATTAGTTGCTATGCATGTCGTGATGTTTGTCCAATCTGCTGGTGTTTTGAAAATTGTGAATTAAACAAATCATACTTTAAAGAAGAATCAAACATCCCACCAGTTCCAATAGCATTTCAGGGAATAAGATTATCCCATATGAGTTTCAGTTGTGTGGATTGCGGACAATGTGATGATGTATGTCCAATGGACATTCCTGTTTCATTAATTTTTGACAAGTTACAGAAAAAATACGCTGATAGAACTGGTTATGTAGCTGGAGTTTCTGATAATATTAAACCTCCATTATACAGTCCAGAAAAAACAGAATTATGAGGTGGTTTTAATGGCAGATGATTTAAAAATTGTAGGTTTATTATGTAATTGGTGTTGTTATGGTGGTGCTGATACAGCAGGAACTGCACGTATGCAATACTCACCAAACATTAGAATTATTCGTGTAATGTGTTCTGGAAGAATTAATCCTTCAATGATTTTTAAAGCATTTCAGGAAGGTGCTGATGGAGTATTTGTAGGCGGTTGTCATATTGGGGATTGCCATTATGATGCTGGTAACTATAAATGGTCTAGAAGATCAAAAATCGTTGAAGATATTTTAGAGGAATTTGGTATTGAAAAAGAAAGATTCCGTCATGAATGGATTTCAGCTTCTGAAGGTGAAAAATTTCAAACAACAATGGAGGAATTTCATAAAACTTTAAGTAAACTTGGTCCATTAGAATTATAATCATCAAATTACAGCTAAATATAGCTAGCCATATAGAGTTTAAGAATAGTTATTATATTATAACTATTCTTCTCTTCTTAATTGTCTTTCTAAGATTAGTGATACGTTACTAATGTTAGAAAGATAGTTAAATAGCGAATATTTGATTATTTTTCAATTAATTACTTCTATGTTGATATTAATCATCATATAGCCGATAACTATTAATTGAGGGCATTACAATTTTTAGTTATTAATTTTCTCCATCAATATAGAAATAGTTAAAAAAATTAATGAAATTTATATAAAATTAAATATATAGGTTTCTTTCACTGTCTACAATAGCTATTGAGGTTATATCTCCATAATCTTTAATAGCTATTTCTTAATTTAATCAAAATAAGTTTATTTCAATTTTATTTTTTTATTAAATAAAAAAATAATACATTTTTTTTAAAGTGATATTATGGTTGTAAAAATTGCAATAATAAAAAGTGGAAATATAGGTACATCACCTGTTATTGACCTATTGTTAGACGAAAGAGCAGACAGACCAAATATTGATGTAAGAACATTTGGATCTGGAGCAAAAATGAACCCAGAACAAGTAGAAGATGTTGTTCCAAAAATAGATGCATTTGAACCAG
>SUTL01000019.1 GCA_015062925.1 Methanobrevibacter thaueri
TATTAAAAATAAAGATATTCAAGAGATGTTGGATATTTCTCCACAAGCCAGTTATAAAATCATTAGAAAATTAAAAAATAAAGAGTTAATAAAAAGTGTTGGAAAAGGAAGAAATACTGAATATATATTAAACTAAACATTAATCATCAACCTTAATCATCAACCAACATGATTTTTTTATTTTTAATTAAAACGATTTAAATCAAAAAATAAGCAAGTTAAGAAGTTTTAAAAAAATAATCATCAACCAAAAAATACATTAATCATCAACCATCCCAACGTATATTAGTATCAGAATCAGAATCTTGAATCCCAAACTCATTTAACATATCTTCATCTGCAGATATTTTTAATTCACGATAAACATTGATAAATCAGATTCAGTTAATATATTAGTTGGCTTGCGATTAATCCTTTGTATTTGCATACAATTTCCCATAAATGGATTATCAACAACCTTTTTTAATTACATTATCTCCATCATGAACTAATTTAGGAACCAAATTAAGCCCAAAATCTTTTTCTATAATGTCTTGAATGTATCGGTACCCATTACCTCCTACAATTACATAAATATTTTCACCACTACTTTTAAAAAGAATATATGAAGAATGACGATTCCATATATTTTCTTGATGTTGTTCGCCAATTAAATCTGAAATAACCTCAGACCATACTGGTGTGGACACATTGAAAAATAGAAATCCCCTAAAATTATTTTGATTTATATCATTAAACTGAATGTCCTCATCTTCAAATTTTTCTTCTATGAATCCAACTAACTCTTCAATTTCATGACCGTTTTCAACTTTGTAAATATGAAATTTTGTTCCTATAACAAGCAACCCCTAAAAAAATAATTAACTATTCCAAAAAAAACATCATATTTAATATGATGAAATTTATATATTGGAATTCTCAACTTTTTACAGAAATCATTATAATGCAATTATTCTTATCAACTGGGATTTGCATCAAATTTAAACTATTAACATCCAATTGATTTTTAATATTTTGAGTTATGTTAAATATTCTTGAATCATCCAAATTATAACTTGGAATCAAGTCATATAATTTAGATTCTTCATTATATCCAATTAAATACAATTTATAGGGATCATTTTTGAGTTTTTTATTAATATCCCCCACTATATTTTCAACAATTTCTTTATCCTTCCCCATGAAAAATTCTTTAGATTTTAACTCAAGAATTGAATCTTCTTTTAATATCGCATCAAATTTCAACTCTTTGACAAATTTCGAAAGAAATCTATCTATGAAATAAATAATATTGCTCTTTGGGTTATCATATTTCAAACAACTTAAAATAACATATATTAATTCATATTTAAATGTTTCGGGCAGTTCTACTTCATTTAGATAATCAATCAAATTTCCGGACAGATTTAAATTAAATTTATTGTATATCTTAATATTTCCAATCACTAAAGGTGTTTCTGAAAATTCATCACCAACATGAGTAATATTGTGCGGTTCATCATTTAGAAATAGAGATATTATTTTACTTAAGAAATCATCATCCAAATAAATCCAACTATTGCAGAATAACATGATAAGATTCTTATTTTTCTTTTCAATAAGCTTCGTGCCTCCAATTACCTCAGTTTCACAATCATATACTTTTGAGATTATTGGGTCTAAGGATTCATTGAGTTTTTTATATTCCTCCACATAATATTTTAAATCATATTTTCTAGAAATAAAATCTCTTTTAAAATGATTAAAATTATTATATTTTTTTCCATGCCTCATAATATGGTCTATTTTTAATATATTAATTTTTTCTGAAAATTTGATATTATTTCCATCAATATCTATAAAATCATTTTTATTAATTAAATCAAAATCTTCATCAGTAATTTCTAAAACGATTGGAAAACCAAGAATCTCTGAATAAAATTTATTTTCACCACCGAAAGAATAAAATAGATTTTTTTGTGGAATCCCTAACCATTCAATAAAAAATTTTGATTTATTTTTCTCATAATGTCTTACTTTAACATTTTGATTATCTTTTTCAAAAAATACAATACGCATCACATTATCTTTATCTATTAACCTCTCAAAAACATTGAAATCCGTGTTAATTGATTGTTCACCCATTTTACTATGAGCCAAAATTAATGTTTCCTCATTAAGTATTAAAGTAACATAATTATCTTTTTCCCTCATCTTAGTATTCATACCTCTGGAAAAATCATTCAATAACATTTTGATAAATTCTTCATCATCAGTTTCCAGTAATTTTTCAATAAATAATTGAGTATTTTTATCAATAGTTAAATTTTCTAAATTTAATGGTTTTGATGTTTTAAATGAATTAAACACATTTAGCAACAATTTTTTCTGATGATTATCAAATTTATCATTAGATATGATATTATCTCCTGTGACTAATTTATAACACATTTTAAAGTTTTGATTGGCATTTACTTTAAAATCACTTTCCGATAATGTTTTTTGTTTATATTCACCCATAAAATCATCTTCAATAATGCAAAATTGTTGTTAAGATATTGTTATTTAAAACGAATATACTTTTTGATTATCACACTCACAAAGACAACCCAGTATCATATATAGTAAAAATATGATTTATTAGAGAATTATTAAATTAACCTCAATTATAATTTACTAACAATTTAATTAGAATACATATAAAATAAAAACATTTTAACTAACTTAGACTAGATGTAAAACATCGATAATTTCATAGTCACTAAAATGTAAACTCAATAAATTTTATATTAATCAACTATAATACAATACCAATACTAAACATCAAAGATAAACCCAAAATTTCATCCAAAATGAGAAGTGCATATTCAAACTGAGTTTAATATGAAACCCACTATATTATCAAAAACAATTGCATTTGGTTGAGATTAACAAACTTAAATAAGAAATTTAGCCATTCGCCAAATTATCAAAATATCCCTGAATTAATATTATGGACGCTCCATTTTCATCAGCCCTATTCTCAAGTCACAAAATGAACCAAACAAGTCTGTCAATACCCTTGGAGCAATCATCTTCAATCATATGTACGGTCAAGTTTGCATCCATCTGTCTTGTTTCTTCTTTAATTACCTCTTTCAACCCATAACCAGCAAAATCAACAAAATTATTGTTAGAGACATATTTCAATTTGATTTATTTAGGATATCCAACCAGTACGTTGGTGAGGACCTGAGCAAAAATTGGGTTTGCAAACTACCAAATCTTTCCGACAGGATGTGAATGCACCCCCCATAAACCCTAACTTCAATCCAATTGCGAGTAATTTTAATCAGTCTTACAGAATTAACAATCAATGTTCTCCAGTTATTTGGATAACTTCCTTCATAATTAACTAATGAATTCGGAAATTATTTCTTTAACAACTTAATTTGTATTGATTGAATATTATTATTTTTCATTTTATCAATCAGAACTATGTAATGTTTCGAAATCTAAAAAAATAGAAAAAATTAAAACATCCAATAGGCACAGATAATTGCAACTTAGATACTGATTATCCAACAATTTTTAGAATAATTTTGACCAATAGAATACTACAAATTACAATCAATTAATTAATATGATTTAAGTTGGACCATATAGATTAACCAACAAAAGTTTTCATATACCTAATCAAATCATCCCTGAACTCATTATCTGCCATTGCATAATCAATGGATGATTTTATCCACTCGAGTCTGTTTTCAATGTTGAAAACCTTGCCTGTGAATTTGACACCATAAATCTCATCAAGTTTTGACATGGCATCTGTAAGCTGGATTTCGCCGTTGAAACCCTGTTCAGTTTCTTTAATCCTGTCAAAGATATCATCAGTTAAAATGTATCTTCCAAGTATTGCAAGATTGGAAGATGTCTGATTACTTTTAGGTTTTTCAATCAGTTGAGTAATCCTATAAATGTTTTCATCGATTTTATCACCGTCAACGATTCCGTAACTGCATACCTTATCACATGGCACTTCCCTGATTGAAATTGCAGACTTTTTGTATTTGTTGAAAACATCAATTAGCTGTTTTGTGCATGGTTTTGCACTTTTTGTAATTGAATCTCCTAAAAGAACTGCGAAAGGCTCACCTCCCGTGTGTCTTTCTGCACATGCAATTGCATCTCCCGGGCCTTTGAGGTTTTTCTGTCTGACATAATAAATAGTATAATACAAATTACTCCAAAAGTTATTATGGAAAAAATAATGAAATTATTATTAAATGAGAAATAAATAAACTATTATTTTCATTTATTAGGTGATTAAATGATTAATTTTATTTTAGAACATCTTAGTGAAATATCAAATTTTGCTATGGCAATAACTACAGTAATTATGGCGGTTTATAGTAAAAAATCTATTGAAGAAATGAAAATTTCAAGAATTGAAGCAAACAAAGCAAATATTGTTTTTTATGTAGAATTAAAAGAAAGACACCTCAATTTTGTTATAAAAAACATTGGAAATACTATGGCGTATAATGTAAAAATTAGATCAAATCCCGAATTTAGATATGATAAAACAGGTGAAGTTAATTATGATTCAATTTTTAAGAACACAATTCCATCTATGCCCCCAGGATTTGAAATAAATGTTTCTTTTAATGATACCCTTTATGTTTTAACTGAAGAGGAAAATTTGAGCTATTCAATTAACATCACATTCACAGACATATTTAGAAAACAAACAAACGAAGAATTTATTGTTGATTTCAGTTATTTAAAAGGATTATTCCCAAAAATACCTAATGACATAGATTCATCTTTACACAACATAAATCGTAACCTAGAAAAAATAAATAAAAATCATGAGAAAAAAATGAAAGAATTAATAAGAAGTATAAATGATAAAAATAATTAAAATTCAAACCATAAGATTTAATTAAAAAAATTACTCATCAAAAATAATTATTTTACAAGGATGTATACTCTTTAATTTTTTCAATCAGATTAATTAACTTCAGATTTAAAAAAGTAATATTGGGTTTAAATCCTGTTGGTTTAACTTCACTAAACTTAAAAACACAAATCTTTCCATCGATTTCAACAGCATCAATTAATTCTTTCAAAAAATCATAATAATCAATATGAGTATCCAATTCATATCTCAAAATTTTTTTAGCCAAACTCATTAAATACAAATTCATATTTTCCATATGTTCATAAATATCAACCAAATCATTTAATTGTAAAAATTCAGGATCGTTTTTTAATTTACCGCTGTTTAAGTAATCCTTTTGAATATATATTTTTGTCTCCATTTTTCCCAAGCCATTAATCTGATTTTTGAATTAAACACTTGGGAGTTTGGAGTGATGCATTTCATTCCTTAATTCATAAATAATTTTGTAGGATAAATGTTCAGCATATAACGTACGCCTTAATTCATCGAATTCATCAAATAATTCTTCAGCATAATCACGTTTGACATTTGCATGATATTGGTTGAGAAATAAATTTACAGAAGATAAATAATTATGAAGCAATCTGAAAAATTCAAATATTTCTACCTGAATATCTTCTGACAAAGGATTAATATTAATTCGGACATTATATTCTTTTTCAAAATTTTTTAATTCAATAAAATCATAATCAACCATCCGAAAGAAAAATAACTTCATATCTAACTTATACATAAAATTTGAAGCCTGATTAAATTTCAGATATTCCTCTTGAGAAAGTTCTTTAATATTTATAAATTCATTTTTATCAGTTAATACTTGCAAATAATAATTTTCTTCCATGATAAAATATTAAAAAAATATATATAAAAAAATATTCTAATGAATTTTAAGAAGGTGTAATATGACAATAAAATACTGTTTAAACATTGTTTTTAAAATGAAAACTTACGCTCAAATAGACTTAAAGGATAAAAATGAGTTTTCAGTGAATAATTTAAATTTTAAACTTTCAAAAATAGAAAACAATGAAAACACTTATTCATTAAAAATCAAACCAATTAATGACATGACCCATGCTAAAAATATTTTAAATCACATAAAAATAGCATTAATGTTATTTGTTTTAGAATATAACTGGTCAGCTATTGAAATTGATGAAGAAATTAAAACTGCGCACATGCTTGAAAAACCAAGATATATTGAAAAAGATTGGTTAGTTTCAGGTAATTACAATTTGGATGAGACTTCATTATTCCCATTAGTTCCAAATATTGTTTGTGTAACATCTGGCAATTTAAAAATGATAAATAACCTAAAATCTGAAAGATTCAGAAGCAAAATTGAAAAATCATTCTCTTTAGATCCAACTAAAATAATAAACGATGAAAAATTAATATTAGCATTGGAAATGTACTCGCAACTTTCACAATTTTCTCAAAAAAGACAATTTTTAGATTTGATTACAATATTAGAAATATTAAAACCATCATATGGCGTTTCAGAAAAATCAAAAGAAACTATTAATGATATTAAAAATCATATGAAAAACCTTAGAAAAGCATTTGAAAAGGATTCTGAAGAATATAAAGAATTTGAAAGATATTTCACATCAATTCATTTTTGGCAAGAGAAATCCATTAACAAATCCCTGCAATTATTTGTAAATGAACATCAAGCCACATTTATAGAATACGAAAATATTGATGAAAAAATTAAAAAAGCATATTCTATTCGAAGCAATATTGTCCATAATGGAAGAATTAGTGAAGATTTTAATGAATATTATGATTTTGTTAAGGATTTTGTTGGAAAACTATTGGGAATTATGATTGATGAAAAAACAAAACTAGATTAAAAAAATAATGGGATATGGAGCACATACTCTTGAATTTTCCGTTTCAGAATTCAACATTAATAAACAATAATTTTTGCAGTTCTTAAGAAAACATGAATATAATTTATCAACACTTTAATTTACTTTAATCACAAAATCAGAATAACATCAAAAACATGGACATTACAAAGTTTAGGAAGATTGTTTTGAATTTTCTCTGCCATCAGATACCTATGAATGTTTTCATATATTGTATCAATTTATCCCTTGTTGAGCCCTCAAGACTTAATTCTATGAACACCTTAAGCCAAACAAAATGGGTCGATGCATTATATGTCCTGCCTTCAAAAAGTAACCCATAGAATTAATCCAGTTTTGGGAGAGCATCAGTCAGCTGTATTTCACCGTCAACACCTGATTACGTTTCCCTCCAAACGCATAATATTTCGAAATCTAAAAAAAAGGCAACAAATAGATACAACTTATCCGACAATTTGAAGAAACTTTCCACCCTATCGAATACTTCAATACATGGTGAATAAAACAAAGGCATTTAAATTAAGCTATAAAAATAATCATGCCAACTTTCAATTAAATGAATTTAAAAATTAAAATTAAAGTAAAGTTAATATGACATATAGATTAACCGGCAAAAGTTTTCATATAATTAACCAAATCATCTTTAAACTCATCATCTGCCATTGCATAATCAATTGATGATTTTATCCACTCGAGCCTGTTTTCAATGTTGAAAACCTTGCCTGTGAATTTTACACCGTAAATCTCATCAAGCTTTGACATGGCATCGGTAAGCTGGATTTCACCGTTAAACCAGGTTTAGTTTCTTTAATCTTGTCAAAGATATCATCAGTTAAAATGTATCTCCCACGTATTGCAAGATTGGAAGATGCCTGATCACGTTTAAGTTTTTCAATCAGTTGAGTAATCTTATAAGTGTTTTCATCGATTTTATCACCGTCAACAATTCCGTAACTGCATACCTTTCCACATGGAACTTCCCCGAGTGAAATTGCAGGTTTTTTGTATTTTTTGAAAACATCAATGAGCTGCCTTGTGCATGGTTTTGCACTTTTTGTGATTGAATCACCTAAAAGAACTGCGAAAGATTCACCTCCAACGTGTCTTTCAGCGCAGGAGATTGCATCGCCCAAACCCTTAAGGTTTCTTTGCCTGACATAGCAGACATCCGCAAGGCCTGTAATTTTTCTGACCTTTTTTAGGTCACGGTCCTTGCCCGCCATTTGCAGAGTGTATCGAGTCATATGATTTGTCAAAGTAATCTTCAATTGATCTTTTGTTTCAAAACACACTAAGCAAAAAATTACAAATATCTTTTCATATATCCTCCCCCTAATATAAACCCGGTTTTGTGATTAATAGGTATTAATTTTTACTGAAATAATCAATGAAATATATGAAATAAGTAACAACATCAATGAAGAGTATTGTTTGAATATATGAATAGTTCCAAATTGTTTATGGATTACTAAAAAATGATTTTAAAAAAAAATATTTGCACCAGGATTTCAAACCACCATTTAATAAAAATAACAATTAATAATATAGATAGAATTTATGATAAGTATAGAAATAATTTATGTGCAAATTAATTTAATAACAGCAATAATTTAACTTATAATTAACATCAAATACTATAGATAAAACACACATAATTTTCCGATTTTCCATGAAATAATGTTTTTGACATTAAATGAAAGATTTCATATAACCAATCAGATCATCCTTGAACTCGTCATCATACATTGCAAAATTGATTGATGATTTAAGCCACTCAAGACGGGTTTCAATGTTGAAGACATCACCGCCGAATTTGACACCATAGACTTCATCCAGTTTTGATAGTGCATCTGTAAGCTGGATTTCACCGTTGAATCCAGGTTCGGTTTGTGAAATCTTATCAAATACGTCAGGTGTTAGAATATATCTTCCGACAATTGCCAGATTAGATGGTACTTCGCCGACGTTTGGCTTTTCAACCATATCATCAATTTTATAGACATTGTCAGATATTACAGATCCGCTGACGATACCGTGCCTGCAGACCCTGTCTGGTGTGACTTCCCTAATTGCAATTGTGGATTTGTCATACCTGTTGAAAACATCGATTAATTGCTTGGTTAAAGGGATTTTAGAACTTGTTATAGAGTCACCCAATAGAACTGCGAAAGGCTCATCGCCAATGTGTCGCTCAGCACAGGCAATTGCATCTCCAAGACCCTTCAGGTTTCTTTGCCTGACGTAACAGACATCCGCCAGGTCGGTGATTTTTCTAACTTGTTTTAATACTCTATCCTTTCCTGCCTTTTGAAGTGTGTATTCAAGTTCATATGACCTGTCGAAATGGTCTTCAATTGATCTTTTGTTTCTGCCTGTTACGATTAGAATGTCATCGATTCCGGAAGCCAGAGCTTCTTCAATAACATACTGAATTGTGGGCTTGTCATAAACAGGTAACATTTCTTTTGGTTGCGCTTTGGTTGCAGGTAAAAGTCTAGTACCCAAACCTGCTGCTGGAATAACTGCTTTCATAATATCTTCCTTGATTAATTATATGATTTTAATATCGTATAAATATTATTTATGATAGTTCAGGAAATTTATCAATGAAATAAAGAAAAAAAGTAAAATAAGGAATAAATCCTTATTTTTTGATTTTTACTGATTTTTTAACTGTGTCTTTAAGGTAAGTTGCCTGATAGGTTACCTTCTTACCGACCTTAAGCTTTTTCAGGACACTTGATTTTAGAGTTAGCTTTGCAACGCCTTTTGAGCTGGTTTTTGTCTTGTAGGTTTTACCATTAAATTTGAACACTACATTCTTGTTTTTAAGATATTTGCCGCTGACTTTAGATAAAGTCGCCTGCAATACCAGTTTTTTGGCTGATTTTTTAACAGTCACTGATTTTAAGGCAATAACGTGTTTTACGGTTAGAGTTTTTGTAGCTGATGCACCCAAAGAAGCGGCAGTTATCTTGTAGGTTCCAGGAACATTTTTTACTGTGTAGCTTGCAACACCTTTTGAGCTGGTTTTGGTTTTGCCAACCTGTTTTCCGGATATCATAAAGACAACGTCGACTCCTCCTGCAAGCTTGCCGTCACGGCCATATACAGTTACTGAATATTTTCCATTGGAAGAATATATTACATTAATGTTTTTGGCTTTGATTTCCGGCTGCATTAACAGATTGACCTTGAATGATTTGGTTACCTCCTGCGGACCAAAGACTTCATCTCCAGCATATTTTAGTGTTGCATCATATGTTCCCACACTCAGATTTGCAATTTCCAATGTGGATTTGCCATCCACAAGGGTTATCTGATATGTTTTGCCGTTTAAGTAAAGCATCATGTCCCCGGTAGCGTTTGGACTTGCTGAAATGCTTACAGACAATGTTTCATTTTCATAAATGTCAGCCGCTTCAAGCTCCAATTGAGGATTCTCTTTTACACAGACCGGATAATAGTTGGTGAATGTGTAATCGCCGGACTTATATTCTACTTTAACAGTGTGATTGTTAACGTCAAGGCCTGAAAGAGACACACTTGCAGTACCATTAGATACATCGCACTTTCCAATCATCACATCATAATCTGAATCATCGAATTCCGCCACAAAGTATTCATAAACTGTCAATGTTCCGCCCATTTTCGAAGGCACGTTAATTGTGACTGATGCGTCTTGCCCGACTGCCATTGATTGCGGCACTACAACCGGAGGATGAACATTAACTGCTACTGCACTTTCACCAGCGTACCTGTCATCACCAGTATATCTGGCATGAATCTCATAGCTGCCTATTTCTAAATCAGATATTGAAACATTAGCGTGACCTTTTTCAATGGATGAATTTCCAATGGCTACATCAACATATTCTTTATTGCTGTTTTTGAACCTGTAATATACATTCAAAACACCGTTCGCATCACTCGGCAAGTCCAGACTGACATATGCTTCGCTTCCGGCTTCAACATATTCAGGAATGTCCACATACCATATTGTGGAAATTCTTTTTTCACGGGTTGTCTGGGAGTATTTCTCATCCCCGTTGAATGTTGCTACAAGGTTATTGAATCCCAAAATCTTGTTTTCAACAGAAATTACTGACTTTCCGTTTTTTACATCAAAAGTGTATGTTTTGTTATTGTAGGCAACATCAATGTTTCCATTAACGTTATCTGAAAACTCCACATTAACATCAATTGAATCTGATAGTGTATATTGATATTCACCAAAAGCATAGAATGGAGATTGGGTTTTTATAAACATTCCCAAAAGAACTGTGAGTGTTCCGGTGCATGTTTGGTGATTAGGATGTGTTAAAGTATAGTTATAAACGCCCGGTTTTAAATCTGAAAGAGAGATTGTGGTTCCGTAGTTACTTTTCTTAGTTATGCTGTCGTTTTCGTTTTTGAGTTCAAGGACTGCAAATTTGCTTGAATCATATAACTTCAAATCAATGAAGTCACATCCGCTTTTTCCGGGTTCAACGATTTCAGGAATCTTTGCCCAGACAATTTCATATGTTCCGTTTCGTGTAAAGTTATCATAATAGTCGTCATCACTGTATTGGAGTTTCCAGGTGTGAGTTCCAAAATCGCCATGAAATTCATAGTCATAATCCATGTAGTAACGGGTCTGGCCTTCAACAAAATCAATACTGGTCATTTCTTCATCATCAAAATAAAGACTCATAACTCCATTCATTAATCCGTCACTTTCAAACGCTGCGGTGAATTTAGGATTGTCTTCATAATCATATTGATGCCAGAAGTATTCACCGGAAAATTGCTTATCAAAATCAACATCATTGTACAGCTCATCATGAGCATATTTCCTGCCTTCGTCTAGTTTCTGATACTCTTCAACAGCCAATATGTCTTCAGAAGCCTGATTTTCATTGATATCCGGATTTTCAATAGTAATTTTATCATTTATATCAAATGCATCGGTTTCATTAATGTCCTGTGATGCACTAACCGCTCCTAACGTCAATATTGCAAGGAAGAATATGGAAACTAAAATAATCTTATTTATTTTCAAATTCATACCCCATTATCAACTTGTATATTTAATTTGAATATAATAATGAGTTATATTTTATATAAGATATATAATTTAGGAATATTGAGGATAGAATTAGGAGACCGTATTGAATAAGTTCTGAATTTATCTTTAAAATAGTTTCAATTAATTTGATTCATTAACAATAAACACACTCAATTATATTTCCCATCAAATTCACTTATAAAACTTTCACACAATATTTTTTCATTGCAATCCCGACTGAAATTTTGATTAATGGTATAAACTCTACCATATATCTCATTAATTGGACATATGGTTTCCATTGAATCTAAATCAAATTCACAGTGAGTTATTTTTTTATTTTCACCATCACAATTCATAATAAAAAGCATTAATAACTTAATCAAATTCTCATCATCATCAATTGTTTTATTAATAAATTTAGTATATTCTTCATTATCCCAGTAATACCATTCATAAATTACTTCAATTGCCCTATAAACACTAAATATCTTTCCATCTTCAGCCCATTTTTTAATTTTGATGCACGCATGTCTTTCCAATTCATCTAATTGTGAATCAGATAAACGTTTTTGATGAGTGCTTTTTTGATTTTTAAATCTATATCTCTGATTAATCTTATCATGAATCGATAAATCATCAACGAGCAAATATAAACCATCTTCAGCATGTTTAATCGCATAATCCATAGCATCAAATAATTGTGAATCATCTAATCTTCTTGACAAACTTCCAATATTCTGCAGTAATAATGTATTTTTCGAAAATAAAATGTTTCCAGTTTCAACATCTAAATTATCTCCAACATCATATAGTAATCTAAAAAATAATTTGATGTTATTCGGATTAATATTTCTAGCATTATCTCGTAATTTCTCTAGAAAATGCTCAGATTTATGATTACTATCATTTTTTAGAACTTCAGCCTTTATATACCCATAATCATCTGATTGAATAATGCTATTAAACAAGGCATTTGACATTTCAAATTCTCCAAGAGTGAATTCGAAATATTTATCAAAGATTTCCGAACTGCATAATCTCAAATTAGAGTTCCACTCTGAACGTTGATTACTCAAATCCCAATTCATTTCTAAATTAACCAATTGAGGAAATAATGCATTTAAAACTTCAGACAATGCTTCCTCACTAATTTTCATCCGTTTATTAAGGATGTTGCTATAAATCTCTTTATATTTTTTTAATGTTTTTTCATCTGGTTTTTTCATTAAGCTTTTAGTGAAAAATGTTTTGTTATCCGCAATTTCATGGTAAACCTCATTTTCAAAAAGTTGAATTCCAGTTAATAAAATAAAATCAAAATCATTTAACTCATTTTCCATAAGGGGAAGATAAAATATTAAACTATTAACATACCTATTAACATCCCGTACAGTTGTTAAAAAGGATAATGTCAACCAAATATTGCGTTCACCATCCAAAATCCTATTTTCAGATTCGAGGACATGATACAATTCGTCTTTGAATATATTTTTTACTTTATGTGAAGAAATTTTAGGAACATCAATTTGCAATTGAATAATCTTATCCAAGAACTCATTACCATATCCCCCTTGCAATTTATCCAGCGAATTTACAATAACTTTTTTATCAAACGGCAAAATATAAATTATATTTGGAAAATCAGCCAATGCTTTAACTAAAATGAAAATTTGTTGAATTTCATCATCTGTTAATCTATCAATATCATCAATAATTATAATCAATTTATAGTTTATTCGCCTAAGTATTCTGCTCAAATCATGCTTAGTTTTTTCCAGAGGTTTATCTCCAAGAGATTTTGAATAAGATACAAATCCTTTTAAACTTAAAGATATTGTGCTATTATACATTATTTTTTCCCAATATTCTTTAACAGTATCATTAATCTTATTACGATTTCCCACATCATATTCATTTGAAATGAGGATATCTTTTAATTGATCGAAAAACTGGAAATATAAATCCTGCTGTTTAGAGAAATTCCAGGGATTAAATCTCATCACTTTAAACTTTCTTTTAGACAATATGTTTTCATCATTTTGTTCGAAAATCATGTTAACAAGAGAAGTCTTTCCAGATCCCCAAGGACCCATTAAACCTAAAGATAAACATTTTTTACTATTATAATTTTTAATTATGCTTCTAAATTGGCATGCAAACTTTTTTCTCCCCAACTTATCGTCGTCAAATTTAGTTATAGGATTATCATTTTTCAATGAAATATAACCTTTCATATCTTCACCATTATTTTTATAACATTAATTATATGTTTTGAAACATTTAGTAATTAAAGTAATACATTAATAAGAACAATTAGTATCATTTAATTTTGAATGGAATATTTTTCTATTTTCGTTTTTTCCATACCTGATATAGTGAACAAACGGATTCATTCCTGCATTATCAACATCAACATGTGTTTTTAGATAAAATTCTGTTGAAAAAAAGTCTGCTGGATCATTCAGATTTTCTCTCCAAGTAATCAAATAATGAACAATAGGATTAACATCATCTTCCAAACCATATATATTTCTATACCATTCCTCATCAAATAGTTTTGAATTTTTTATGACTTCATAGTCACTATTCAAACTTACAAGTCCATTGCCTGCAACTAATCTTTTAAATGACATTAACTGTTTTGAAGACTGTTCATAACCATCTAAAATATTTCTTAAATAATTATACCTAAAATGATATTTTATTTCAATGTTTTTGCAGAAATCAAGATTAATTGGCTGAGCTATAATTTTGATTTCATCGCCAAAATCTTTAAGAGCATAATATTTAGCAAAATTTTCCAAATCTTTAAAATCGATATTTTTATGGGATTTTATTTTTTCAAAAATGTTTCTCCAATGCCAGCCCCATGACTTATTTTGCGTATTTATTGAAACCAAATTAGGCCAGCCCACGCTGACCTTAGAAATACATTGTTCGATTGACCTGATTGGAAAATGAGCAATTTTTAAAGGTAACTGTAAACTTTTAGGAGGATTATTTGAATCGGGGAATGTCAAGTTATGATTTCCCATTTCCAAGTTAGGAGAATAACTAAAGAAGATTCCTTTTGTAACAATGACCTTAAAAAAGCGTTCTAAATTTTCATCTCTAACATGAGTAATCCTTTTTGGAATAAACAAATCATTGGAATCATTTTCAGTGGGAATGTATGTAATCCATTTTGCAAGATAATATTCATCCAAATCAAGATTGTTTAAAATTTCACGGGGATTTGAATTTTCAGAAGATATTAAAAACTCATCGACATCCAAAACACAAACAATATCCGCATTATGTTCCTTGAATGCTTTTTCCATCAACAGATTCATTTTAAATGATTGATTATAATTATTATCTAAATCCCTGATGAATACAATAGGAAGCCCTTCACCTATTAATTTAGTGATTATTAATGGAGTTTCATCACTGCTGCAGTTGTCTAAAATAATCATCTCGTCAACAATATTTAAATGGTATCTGACAAAAGACTCAATGATATCAACTTCATTTTTCACCATAGTAATAGAAACAACTTTCATTTTAATCTCCTAATATAATTTATTAGCATAACTTACATAAGAAAGTTACAGATTGACACTTTTTACATATAATGGGATTTATTAGAAGTATATGTTAGAAAATAATTGAAAAAAATAATTAATGCAAACTAATTCCAAATAAAATCAAACATTTCTACAAGAAACATTCAAAGATGGTCCAATATTGAAAAACTCCACACCCCAAAAAACAAACACAACATACTTCAAAAACCTACAAATAATTTAACTATTTTTTAATTCACACATGCGAATTATTAATTACGAAATTAATTAATATAAGTACAAAATTAAAATTATGCAATACAAATAGCACATATACTCGAACTCATAATCATACATTGCAAATTGATAATATAATCCGTTCAAGACGTGTTCTAATATATGAAAACATTGCTTCCAATTTAACACGTAAATTTCATCCAGTCATGGTAGAGTAGATACATTTAACCATTAAATCTCACTTATTAATTGATTTTACCAAATTCCCGTGTTATGACATATATGCAAATGATCGATAACAATTTTTTGATTATTTTTTAGACTTTGAAATATATTTCCCAAATTATCCCACTCTGCAAAATAATTCAACCCATTGAAACTGTAAAACTTGCCGATAAACTTTATCAAAAAGAAAATTAAAATTATAATTAGCAAATCAAATATTTGCTTACAACCTACAAAAATGCCATTTGTTTTAAAAACTTATGGCATTAACTTTAATATACTAGATTTATCTAAAATTAAATCAATTAAAAATAGATACCCATAAAAATTTAGATTTTTATTCATAAAAATAAAAATCATAACAATCACAATATAAATAAAAGGTTATTTTTCTTATCATATGATTCTTTTTTACCCTTTTATTTATCTGAATTTTGAGCTAATCTAATTAAATATTTGCCATAATCTGTTTTTTTGAGAGGTTCAGCTAATTCTAAAAGTTTTTCTTTTGAGATATATCCTAAATTAAAAGCAATTTCTTCAAGGCAAGCCACATATAAAGATTGTCTTTTTTGAACCGTTTCAATGAAATTACCTGCTTCCAAAAGGCCATCATGAGTTCCTGTATCAAGCCAAGCCATTCCACGACCTAACAGTTCAACTTTAAGTTTGCCCATTTTAAGATATTCATCATTTACAGAAGTGATTTCTTTTTCACCCCTTGCAGAGGGTTTTACATTTTTAGCTATCTCAACTACATCATTATCATAAAAATAAAGTCCTGGGATGATATAATTTGATTTTGGATTTTCAGGTTTTTCTTCAACGGATAAAACATTTCCATCCTCATCAAACTCAACAACACCAAATGCTTCTGGATTTTTAGTGTAATAACCAAAAATAACTGCCCCTTCGTTTAGAGATTTTGCTCTTGTTAAAATTTCAGAGAATCTATGGCCATGAAAAACATTATCTCCCAAAATTAAAGCAACATTATCATCGCCAATGAAGTCTTCACCAATTAGAAATGCTTCAGCTAGACCCCCCGGTTTATATTGCATTTCATATTTAAATGAAATACCCAAATCAGACCCATCACCTAAAAGATTTTTATACATAGGCAAATCTCTTGGAGTGGATATAATTAATATTTCTTTAATTCCAGCAAGCATCAAAACCGAAATAGGATAATATATCATTGGTTTATCATATAATGGAAGTAACTGTTTTGATACTGCTTTTGTAATTGGATATAAACGAGTTCCTGATCCTCCTGCTAATACTATTCCCTTCATTTTAATCAACTAAACTACATAATATATACAACATAATCCATAGAAAAACAGTTATACAAATGATTATGAAATAAGTACAATATAAATTTAATGATTATGAATAACTCAAAAAAAATGATAAAATATAATAAAAAATCTATTTAAAAAAAATAAAATAAGTTTATGAATATTATTCTTGGCATTTTAAAATATATTCCAAAAGTTCCATTTTAGAATTCCTATTATAATATTTTTTATTGAATTTTCTATTCTCTTCAAAACCCTTACATACATAATGCAATTCAGGTGAAAAATATTTACACCACAAACTATTCTGAAGATCCTTATTATTATTTAAGTAATACCCTATATCAAAACATTTACTATTTTGCAGCAATTTATATAGTTTATAATTCAAATATAACTCTTTAGGATTTGATTTGAAAATTAAATAAAAATATGCAAAAGGGCTGAAAATTTTTTTAATAAGAGAATTTTCTTTTAGAAAATTTATTTCCAAAGTTTTATTTTCAATTTCAGATTTGTAACAACTAATACAATATTCCTTATTATCTAATTTAAATAATTGTGTATTATACTGATTTTTAATTGAATTTAACATCATATCTTTATTATTTAATTCATTTTTTAGAGATTCAATATTCTTTTCGGAATATCGGTCATTATATAATTCACTCCTTTGAGTGTTAATCTCATATTCATATTGTTTAGTAATGTCTTGTTGTTCTTTTAAATCATTTTTAAGTGAATTAACTTGATTATTTGCATCAAAAAGTTCATTATTTAATTTATCTATTTCTAATTCTTTATTCATTAATTTAGATTGAATATGTTTAATTTTAGAATTTTTAAGACTCAATTCTGATTCAATTGAATCCATTTGGGTGTTAATATAATTCATTTGAGCATCTTGAACTTTATTTTTATTTTCAAAATCATCAATAAGTTTATCTTTTTCAAATAATTTAACCTTAAAATCATCAATATTGGTTAAATCTGATTTTAAATTGTCAATATAATTTAATAATAATTCCACCTGTGTGAATTTTTTTGAAAAGGAATCATAACTAACCTCATTATCTTTAAATTCATCATCCAACATACTTAATCTGATTTGACTAATACTATTTTTAGGATATAAAATAACAATTTCATTAATTAATATAAAATCCATAATATCCACATCACAATTCTCATTTAAAAAATCAGTAACTGCAATATGAACACCATTTCGAGGAGTATTATCTACAGTAGCATGGAAAAATCCATCTTCAATAATTAATTCATTACCATCAATTAAAATTGGAAATTGTTTAGAATATTCCCACTTATACTCATCAGGAATAAATTTGGGGTCAAAATAAGCATCTCTAAATCTATAGGGAAATTTATCATGACAAATAAAAACCAATGGAAACTCCTCATTATGATTTTTAATAATGTTCAATTCATTAAAAACCGTGAACCAATTAGGATCATCATTTAAAAATATGGCTCCATAATCTTTAAAATTTGGAAGTGCATTCAAAGAATAATCCGCAATAGTATTTTCATCTAATTTTTCAAAATTTATTATATTATATGAACACTCATTCTCGTTACAATACTTATAAATTTGATTCAAAAGTACTTTTTCTAATGACCCACAAATAATTAATTTGTTAACTTTAAACCTTTTTAATAATGATGGAACTATGTTTAACTCATAAATTTTTCTCATAAAATCACATCACGAACTATTTGCAAATTTATCTTTTTCATCAATTATAGAATTTAAAACGGTTATTTCTTCCCTTAATAGCTCTATAACCTTATTTTTCTCATCAAGATTCTTTTTAATAATATCCAATTCTTCATTTTTTAAAGAAATTGATTTAACAGTTGTTGAATTTTCTAATTTAGATAAATTTCTTGTCAAATTTTGAATTTGAATTTCTTTTTTAGAAATTAATTTATTTAATTTATTATTATCGTCAATTAAATCCATGTTGAAATTTTCTTTAGATGAAATAGTTTTTTTAAGATGAGAAATATTTTTATTTCTTTCTTCAATAGATACATTTAATTGAAAAACTTCTTTTTTATAATTTTCTTCTATGTTTTTTAGTTTCTCGTCCATTTTAAAAATTTCATCATTTAACAAATCACGCATATCAATCATTTTATTTTCATAATCACTAACTAATTTATCTATAAATTCATTCTTCTCATTTAAATTATTCTTCAAATTTTCATTTAAAACATTTAAAGAATTAATTTGAATATTTTTATGCTCAATTTCATTTTCAATAGAAATAATTTCTCCCTTAATTGAATTCAAATTGTTTTCAGTTTCAACTAGATGATTATTTAAATTTGATATTTTTTCATCTTTAAAAGAAATGACCTGTCTAAAATCTTCAATTAATGAATTTTTTTTATTTAATTCAATATTTAAAGAATTTAATTCCGAATTTAATGAATTAACGATATTTTTTGTATTATGTTCATTTGCATTATATAGTTCAATGTCCTTTTTTAAAGAATTAATAATAGAATCCCTTTCAGAAATTTTATTTTTTAAAAAACCAATTTCATCATTTTTTAAATTAATTTGCTCAAGTAATTCAGTAATCTCAATTTTTTTATCAGAATCATTATTAATTATATTATCTTCCATTGAAATATTTGTTAATTCATGTTTTTTTGAATAATCATTTATATTATTAAAATTTGAATCTTTATGAGACATAATACTCACCGATTTAAGGCCAAATTTATTCCTATGAAATAATTTATTTTTATTTAATTAAAAACCTATTGTAATTATAATTTTTTAAAATCTCCAATATTTCATCAACTCTATTATCAAACGTGTGATATTTTAAAACAATTTCCCTACCCACATTAGCAATTGATTTTCTCTTATCGTCATGTGTTAAATAATACTCAACTTTCTTATTTAAATCTTTAAAATCTGTGTAATTAATAATATTTCCTTCAAATAGAATATTACTAGACTCAATATTATCAGAAATCACAAAAGTACCGCATGCAAGTGCATCAAATAATCTATTAGATGGAAAATCATTATCTTTCATATCTTCCCAATGGTCATTTAAAAGTATTTTGCATGATGAATATGCCTGATTTAAAATATTATTAGGAATAAAATCACCTTTAATAAATTTTTTATTAATATACCTGTCCCATCCATAACCATACACAGAAAAATTATGATTTGTTTTATTAATATCTTTAACAATTTCTCTAAAAATTCCTCTTGTAACACCAACAAATAAAAGTTCATCATTAAATTTTTCATTATCAATATAATAAAAAACTTCAGGATCAGTACACTGTAACAACGGTTTGACTAGAACATTAGTTTTATTATTAATCTCATTAGCGAATTTTTCAGAGGCAATAAATACAAAATCAAAATTCTCATATTCATCAATAGACACATCAGCAGGATGTGAAATATTCCACATTATATTAATATGATTCGATTTAGGAGAATATTCAACAACACCTCTAAGAACAACCACTATATCTGCATTATCATCAGAGTTCCAAAATTCTCTTTCATGAATAATTACATTAAAACCCTTTTTTTCAAAAGCTTTTTTCAAAGCTATTGAATAAAAATAATCCCCCCAATGTTTATCCTTAGATAAATTAGGTGTTTTGATAGCAATTGTTAAATCCGAGTATTCCTCTTTAATTAATTTATTTAAAATTAATAGTTTGTCCAAATTAAATATAGAATTATTTTTTATGTCTCCATTCAGCTGAATAATCATATTATTTATAATTTTTACAGATTTAGCATTAATTAATGTTTCAAAATTAAAATAAGCCCATGATTCGATTTCATTGATTGAAAAAATGTCATCAAGTAATTCTTTTTTATAAATTCGTGACCCTAATGCGAAATCAATATTTAAAACATTATAATCAATATTATTATCTGAAAATAAACAATCATTAGAAAAATATTCATCCAAATTACTTTTATTTTTTAATGAATAATAATTTCCAACAACAACTTCAGCATTACTTTCGTTGACTGCATTGTATAATAACTCACAAGAATTTGAATATAATACATCTCGTGAATTAAACAGAATAACATAATTTGTTTTTACTTTAGACAACCCTATCTTATATGCATCATAATCATTACAGTGTTTATCAAATAATATAATATCAACATTATCATATATTCTTTCAAACTCTAAAATTAAATTTTTTGATTCGGAGATTACTGAACCATTATCTACAATAATTATCTGAATATTATGAAAACCAAATGTTTGATTTATTAAAGATTCTTGAAGTTTAATAAATTCATTAGGCAACATATTATATGAATGAATTACGATAGAAATCTTCAAAAATATCCCTCAAAAATAATTTGTAAATCGAAATTTACTTACATCATTACTATCTAAATCCCAAGATATGTATGATTTTAGTAAATAATAAATGATACTAAGTAGAATGAATAGTAAAATTACTATATTTAATATCAGCCCCATTTGGATTTATTTGAAAACGGAAAATTAAATTATCACCATTGTTTGTTTTAAGAGACAATGGACTTTTTGCTACATCATCCACATAAGGTAAAATAGTATCATTAAAAATAACTAATTTAACATGACAATCCTTATTAATATTCAAATTATTTATAAAATTTATTGGAGTTTCGTTCTTCATTTTTGAATCAGAAATTAAACAAAAATCAAAACTGTTTGATTTTCCATGATTATCCCATTCAATAACACAATTATTAGTAAAGTTATCATTAGGAGAATACCATTTAGAAGAATTAGAATTACTTGACAATATAGTAAATTTATCAGTTCTATTAATAGTTAAATTATTATTATTCCAATCATCATTATGATTAGAAGAAATTCCCATATCATTAAATCCTTTAGATTCATTAAAGAAACCAGAAGCAAATATTAATATACCTGCTATAATACATACAATCAAAATTAAAAGTAATAATTTTATTTTAGACGACATAATTATATTATATTACTACTTTATTATAATATTAACGATATTATTAAAAAATTTAATTAAAAAAGTTATGAAAATTTAAGATTAAATATGTCTCGTTTATTTTTTACCCATACGGGAGTTGGTAAATTATCTATAAACCTTTCAATTCTAATTTCAAAAATAACATCCGGCTCAAAATAATCAATTATATCCTCATTAATAAAACCATGATCCCAGCATAAAAATATTTCTTTGAAATAAAAAGAAAAATACCATTTAAAAGTATCGAAACTAGAATCCCTAAAGATTAATGCCCTCTTATTAGATAAACTATTGGGATTTACAAAATGAACAGAATCCCTCTGACCATAAGAACTATACTGATTAGGGATTTCTTTTGAATGAAGTTCGGAAGGTTTAATAATTGAATCAAAATTATTTTTAACTTTGTTTTTTAAAATACGCCTACCCATTTCAGAATAAGACCAATTCCTCAACGAAAGTAAATCAATTGGAATAGGTTTATTAAATATAACACTATATTCATTTAATAGTTTATTCCATTTTTTAATATGTAAGTTATTATCCATATAATGTAAAAAACTAAATGATAAAATATTTGAACCTTCAAAATTTAAATGAGAATCCAGTTTATAATAATGGTTTATATTAAGTAAATTTTTAAAATCAACAATTTCTTTTACACAATTTACATTACGTTTCATAGTTTTAATATTAAATGGTAAAAACTCTTTGCACACAACACTTTTATCCGGAACATCAAAAAAGTAATATTCAATTCCATTATCTTTGAATAATTCTTTTTTGAAGTAATAATTTTCTAAAAAATTAGATTTATCAAATTGATTTTTATATGAAAAATCAAAATGTTGCCTAATCTCATTATTTGAATCATTAATTAAAAATAGGAAATCTGATTTACCTTTTATAGTCATGTTCAGATTTAAATTATTTATTTCATTAATTTTAAAAATTTTGGGCGTAGCAATCATAAAAGTTCCATATTTTAAATAATGAACAAAAGGATTAATATCATTATTTTCTTCACCAAGGTAAAATTTCTGATAGAATTGAGTATCAAAATTTTGGGAAGGATTATATCCTTTATGGACTCCAACTTCCACAAAATGTGCAATTGGATCTGAAAATCCGTTTAGATTATACTTTCTTTTATAATATTTTTCATCAAATTCCGATGAATATAAAATAATCAAATAATCATTAATATTTTCTTCTGATAAATTTAATTTTTCAATTTGATCAAGGGTTAAAAACTTCGGAATCCTATGTTCATTTTTTCCATACCTTAAATAATGAACAAATGGATTTATATTTGATTCTTTAACATCATTATAATAATCTAAATAAAAATTTGTATTAAAAGAAGGTGAAGGATTGAACCCCTCAAAAACACCAATTTTTAAAAAATGAACTATAGGATTCACTTTTTTACCTAGATCATATTTTGAACAATAATAAACTGAATCAAATTCTTTACTTTTAACTATTAAATCATAATCTTCTTTTTGTTTATCATTTAAATCTTTATAATCCATTTAATCACCTTAAATAGTTATTTAGAGTTCAGAGTACAATATTTCTAAATCACTTTCATCAAATATTCTAATAACAACATCTGGTTTAAACCAATTTATTAAACTGCGATTTAATTCTGAAGAATGTGAAAAAAATATTTTATTAAAATATAATGAAAAATATTCTTTCATAAATTTCGCATTTCCTTCATAGAAAATTAGTAGTTTAGAATTAGAAAAACTATTTTCAGAAAGATACATTTCACAAGAACAATCATCTAAACTTTTAAAAGTGTCTAAAATCTGATTATTAATATCAATGCACTTTTCATTTTTTTCATATTCAATAGTATCACTAATTTTGACACGTTTTATACTCTCAATTGATTCCCAATATTGTTCATCCAATAAATCAAATTTATACTCTATATTTTTTTTAACCATATTTTTAGAAATCGCTTCATTTAAATTATTCTCACTAAAATCAGCATTTATTATTGATAAAATTTTTGACACAAACAACTTATTTCCATTAACATTTAAATGAGAATCATGAGTAAAATAATGATTTATCTTTAGTTCATTAGAAAAATCAAGCATATTATCAATGGAATCAATATTTCTAGTGCAGTTATTAAATTTAAATGGTAATTTAGACTTACATACAACACTTTTATCTGGGATAACAACATCATAAAAATCAATATTTTCATTTTTGAATTCATTAGAAAATGAGTTGAACTCAATTAGATATTTCGTTAAACTAAATTGAGACAGATAATCATTGTTAAAATGTGGATTAATTTCATCCAATTCAAATAAATAATTATTTAAACCTTTAATAACTTTATTAGAACTAGCGAGTAATTCATCTAAAGAAATTAATTTAGGAACTCTGACCTCAAATTGACCATATTTAATATAATGAACAAACGGATTAATTCCTGCGCGTTTTACATCACCATTTTTTAATAAATACCAATTAGTATCAAAATTTTTACTTGGATTAAATCCTTTTTTAACACCCAATCTTAAATAATGTAATATTGCATCTTGAGTGTCATTTAATGAATAATTATTTAAATACCACTTTTCATCAAACATTCCAGAGTTTTTAATGATTTCATAATCCTCTTTAAATTTAATTTTATCTAATTCAATAGTGAATGAAGCATTTTTTTCCAATTCAATGAATGAATTAACATTTGCAGAACAAGCATAATCCATCCATTGAGTTAAACGAGTAACATACCCATAATTTTTATCTTTTTTAAATTCGACAAAAGACTTTTCTTGAGGATATAATGAGTTTTCTTTAAGTGACTTAAATTTAATTATTAAATTATGTATAATCTCTGAATCATCAAATTCAATTTCTTTTCTGAATTTTTCTAAATCAGGTTTAATATCTTTTATTAAAACAAAATCTAATTCATTAATATTGGCTTTTTTCAAAATATTTAACTGTTTTTCTGATAAATAATTGAAATTTTCAACCAAACAAGGTTTTAAATTTTTTAGAACAAAATCATAATCCCAATAAAAAGGTTGTCTTGTATGGACAGTTGCGAGAGCATTACCTTGATCAATTCCCTTAACATCAACTTGAGGTAAATAATCACCAGCAAATGGAATATCTAATAATTTAGGATTCGCCCTTTTTAAAATATTGTATACATATTCTTTATATAGTTTAATATCTCCTAAAACATCATAAAATAGACGACCAAACCATAACTCATAATCAGTGAAAAATAATGGTAAAAAGAAATTATTCATGAATAAAATTATCCTAGAAAACCATATGTTCCCCGAACAAATTTTTGTCATTGGTCCTCTTTTATATGCATCCATACCTTTTTGAGATATTCCTTTAGAATTAACTAAATTCCTTTTATAATATTTTATATAATCTCTAGAATCAAAATCACCCTGGGTTACAAAAAATGATTGAGAATAATCTTCAATATTTTGACAAGAGGGATGTTCTTTTGATACAGGTTCACGATAACTCCAATCTAAATCTAAACATTCAGCAATACTTTTAGCAACAATCACATCAGGGTGATTATTTTGACCAGAAGTAAATGTTTTAAATTTAATTCCGAGATTACCACATACCTTATCTAAAATAACAGCAGAAACCCTTGAATCAAAACCCCCAGTTAATCCTAATGAGATATGAGATATGTCATCTTTATACTGAAACAATAATTGTTCAGTATATTTCAATAATTTATCATAATACCAATCATATAATTTATTTTTATCCTGTTTATAAAGATTAATAAACCACTCCGGAGGAGTGATTGTATCATTTTTTACAACTAAAAAATTAAAATTTTTTATTAATAATTCATCATGAGGAAAAATTCGTTTAATATCTTTAAAAATAGTATGTCTAGGATATTTTAAAAATGCACCTGAATGAAAAGTATCATACATATAGGTTAAATCAAAATTATTGACAAATTTAGATTTAGAAAATTTAGAGATTCCATCCACAATTAATTTTATTTCAGAAGAAATTACAGAACAGAAGTCATCTTCATAAAAAAATAATTTTTTTACTGAAGAAAGAGGAGTTTTACAAAAACCATCACCTTCCTTATTTAATGAAAATATTTGATAATCTCCAATAATCTCTGAATTCTCATTCAATTTTTCAAAAAAAACTCTGATATCATCATCTCTTGCTTTTTCATCAATAGTTAAAACACCATTAATTAAAAGAGCCTGATCATCATCAAAATAATAAGAATAATTCTCTTTTTCTTCATATACATGATTATAATTGTAAATAAAAATAATAAATTTACCTAATTCATACTTTACTACAGAATTAGATATCAATGAAGTTGCATCAACAGAATTAAGCACATCTTCATTAATATAATCATTGTAAAAATGTTCTTTTTTAGATAAAATTAAAAAATGCATTTCTCCACCCCTATATAAATGTTTCGTAAATATTTAAATAATCTTCAGCCATTTCTAAAATAGACTTAAATGAAATTTTTTCAACTGAATCTACTTTTGATAAATATTCATTTTCATCATTAGCAATATTTAAAATTAAATCATATGTATTTTTCATAGAATTGTGATCAATAAACCATCCACCACCATGTCTTTCCATCCTTTCTTCCAACACTCCAATTTTTGTAGATAAAACCGGTATACCATTAGCCCAAGCTTCAGAAAGAGTATGACAATATGTTTCAGACCATATTGAAAAAATTCCAATAAATGATGGTTTAATTTTTTGAATTTCCTTTGATAACTCATCACGAGCATATTCACCATGATGAATACCAATATTCTTCAAACTAGAAATTGTTTTACCTAAAAAATGAAGTTCTAATTTAGAATCTTTATCCAACTCATTAAGTTCTTTAATAATTTCAGAACCTTTTTGTTTATTAATATTGCCAATGAATAAAATTTTTATTGGTTTATCAGTGGAAGGTACTTCAAATAAGGTTTCATCAATTTTATGAAAATCTCTACCATGTTCAATTACTGAAAATGATTCTAAATCAATTGTAGGATAAGTCTTATAGAATATATCTCGAACAATATCTGAAGTTGTAATAAAATGATTAACTTTACCAAACAGATTATTTATTTGTTTTCTCCATGTAGAAACAAAATTATTCATATTATTTATTTGAGTAATATTGTTCATTGGAATATGGCAATTATTATTTCCATTTGTGCATTCACCTGCACAGTACTTATCATCCCCATCAATTAAATTATACGATAAACAGACAAAATAAAAATCATGGAAGGATAAAATCACAGGTATCTTTAATTTATCTGCAATATACGGCAAGTCAAATGTATGAAAAATTAAATGTCTAATATGAATTAAATCAATGGAATATTTTGTTAAAATATTATAATAAACTTCTTTAAATTCAGGAATAAAAAAGATTTCAGCATACCATTTAATATTTAAATCCCATTTTTCAAGAACAATTAAATCCCCATTTAAAAAATGATATAAAATCAGTTCACTCCCATCAGAGGTTAATAAATAACAATCATACTCCCTTTGAACAACACTCATCAAATCTTTATTTGTTTGAGGAGTGCCTCCCGTAGCCTTATGTATAACATATAAAATTCGTTTTTTATCTAATTTTAACGAATTAAAATTATTTAATCCTTTACCCGCATTATCTTGAACGTTTTGTATTTCATCAGATTGTAAAAATAATCGGACATCTGCAGTATATGTAGGGTGTTTTTTATCTAAAATTTTCCTATGTTCTTTTATGAGTTTTTCTCTTTTTTCAGAGAAAGAAACACCTTTTTTATGATAAATATAGGTCGTATCATCAATAACATTAATCCAACCTTTACTTATTGCCCTCATACAAAAATCATTCTCTTCACAATACCCTTTCCCAAAATTTTCTTCATCAAAAAGACCAACAGAATTAATAGTGTCTCTTTTAATAAACATACAAAATCCATTTCCAGTAGGTGCACTCATAAAAATTCTTTTTGAGGACTTTTCAATTATATTCCCTACAGATTGTATGTTCAAATTGTCTGGAATTCTATTTTCCTCATTAATTTTTGGAACACTAAATGCACCAGCATTATTTGAAACTGGGGTGACTGTACCGATATTTTCTTTAGAATATGCTAATGTCACTAATTTTTGAAGCCATTTTTTTGTCACAATTGTGTCACTATTTAATAAAATAACATCATTATCTGATGAATTCATCCCTATATTGACATTTTTAACAAATCCTTTATTAGATTTATTTGTAATAACTTTAATATTATCTAATTTAGAAAAATTTGCCAAAAGAGGTTCGATTCTGCTATCCGAACTATTATCATTAATTAATATCAATTCATAATTCCCAGAAGTATTTTCTATTACGCTTTCAATGCATAGTTTTGTATCTTCAAAAGCATTATAAATAGGAATAATAATTGAAATTTTATTAGTTAAAGCTTTAATAATACTATTAATTTGAGCTTCCTTTCGAAAATCAGATTTTGAAAATAAGTAATCTGAAAAGCTTGTAAAACGTTTTTCATACTGCCCATAAAGAATATAATGTATAAATGGATTTAAATTATTATTTTTTACATCCTTATAAAAGTCCAAATACCATTCAGAATCAAAAAAAGCATTAGGTTTGCAATTTTCTTCAACACCCATTTCGATATAATGTTTAATAGGATCTATGTTATTATTATAAACATCAGGATAATTATTTTTATACCATATTTCATCGAATAAATTAGATTCAGAAATAATTTTATAATAATTCTTTTTTATGAATTCATTAAAAGTATATTCTTTATTATTTCCATCAGCATAATCTTTTTTAAGATAATCAATAGGTTTCATTTAACGAACCTCAAATAATTTATTTTAGTAACTTTTTTGCATCCCTTAACGGTTTAGTTACTTTCCAACTTGATGAATTTTCATATTCTTCAACTAAATTTTTATACTCTCTAACCGTTTTAATTAGATTTTCTTTCTCTTTTTTTAGACTTCTAATTTTTTCTTTTTGCTCCCCATTAATTTTTAATAAACTAATGTTATTTTTTTCTAAGTTTTTATTTTCATTCTCAACACCAACTAAATCTCTCGATTTTTTTTGTTCTTTAAGCTCAAGTTCTCCATTGAAATTAATTAACTCTTCTATTTTCCTATTTTTATCATCGCATTCTGAAATTAACTCTTTTTTTTCATTTTTTAAAGAATTAATCAATTCAAACTGATTGTTATTATTTTCGGATAATTGAGAATTTTCATTTAATAGAATATCATAATCCCTCTGCAACGATTGAAACTCAACAGATTTATCATTGTCTTTTAATGAATCAATAGTTAGGGCTTTTTCTTCAATATTCTTTTTTAAACTAGATATCTGTTTATTTTTTTTGTTGCCTTCAGCAATTAAATTTTGATTTTCATCTCTTAAACTGTTAATAACTTTAACTTGTTCATTTTTTGTCTTGGACAACTGAGAATTCCTATCCAATAAACTATCATAATCCTCACGTAAAGACTCCAACTCAATAGACTTATCATTATCCTTCAGAGAATTAATAATATTATTTTTATTTTCATTAATTTTTTGCAAATCTTTAATAGTATTATTTAATTGATTAATTTTATTTTCAAAACTATTTACCTCATTTATTAAGGATTTTTTATCATATCTCAAACTTTTAATATTTTCAAACTGTTCCATTTTAGTTTTTGACAATTGAGAATTCCTATCCAATAAACTATCATAATCCTCACGTAAAGACTCCAACTCAATAGACTTATCATTATCCTTCAGAGAATTAATAATATTATTTTTATTTTCATTAATTAATTCTAAATGATCAATTTGATTAAATAATTTAGCTAGTTTATTTTCTTTCAATTTAATTTCATCAGATAAATTTGAAGACAATGAGTTTAAATCTTTTATTTTACGTTCTTTTTTATCAATTTTTTCTAAAAGAGATTCAATGTTAATTTTTAAAGAAATTATTTCATTTTGCATAGATTCATTATCATTTATTTGTTTTTCCAATGTTTTTTCTAACTTAACAATATTCTGATTCTTTTTAAGAATAATCTCAGTATTCTCATTATTAATTTGCTCTAAGAATTCCTTTTCTTTTTCGATTTTGTCTATCTGATCTTTTTGAATCTTCAAATTTATTTTTTCATTAGCAAATTCAGATAAGTTATCTTTTAAAATTTCATTTTCTTCATTCAATTTTGCTAGTTCAACATCATTTTCTGTAATTTTTTTGATATTATTTAGATTTATATTATGAAGGGAGTTATTTTCTTTTTCTAATGCAGAAATCTTTTTATTTTTTGTATTTAACATCATTTCATGATTCGAATTAATTTCTTTAAGATGTTTATTATCTTCAAATAAACTTTTTATTTCATCATCCTTACGACCAATCTCCAAAACATTATCCTCATTAACCTTCTCCAAAGACTCCTTAACACCAATCAACTCACGAATCTCATCATCCTTACGACCAATCTCCAAAACAT
>SUTL01000128.1 GCA_015062925.1 Methanobrevibacter thaueri
GTTTTAAATTGGTATTTAAGAGGTAATATGATTATGAATTTCAATTCAAAGATTTTAATTATCTCACTAATATTAATATTTGCAATAACCGTTTCTGCGGTAAGTGCAAATGAAAATATAAGTGATGTTCAAAGTAATGTTGAACAAAATACCTCTACTGTTTCAATAGATGATGTTAATACGGTAGATAGTGTTAATAGTAATCAAGTAGATGAAAATAATCTGGGAAGTGCTGAATCATCTGATAAAGTATCTGCGGGTGAATACGGTACTTTCACCGAACTACAGAGTTTAATAAATAATAATAATGTGGTTAATTTAACAAAAGATTATATGTGGGATATTTCTTTTAATAATGGTGACCGTTCAGGAATAAATATTAATAAAGCAGTTACTATTAATGGTAATGGCCATACTATTAATGGGGCAGGTGAATCCAGAATATTTAAAATTACAAAAAATGCAACATTAAATAATATTGTATTTGATAATTGGGGTTTTGACAAAACAAAATTTAATACTATTGATGGGGCATGTGTATATGCAGTTGGAAATTATGATCTTAATGTTTATAATTGTGAATTTATGGACTTTGATTATGATGATGGTAGATTATTAATGGGTACTGCAATAAAATCATCTATGGTCACACAAATTGTTAATTGTACATTTCATGAAATAACTGGTAGGGTAATTAGTAACAATAATAATAACAAACGTGGATGCAGTGTTATTGAAAATTGTACTTTCAGTAAAAACTCTCAGTTTATTATAGATTCTTATCAAAATTTAAAACTTATTAATACATCATTTGATAGTGCTAGATTATCATTCCAAGATGTACAGAATAAGAATATAACAGGATGGTTTTATAATTGTTATTTATATAATACTTCCCTTTGTGGAAAACCATATTCTATGAATATTGATAATTGTACTTTTGATAATGGAAATATAATTTATAATCAAGGGGTAAATCAATTAAATATATCTAATTCAAGATTTTATAATTGGGATTCTTCTCTTTACATTGTTGTTTCTTCAAAAATTTATTCAACAATTGATATAATTGATGTTTATAATGCTACATTTACTGATTGTTATTTTATAAATAACAAAGCAATTCAAGGTGCGGCAATTAATCTGGATGGTACTGTCAATGCAGTAATTTCTAATTGTCATTTCATTAATAACACTGCAAGTGAGTGTGGTGGGGCGATTTTTGCCAATGAACATGCTAATATAATAGTTAATAATTCTGAATATGATAATAATAAGGCAGGCCTTGAAGGTGATGATTTCTATCAGCCAAATTCAAATAGGTCTGAAATATATGTTGCTCCTGATGGTGTAGGTAATGGTACTGAAAGTAATCCTTCTAGTGTAAAATATGCATTAAATAACATTAAAGAAGGGGGAAAAATAATTTTCACAAGTGGAAACTATACTGACGGTTTTAATGTTTATAAACCAGTAACTCTTATGGGATATAATAATGTAATATTTGGACCAACCGTTAGAGTTCTTGTATATGCTTCTGATGTGGCAATTAATAGTTTTAATTTTGTTGATAATATAAACTGGTATACAATTTTGACTTGGTATGGGGATAACGGTAAACTCATCAACACCAAATTCATCAACTGTCTTTGTGGAGCTGCTGACATTGTACATTGGAATGGAAATGATGGATTAATTATGGGTTGTACTTTTTATAATCAATCTTTATATAATTATGCAGCAACATTTCTATATACTTATTATTCTGCAGTAAATGTAACTGGTTCAGGTATGGAAATTCGTGATTCCATGTTTTACAATAATTCTGCAAGAAGGGGTGCTGCAATCACCACTAATTCTTCATTATCAATTTCTAATTGTGAATTTAAAGATAATTTTGCATCAAATAGTAAATTTGCATATGCTACTTATTCAAATAATATTAATGTAACTTTCACCAATGCTGATACATATTTAAATGCAATATATGTACGTAATGATAGTGCAATTATTAATTTTAATAATGTTAAGTATTGGGAAGGAAATCAACTTAAAAATACCAATAATGGATATCCTACAAATAAATCAGGTTATTTAGTTAATGTTAAATTATTTGAAAAAGTAACTGGTACATTACTTGAAGAATATAATAATATGACTGATGACGACGGAAAAATTTATGTTAATAATATAAATCCTAATTATTATCGTATTGTATTATCACATCCTGTTGGTGAAACACGTGCAATTAACACCACTTTTGAATTTGCATATGGTGAAGAAATCGCTAAAATGGATATAATTTACAGTGATAATATTAATCCTGGTGATGATTTAATTGTTGTTGCTAATTTGCCTGATGATGCTACAGGTAATGTAACATTCACATTAAACAATGTAACTTATGTTAGAAATATTAGTGATGGTCAGGCTGTTTTAACCTTAAAAGCATATAATCTTGTAGGTAAATATCCTATTACTGCACTTTACAGTGGAGATAGTGTTTACTATCCTCAGGATGCTGATGTTGTTTTAACTATTGCTCCTGTTCTTAATTCTAATGTTGTTATTTATAATGATGATGTTATTGCTGTTGGTGATACTGCAACATTAACTGGTAAAGTTAACTTTAACATTGTAAACGGAGTATTAGAGTTTGTTATAAAATCTGGTAATGATGTTATTGTTGTTAATGGTACTAGAGGTGATGGTTTTGGTATTTGGAATGCAGATTATAAATTCACACAAACCGGAAACTACATAATCTCTGCAAATTATTATGGAATTAACTTGGATGTAACTGAAGGAAGTGTAACTGTACGTGATATTTCACAAATTAATGTTTCTGCAGATACAATAGATTATAATCAAAATGCAACTATTAAATTCACTGTACCAGTTAATGCTACTGGTGTAATTGTTTTAATTGTTGGTGATGATGTTTATAATGTTCCTTTAAATCCAGGTCACAGTGAAATCGTTACATATACTATTCCTAATTTAGATGCTGGTGAATATACTGTTATGGCAGAATACCTTGGAGATTTAGTATTCGCTCCATCAAGCGCTAATACAAATTTCACAGTTAATAAAATTGAAACTGATTTATTACTTGATTGTATCAATAATAATAGTGTTTTAACAATTAATGCAACTTTAAATCCTAGTGCTACTGGTAAAATTATTATCTCTGTAGGAGGTAAATTCTACGATATTACTAATGGAGGATCAATACAAATCACTGATTTAACTCCTGGAAAATATGATATCAGTGCAATTTATGAAGGAGATAATAATTACAATCCAAAAAATAATGTAACTCATGCTGTAATAAATAAAAAAGATGTTAATCTTACTGCTGGTGCTGAAATAATTGTTGAAGGCCAAACTGCAATTATCATTGCTTCAACAAATGAAAATGTTACAGGACAGATTTTTGTTGAAATCAATGGAATAAAAACCTATGTTGAAATTACAGGTAAAACAGCAAACATTCCAATTGAAGGATTAGCAGTTGGTAATTACACTGCTGATGTTACTTATTCTGGTGATAAAACATATAACTCAAACAAAACAAGTGTTAAAGTAACAGTTAACCCACTTAGCAGTCTCGTTGATCCTAAAATGAATTTATCATATATTTCCAATGTTAAATTAAATGGTAATGTTACTGTATTTGTTACATTACCAAGTGATGTTAACGGAACCGTTACATTATTAGTGAATGGTGTTATAAATACTACATTTACTGTAGTTAATGGTAGGGCAAACGTTACTATCATTGGTGTTAGTGATAAAAACCATTACAGTGTTTATTATCCTGGAAATGGATTATATTTAAACAGTACTGAAAATATTAGTTTAAATGTAGTTTTACCAACCAGTATAACTGCTGCTGATGTGGTTTGTGTTTATAATGATGATGCAAACATCATAGCAACACTCAAAGACATCTACGGAAATCCAATTAAAAATGTTACAGTTACTGTTAACTTTAATGG
>SUTL01000129.1 GCA_015062925.1 Methanobrevibacter thaueri
ACATTTGCTCCTAAATTAACATCTTTAATATATGTGAGGTTCATTTTAGGATCAACTGAAGATGGAGTTAATGGATTTACAGTAACTTTAACAGTTGTTGTGTTTCCTTCATATGTATCATCACCATTAAACTTAATAGTAGCAGTGTATACACCAGCAGGTAAATCATTAATTTTTGCATCAGTGGTTGTACCATTAATATTGGCAAAGGTGTTTATTTTATAAATATCAATGAAAATATATCCAGTGATATTAACATTGCTTGTAATTGTAATTATTGCAGTTTCTCCTTCCATTATAGGATTAGCACTTGCAGTAATAATAATTGGCTTTTTAGTGATGACAACATTAGACATATTTGTTTGTGGGTTGAAATTAACGTCTCCATTATAAACTGCACTAATATCATATACTCCAGCTTCTAAACCACTTACAGTTTTTTCCTCACCACTGTTAACATTGAATATGTTGCCTCCAATTGATATAACAATAGTTCCTGTAGCTTTTTCATCAATATTAGCACTAATTGTTATAATATTATTATTGTTAATGGAGTTGATTAGTAGTTCTGTGTTGATTTTGTTAACGGTTAATGTTGTATTAGCAAATGATGGTGCGAATACTAAATCACCAAGGTATTCTGCAATAACAGTATATTCACCAGCATTTAAACCAGAAACAGGATATAAAATAGTTCCATTATGACCTGGATTTAAAGAAACAGTTTTTGTTTCAGTACCTATAGTTAGAGCAATTACACCTGTGGCATTAACTGGTACGGTGAATTTAATAATTGCATCTTGTTTATAATCTATTGTATCTGCAGAAACATTGATTTGTGAAATGTTACGTGCAGTTACACTTCCTTCAGTCACATCCATATTAATTCCATAGTATTGTGCTGAAATTATATAGTTTCCGGTTTGTGTGAATTTATAATCTGCATTCCAAACACCAGGAGCAGCACCTCTAGTACCATTAATTATAACTACATCATTACCAGATTTAATAACAAATTGTAATACTCCATTTACAATGTTAAAGTTAACTTTACCAGTTAATGTTACAGTATCACCAATAGCAATAACATCATCATTAGAAATAACAACATTAGAAGTTAAAACTGGAGTAATAGCTAAAATAACATCAGCATCTTGAGGATAGTAAACACTATCACCACTATAAAGTGCAGTAATAGGATATTTACCCACCAAATTATAAGCTTTTAAAGTTAAAACAGCCTGACCATCACTAACATTTCTAACATAAGTCACATTGTTTAATGTAAATGTCACATTACCAGTAGCATCAGCAGGTAAATTAGCAACAACAATCAAATCATCACCAGGATTAATGTTATTGCTAAAAATTATATCCATAGGTGCGATTTTTTTACCATATGCAAATTCAAAATTGCCGCTAGTTGATACAGTCTCACCAACATAGTGTGATACTACAATAAGGTAATAATTAGGATCCAAATTATTAATTGAAACACTGCCATTAATATCTGTTATAAGGTTTGTTTCATTTAATAAAATACCAGTTACTTTCTCATATACTTTAATATTAATAGTATAATTTCCTTTATTTGTAGGATAACCCTGATTTGTATTTTTAAGTCCTGTGCCGTCCCAGTATCTTACATTAGTAAATCTGTTTCCTTCTGTGACATTAGTGAAAATTGCATTTAAAAATGTATCGCTGTTAGCGAAATTAATAGTAACATTGTTTTCAGAACCTTTTTGTGTGAATTTACTGTCTTTTGCTATATTATTCTTAAATTCACAATCTGTTATGGTTAAAGCCTCAGTTGCATAGATTGCCGGACCTTTGGATGCAGCATTGTCATAAAAATTACTTTCTGTTATAGTTAAATTTGAACCTATAACCCGTAATGCAGCACATTCCTTATAAGTCTCTTCAAAAGACATTTTAGCAGTATTTCCTATGAAATTACATTCAGATATTGTTCCGTAATTTCCATTCCATATTACAGCAGAAAATCCCCAGTTTGCAGTGTTATTTATAAAATCACACATTTGAAGAAGACCATAATCTCCATACCATACCAGAGGCCTATTTGTAATGCCTGAAGCCCCATTACTCAAATTAACAAATTTTAAACCGAAGAATTTAACTCCAGAAGCATATACTAAAGTATGTCCTGTGATATAGACTTCTCCCAGTCCGTATAATGTCATTTTTTTATTGACATTGAAACCAGTATAGTTTCCTGAAGTTAAATAAATTATTCCTCCTTCCATAATATTGTTGATTGCAAATTTGAGACTTGCTAAGCTGCTAGTATTGGTTCCTGTTCCGTTAGCTTCAACACCTACATAAATTTTATCCCTGTTGGACTGTGCCTGATAAAAATCATCTCCCAATATTTTTGCCTTGTTATTTATATATTCTGGATTGGTGATGTTTACATTGGATGTTTCGGCAGCGGCAATTGCTCCACCACAGTCTCCTGCAGTATTGTTGATAAAATGACAGTTGGTAATATTTACATTTGCATAATCATTCAGATTGATTCCGGCACCATACTCTGCAGAATTGTTAATAAAGTATGAATCAGTAATATTTCCAAATGAATATTGTTTAAAGGTTATTGCAGAAGAAGGGGATGAATTAGTGAAAGTGGTGTTAACTGCATCGAGTCTGCAATTAGTACTAATGATTAACCTAGCATGGTTAAGAATACAGTTTTCCATTGTACAATTGGATCCTGTAGTTGAATCTCCATATCCGGCAATATATTCTCCATTAAATTTACAATCGACAAATTTAATGTTGACCTTTTTCTCCCAAGTTGCTGCATAGCCATCTGTATAGGAGTTAAATGTTGTATTTGTAATAAGGATTTTTGCACCATTATTTCCACGGATTTCGGATCTGCAATTTTCAAAATAACAATTGGTTATATTACTATTTCCATTGTTCATCATGTAGACAAGACCGTCATTACCGAACATGTTGGTAAAATAACAGTTGTCCAGTGATAATCTTCCTAAAGCTCGTATTGCGGCTGCACAAACGTACTCGCTTCCATATCTTTTAAAATCCTTAAATGTTGAGTTGCTTATTTTAAGAATACCTTTTGACTGGTGCTGGATAAAGACTCCCTCAACTGCTGATGCAGTTGACACATATCCTCCATGTTTAAAAGTAACATTATTAATGATTACATCTCCAGTATTGTAAGTTGAAAATATTCTTGATTCACCTGCACCATCAATAGTATGACCATTACCGTTAATGGTTATTGCTTTACCAATTTTGACACCACTTCGATCACCATTATTAAAGGATAAATCCCACATATAATCTTTGTCTAAGTTTACCACATCATTATTGTCTATTAAGTTTTGCAGTTCTGTGAAAGTACCGTATTCACCTGCAGATACTTTATCCTGCCCCTCAGCACTTCCTAAATTATTTTCGTCTACTTGATTACTATTAATACTATCTACCGTATTAACATCATCTATTGAAACAGTAGAGGCATTTTGTTCAACAGCATTTTGAACATCACTTATATTTTCATTTGCACTTACCGCAGAAACGGATATTGCAAATATTAATATTAGTGAGATAATTAAAATCTTTGAATTGAAATTCATAATCATATTACCTCTTATAATACCAATTTAAAACAATAATGCGAAAAACAATTAAATCACTGTTTAATCACATTACATAAGTGATAATTTGTTGTTTAAGGTATAAAAAACTATTCCTTCGGGGGGGGGAGAAAGTGATTTTAAAGTATTTAATTGGAAAATAAAGTAAAATCAGTTGAAAAAAAATATAATTAAATTATAAAAAAAGAAATTGTTAAATAGATTAAAATAATCTATTTAACTGTTATTTTAACTTTTTTAGATACACTGTTGTAGTATGCGTCGCCTGCGAATGTTACTGT
>SUTL01000020.1 GCA_015062925.1 Methanobrevibacter thaueri
CCTAATAATTTAATCATGGGTAAAGCTCTTGATAATCGTGTTGGTTGTTATGTGATGATTGAGGTTTTAAAAAGAGTTGAAACCAGAGCTACTGTTTATGGTGTAGGTACTGTTCAGGAGGAAGTTGGTCTTAAAGGTGCTAAAACTTCTGCTTTTAAATTAAATCCTGATCTTGCAATTGCACTTGATGTTACTTTATCTGGTGATCATCCTGGAATTAAACCTGAAGAAGCACCTGTTGTGATGGGTAAAGGTCCAGCTATTATTTTAGCTGATGCTAGTGGTAGGGGTATTTTAACTCAACAATCTGTTAAGGATATGCTTATTAAATCTGGTGATGAGAATGGTATTGATTATCAGTTAGAGGTTAGTGATGGTGGAACTACTGATGGAACTGCAATTCATTTAACTCGTGAAGGTATTCCTACTGGTGTTTTATCTGTTCCTACTCGTTATATTCATACTCCGGTTAGTGTTTGCAGTATGGATGATATTGAATCTACTATTGATTTGATTGTTAAAGCTATTAATGAGTTATAATGCTTTAATTTTTTTTTCTTTTTTTTATTTGAATCTTTCATCGGATTTTTGTGTTTTTGCTTTTTGGTGTTTTGTTTCAAACCATCCTATTTTCAGTTCGTCGATTGTGTCCTGGTATAGTTGTGGTACGTAGGGTTTTATGTCCAGTAGGGGTGTTTCATCTAGTATGTCTACGTTTTCTATGTGGATTGTGTTTTTTTCTATTTTGTTTATTTTTACTACGCTCATTCCTATTCTGTTTGGTCTTTTTGGTGATCTTGTTGCGAATACTCCGTGTGTGTTGTTATCCATGAATGGTTTTACTTCAAGCATGTATCCGTCTACTTTGTGTAGTAAGTAGATTAAATGGATATGTGAAAATCCTTCTAGGTCTTTTAGACCTTCTTGGTATTTTTCTTTTATTGTTATTGTTCCTTTTATTCCTTTTGCTCCTGTTGGTTGGATGGGCATTCCTTCGATTTTTTTAAATTCGGTGTGTATTGTACCTATTGATTCTAGTTCGATTTTCATAGTTATACATTTCGTTTTATCAGTTAAATATGTATCATTTTTCGATATGAATTGTTTCAGGTAATCGATTTTAAATTTCTTATTTTTCCAAAAAACAAAAGATTTATATACAATTCGATATAATATTATAATGTAAAAACATATAATGGTGAAAAAAATGAAACTTAGTGCAAGAAATCAATTAAAAGGTAAAGTAACTGGTGTTGATCTTGGTGCTGTTATGGCTAATATTAAAATTGAAGTAACAGAACCTAATACTATTACTGCTGTTATTACTAAAGAATCTGCTGAAAACTTAGGTTTAAGTGAAGGTGATGATGTTACAGCAATTATTAAATCTACTGAAGTAATTATTGGGAAATAGGATTTAAAATCCTATAAATCCTAATAATATCAATATTATGAAAATTACAATTCCTGCTTTTAATAGTGTTTTTAAATTTTTAAGTACTGCATAGATTATTAAAAATAATATAATTATTCTCAATATTGTCATTATTGTCATTTTAACCTCCTGCAAGTATTGTTTTTGTTCCTTCGTCGGATATTTCTTCTTTTTTAAATTCTACATTGTATTTTACGCTTTCAATTACTTCTTTTAGTGCGTCTAGGGTTTCTTTTCTGTGTGCACCTAGTACTGCAACTAAGAATAACATGTCTCCTGTGTAGAATTCTCCAACGTAGTGGATTACGGATATTTCGTGGACGTTGTATTTGATTTTTGTGTTTTCCACTATTTTTTCGATTTCTTTTTGTGTTTTGTTTTTATCTGGTGTTGTTAGTATTAGTTTTTTCAGGTTCATATTTTCTTCTTTTCCACGTACTATTCCTTCGAAGGTAAATATTGCTCCTGAATAATCTATTTTTTGACTTTTTTTAATTTCGTTTATTAGGTCTGCTGTGGTTATTTTATCTTCTTTTGCTTCTATTACTTTTATTGTCATTTTATTTTTCACCGGTTTTTAATTTTAATCATACTAATATATAACTATTGTTATAAGTCGCTGATTTCCTTAACAGAAAGACTCTTCAACCTAGAAACACCATCAATCTCATTAATCAAATCAACAGTAGCCCTAGGAACAAGCTCCATCCAATCTTCATCAGCTAAAATTCTCTTCCTAACCTCACTACCAGATAAATGCAAACGATCATAAAGAGGAGGCTGCCTAACATCAATTCCATCCTCCTCAAACAACCGCTTAACAAGAGGATTACCAGAATAAACAATACTGAAAGGCGGAGTTAACATCTTAACATGAGAAGTCCAAATTGCATTAAAATTAATATCCTGCATAGGAATAATATAATACCTTGAAGAATCAACATTAATATCAGATAAAGCCTGATTCAACATAACAATCCTCTCACCAGCAGTAAAAGGATCCTTTAACTCATGACTTAACTGAGCACTACCAATTCCAATAATAATCTCATCAACCTCAGTTAAAATCTTCTTGATAACTTCCATATGCCCATTATGAACAGGTTGCATACGACCAATCAAAATCCCACGAACTTTCTGCATAATAATCACGGACTCAAACTATCCAAACTTTTAATAAGCTTCTCAGCAGTATGCTGCTTATGAGTTAAATTACTAGTAATATCAACTTCCATAAGGAAAGTATCAATACCACTATTAGCAATAGGCTTAGTAACCTTTTTCGGACTGGTACCTTCATCAAACTCAAAATCAACAACACCCACATCTTTAACTATTTTTGAAATATAAGAATCCACCTTATCATTCCTATCAGATAAAGTGAAAATAAAATTAGAATACTCATATTCAGGATTTATTTCATGAACATCAACAACAATAAACGGATCATCCTTAATAATATTAGGAACAATAAACTTATTAGCCAATTCCTCACCAGCAGCACGAGTAGCATCATGAGAAGTAATACTGGATTTAGTTTTAATATAATAAATCACATACTTCTTGTTTAAAAACTGACTGCTGTTGTCCTGAGTAATATCATAAATAGTTTTATTAATCGCTTCATGAATCTCATGTTCTCTTGGATGAACACCTAAAATAATGCCCACAGTTTCATTTGAAGAATTATCTCCGGCAATTATCTTATAAACCTTACCGTTCGCATTACCACCAATTTTAGTGACATTATAAATATTACCATCATTTTTACTTACATTACCAATAATAATTGATAAATTAATTATTACGATGATAACTAAAATTATAAGTAATATTTGATATTGAACTTTTTTATTCATAAAAACTAACCTTAATTTAATATCTAACTAAACTTATATTAAAGACTTTGTACTAAATATTATTATTCTAATTAACAAATTTAATAAGGAGTATTTTATGGAAACTAAAAATATAATAATAATCGCAGTAGTAATAATTGCAATTATTGCAATTGCAGGTTTTATTTTTACTACAGGAATATTAAATGGTGAAAATAATAATACTGTAACCACACCTTTCAAAACAGAATTCATGGAAGGTGCATTTGCAGGTAATGTTAAATTAATGGATGATAAACAAAAATTCATGCATTCATATAAAGATAAAGAAAATAAGATAACATATAATATCTCAACAGTAGATGATTCCGATGCTTTAATGGATGTATATTACATGCAAGGTGTAACAAACCCTGAACATCGTGAATTCAACGGTAAAGAATGGAATATATACTTCACACAAGCCGTTCCTGGAAACGATTCCAAATCCAACGATACAATGAATATTGTAATCTGCCAATACCAAGGAGATAAACAAGGATACTTAATCTACATGATATTCGATGCAGATTCTAAAGTTAATGCAACACCAAATACATATGGTGAATCCTACACTGATTTTGTTGAACCGCTACTTAAAAGCATAACTTTAAAAGAAAGTAAACATGTTCCTAAAATCAATGAAGAATTCGGATTAACAGAAGATCAATTCAATCAACAAATGGATTTAATAAAACAAGTTAAAGCAGGAAATACATCTGCACTTCAAGGATCTGGATAAATTGAGAATCACAGTTTTTCATGCAAACGAATGTGATAAGAAAAAATGCACAGCTATAAAACTAGCAAAAATGGGTAAATGCAGATTAGTAGATAATATTAATAAAATACCCTCAGGTGCAATAGTACTTAATCCATATGCTGAAAAAGCTGTATCTTACCAGGATTATAAATATGTTCAAAGAAGAGGAATAGTAGGACTTGACTGCTCATGGAATGAAGTGTCAAGTTCTAAAAAATTCTTCTCACTATCAAAATACCACAGATCATTACCATTTCTAATAGCCACCAACCCAGTTAACTATGGAAAAGCATGTATATTATCCACAGTAGAAGCAATATCCGCCACATTATACATAACCAGATTTAAAGAAGAAGCCATTTCACTAATGGACGGATATAAATGGGGACATACTTTCATAGAACTCAACCATGATTTACTAGAAGCATACAGTGAAGCAAACACTAGTACTGAAGTAGTAACTATACAAAACAATATACTTCAAGAAAAAGGAATAATATCCGATGAATAATATATATTTATAAAAAAAAACAAATCACTAAAAAAATAATCAAGTAAGTTATAAATATATGAATTTATAAATATTTTTATTCCTAAAAATAAATTATGATTGAAAATTATCAACATAAAATATAATACGATGTGTAGTTATTATGAACCTGAAAAGAATAATAATATTAACATTTATTTTACTTACAATATTATCAATTACCATGGTTAGTGCAACCGAGAATGCAAATCAAAATCTAACCCTAGACAATAAACTAATTCCCAATTCACAATCAACTAATAATCAACAAATACCAGTTGAAATTACAAAAGAAAATACAAACACATCAAATCTAAAATCCACTAATAACAACCAAATCCTAAAAGAATCACAATTCAACATTAACATACACGACGGACACTTCCTATCACAAAATAATACAGTAATAGAAATCTCCACTAACCAGGAAATCAACACAACAATATTAATGTTTATAAATAATAAAAACGTAGCAAACCACACTATAAACGAATATAATCCATTCACTAAATTCACATTAAACGATTTAAACATTACAAAAACAGGCACATATAATATAACTGCCAAATACCTTGATGAAACAGGCACTGCATGTGAAATCAATAAAACAGTATTCAACTATGTTGAATTTAACAATGATACATACAGAGCAATAACCAACGATGATAATAGAGTTTTCAAATTATTCTGTCCGGAAAATGCTTTAGGAAACATCACAATACTAATTTCCAACAAAAATAATACTTCAGTTTTAAACAATTTCACATTTAAAATTAACAATACCTACAGGGGCAAATGGTTTAACTGGACATATAAAAAATTAAATGCAAAAGACCAGGTTAACTTCAAAATCACATTAAAAAATACAACAGGAGTTTATGAAATTCCAATAGAACAGGAATATAGTAAAAAAACATCTTTCAACATATCATTCATAAACAATTCCGCAACACTATTTGAAATACTAATTCCAGAAAATTACAATAACAATTCCACTTTCACATTAACAAATAATAATTATAATTATATTATTAACTTAAACCAGCATAAATGCAAATGGAATAATGGAACCTATAAATATATTATCACATTAGATGATTTGGATTTCTTTAACAGATTCAATGATAAAGATATGATAACCAGTGTTTTCATTAATAATGGAATTATATATGATACTGGTTTTTACGCTCTTCAAAAAGAAAATGGAAATATTAAATTATATTCATATGATGAGAATCTAGTATTTTATAAAACCGTTAACAATGGAGGATATGAAAATCAATCACAAATAAATAATGATAGTGAAATCATTATTATTAACATTCCAGATAAACTAAATCTTCTTAAAGGAGAAATAACCATAATATCCTCTGATAAGATTATATTTTCAAAAAAATTATCTCAACTGAATAAAACATATAATTACACCTGTCTTGGGGATACTTATAAAATATTATATAAAGATTTAAACAATCCTAATCTTCAGGATAAGGATTTGCTTAATATTAGTTTAATTTCAAAAGAAGGAGAAATAATATTCTCCAATCGGAATTTGATTAATTCTATAACAATAGAGGGTAATTGTTTTTATGAAGTTTCAGATGATTTCATTGAAAAATCAAATGGTGCTGTTTTAAACATTACTGGGGGAAATCTTAAAAACCAGAATAATATTCTGGAATTAATTATCGCAGATAAATATAATAATGCATCATTAATAATCTATTCTGATGATAATATTTTACTTAATAAATCATTAAATGAGTTAAATCAATATAAAATGGAATATTTATATGATTATGGTGGATACAGGTATGTTCTGCCTAAAAACATCATTGATCTAAATAATGTTTCAAATGAATCTAAATTAAGATTTTCTATAATTTCCAATAGTGAAGAAATAAATTATGCTGAAGCTGTTGTTGTTAAAAAAGAATCTGGTAATTTTATAATTAAAATTTACACAGTAAAAGATATTCTTGATAATATTCATGTTAAAATAATTAATGATCTTTTAATTAATGTAAATGATAATCTTGTTAACTTTAATTCTATTGTGGATAGACGGAATCTTGAATCTGAAACCGGTGGAGGATACTTCACAGTATATGTGGATAATGTTAAAGTAGAAGGCCTGGGGAAATTATTATCTGTTGATGATAAAGAAGATATAAATGATTTAATATTATATTATTTAATTAATAATCCTGATTTTAATTTAACCTTAAACAATTTAGGTATTGATGAAAATGGAGCATATAATATTAGAATCACACATTCTCCGGATTTTGAATCACAAATATCTGAAAATGATGATTTAAATTACTATTCACTTGAAAATAAATTTTACTATAATACAAATGAATTAGAACTAATTAATATGAATATAACATTAACATCCAATATTAAAATAAACTACTGCAACAACACAACCATATTATTAACAGACTATGGTCTTAACCCGGAATTATTATATTTAAACACATATTACAATGATATAAATAAAACAACCGGCACAATCACTATTTTAAATAATAATAATGAAAGGATTTTATATAAAAATATTTCATCATTAAAATATAATAATCACTGTTACAGCATATATTACTCTGATTTTGAAAATAATAATTTCACAGACAATATTACAGTTTTATATAATAATGGTAATGAAAGAGATAGTAAAACAATTTTGAAAGTATTATGGAGACAATTAGAGAAAAATGATTTTAATCCTCGTGTTAATGATGCTGTGAATAATTATTATGATAATATTATTAATTTAACCATGCCGGATTCTGTTGATAATGGTCAGATAATAGTTAATGTTAAATTTAAAGGAAATTATACTTCAAACTTATCAAATATTAATGTAACTTCTGAATTTGAAAATGAAATGATTTATAAATTCAAAGTCTCTGAAATTAAATTAAATTATCCTGAGGATTTCATTTTATCATTATCCAATTTAGGTTTATATGAAAACACAGGCAATTATATAATTGATGTTAAATTCACTGCAGATGATATTAATGTCTTGGATGTGATTAATAATATTTCCAATGTTAAATTCCTAAAAGATATACTTATAAAATATAATAAAACATTAAGATATGCTTATTCATCATCTTTTGCCAGCGTAGAAGTGTTTGAACCTGTAAATGCTTATGTTGATTTATATATTGATGGGGAATTATATTCTCATAAAACATCATTTAAAAATGGTGTGATTAACTTTTCACCATCACATAACTGGAATCCAGGTAATCATACAGCAGAGATTATAGTGGTTGATGCTGAATCTGGTGTTGTTTTAAATTCATCAAATATTTCTTTTGAAATATTAACACAAACCGGTGATGTGGATGTTAGTGTAAACAGCAGTGTTAAAGAAAACCAGAATATTACTCTTAGAATAAGTGTTCCTCAGGATGGTGAAGTGTTAATTAGAGTTGATAATATTAATCATAGTTATAATATAACTTCAGGATATAATATTATTGATTTAGGTGTTTTAAGTTATGGTAGGCATATATTATGGGTTTTATATGAAAATGATAACTGCACTTCATTTTATAATAATTATTTGCCGGTTTATGTTGGAGATGATGGTCATTGGTTTAACATTTCAAACCCGGTAATTCTAAATTATGATGATATTATACATGTTAATTTAGGTGAAAATAATAATGGTCATGTTATTATTACTATTGATAATGTAGAAATTGCAAATCTTACTTTAATTAAAGGTAATGCTAGTTTAAATTTATCTGATTATATTAAAGGAAATAACAGATTCGGCATCCATACATATAATATTACATATTATCCATCAGATGAAACTGAAATTTTATCTAAAACAGGTAAATTCAATGTTACTTATATTTTCATGGATGATATTGATAATGATTATCCGTTAAAAGAATCATATACTGTTACTGTCATGTTACCTGATGATGCAACCGGTAGAGTTACAATGACTATTGTGGATGAAAACTCAACCACAATTAAATATGTTCAGGATGTTATAAAAGGCAAAGTAATATTTGATCTGTTTGATTTAGGTATTGGTAAATATTATGTTGACATATCATATTCTGGAGATAATAATTATCCTAAATCCAGTTATTCTAAAGTTTTAAAAGTCAATAATTATGCAGTTCTCGGACAAATCACAAAAAACAATAAACAATTCACATTAATACTTCCGGCAAACGCAACAGGTAATTTAACAATATATAATTATGAAAAAGAAAAATTAGCATCTGCAAAATTAATCAATGGTAAAGCAGATATTCAGTTAAATAATCTTTACTGGGGAATATATGATGTTATAGCATGTTATGAAGGTGATGATTATCATGTTAAACCATTCACAGCAATCTTTAAAGTAATTCCTGAAATCTATATTTCACAGAATATTATACTTGGAGATAATGTAACAATATATATGGATTTAGGTAATGCAACAGGAGATATTGCAATTTCAATTGATAATATGGAACCTAAAGTCTTTAAAATAAATAATGGAATTGTTAATTACACATTCTCAAGTGATAAATATTCACTTGGAAATCATACAGTTAACTTCATGTACTTCGGAACTTCCTTCAACGGATATATCTTCTATGAATATGATGAGAAAACAAAAGTAGATTATTACTTACAAATATCACCTAAAAAAACAATAACAAATGGTAAATCCACTAAAAAAGAAGTTATAATCTATGTTAGAGACCTGGATCATGTTATTATGAAAGATGCAATGGGTAGTGTGAAATTCTTCATTGAAGACGAAGAATATAATACTGTGGATGTTGTAAATGGAACTGCCTCATTAAATATTTCCAATTTAACCGATGGAGATTATAAAGTAAGCTGGATATACTCAGGTGATAATCAGTACGCATCATCCTCATATTCAATGATTATAAATGTAGTTCAGGGAAATGCAAAAATCACAGCATCCAGTTTTAAAGTATATTACACTTCACCAAATTATTATATAGCTGTAATTTACAATGAAAAAGGTAATCTGGCTATTGGAGAAGATGTGACATTTTTAATTAATAATCAAGTTTATAAAAAAGTGAAAACTAATTATGTTGGAGTTGCAAGAATAACAATAACAAGTCCTCCGGGATCATATAGAATTACAACTAAAGCACTAGATGCAACTACAACCCAAGCATTACATGTATTACATATAATATCACTTAAAAAAGCTAAAATTAAAAAAACTGCTAAAAAAGTAATTATAAAAGCATCTCTTAAAAAAATTAATGGTAATTATTTAAGAGGTAAAACTATAACTTTCAAATTTAAAAATAAAATATATCATGCAAAAACAAATCATGTTGGTGTTGCAAAAATAACTATCAAATCTAAAGTCTTAAAGAAACTTAAAGCAGGTAAAAAAATCACATATCAGGCAACTTACATGAGGGATTCTGCTTTTAAAACAGTTAAGGTGAAAAAATAGGGAAGTGAATGAGATGAAATTTAAAAAAATAATATTAACGGTATTTATAATATTAATTATTTTAACAATAGGTGGTGTTAATGCATCACAAAACAATGATTGTAATAATTTAACACTTGATGAAAATACTAATATTCATTTAGAACAAACAGATGAAATAAATGAAGATGTTTTAAAGGAAAATACTCTTGAATTCAATTCCAAAGTTTCAACTAGCCCGGGTGATTTTACTCCTCAGGTTGATGAGAATGTTAATGATTATTATACTTATTCCATTAACTTAACCATTCCAGATTCAATAAATAATGGTCAAATAATATTAAATCTTAAATATAAAGGAAATCACAGTACAAATTTACCAAATATGAATGTAACATCTGATTTCGGTAGTAATGCAATTTACAAATTCAATGTTTCAGATATTAAAACAAGTTATCCGGATAAATTCACATTATCATTTTCCAATTTAGGTTTCTATGAAGGTGATGGTAAATATGAACTCAACATCACCTATGATGATGGGATTAACACATTAAACATTATTAATAAAACTTTAAATGTTAAATTCCTTGAAGATATTATTATAAAAATCAATGAAACCTCAAGATATACTTATACATTAAATTTTGCCAGTGTAAAAATATCAAAACCAACCAATGCATATGCTGAGTTATATATTGATGGTGAATTATACTCTCATAAAGCAAACTTTGAAAACGGCATTATCACATTCACTTCCTCTCAAAACTGGACTTCCGGCAATCATAATGCTGAAATCAAAGTAATCCAAGTAGAAACAGGTATGGTTTTAAATTCATTAGTAAAAATCTTCAATACAATAACCAATACTCCGGATGTTAAAATCAAATATAATGAAACATTTAAAGAAGATGAAAATGTAATTCTCATACTCACAGTTCCTGATGATGGAAGAGTGTTAATTGAAACAGATTCAATTGGAACTGTTTATGATTTAACATATGGTTCAAATACTATTAATTTAGGTATTTTAAGTTCAGGTAATCATACATTATGGGTATTTTATGAAAATAATGATACTGGATCATTTTATAATGGTTATTTAGAGGTATTTGTTAGTGATGAAGGTTACTGGGTGTCTGTTCCAAATCCATTAATTTTAAATTATAATGATAGAATCGGAATATCATTGGATGAAAATGTAACTGGTTATGCGATAGTTAATATAGATAATATAAGGATTGTTAATCTTACATTGGTTAATGGCAGTGCTGAATTTAATTTAACCGGTTATGTTAAAGATAATAAAATTAAATATGGTGTTCACACTTACAATATAACCTATTATTCAACTTCAGGTGATCATCGTGTATTATCAAGAAACGGAACATTTAATATAACTTATTTATTTAAGGATGATATATGTTCTCAAGGATATCCGTTAAAGGAATATTATAATCTTACAGTTTTCCTGCCGGATGATGCTATTGGTATTGTCAGATTAAACTTCACTGATGATGATAAAACTTATGTTTCTGAAGTTAAAAATGGTATGGCGAAATTTATTGTTAATAATTTAACAATGAATGATCATAGATTAATCATATCATATTCAGGGGATAATAATTATCCTGAAGCCAGATATTCTTCAATTTTTAAAGTTAATTATTATGCTGTTATTGGTAAAATCAGTGATATGGAAAAATATATTTCATTAATGCTTCCGGATAATGCAACTGGTAATTTAACAATTTATAATGATAATAGGGATTCTCAATTATTATCTGTGAAAGTTAATGGTAATAAAACTGTCATTGATTTAACTAATCTTTCAGTGGGAATATATCAAATCAGAGCTTACTATGAAGGCGATGATTATAGTGTTAAAGATTTTTCAGCATTTTTCAGAATAATGCCTAAGGTTTATATTAGTCAAAATATTACTATGGGTGATAATGGAACTGTATATCTTGATTTGGATAATTCCACAGGATATGTGGTTGTTACCTTAGATGGTTTGGATCCTAAAGTAATGGAGATAAAAAACGGTGCTGTTAATTACACATTTTCAACTGAAGGATACTGTTATGGGAATCATACAGTTAATTTCCTATACTTTGGTAAATCTTTTGACGGATTCATATTCTACAATGAAGACCGGGATACTCAGATAAATTATGATTTACATATTTTACCTAAAAAAACAGTTTCCTATGGTCAGTCCAATAATAAAGAAGTTCTTGTTTACATTAGACATAATGAAACAGGTAGTGTTTTACCAGATGCTACCGGTAGTGTGGAATTTTATGTTAATGGTGTTAAATATAATGATCTTGAAGTGAAAGAAGGAATTGCAAGATTCGAGTATTCTTATTTAGAGGATGGAGAGTATGTACTTACATGGGTTTATTCAGGGGATAATAAGTATGCATCATCTTCCAGTGGTTTATTTATAACTGTTGTTCATGGAGTGCCATATGTTGATGTGAGGGATGCTACTGTAGTATATTCAGCTGGAAACACTTATTCTGTTACTCTTTATAATGAGTATGGAGAGTTGTTTGAAGGTGTTAATGTGACATTTATTTTAAATAATCAGGTTTATGCAAATGTCACTTCAGATGCTAATGGTGTTGCAGGTTTTGTTGTTACAAATGCTCCGGGTTATTATAAGGTAACTTCTCAGGTATTTGGTTTGAATATTACTCGTTCTTTAAATGTGGTTCATATTATTTCTCTTAACAAGGTTAAGCTTAAAAAATCATCTAAAAAAGTAGTTATTGCAGCAACTCTTAAAATGGTTAATGGACTTTATTTAAAAGGTAAGAAAATCCACTTTAAATTTAAGAATAAAAATTATTATGCTTACACTGATAATAAGGGAGTTGCAAGAATCACTGTTAAATCAAAAGTCTTAAAAAAACTTAAACCACGTAAAAAAGTAACTTATCAGGCAACTTATTTGCAGGATACTGTTAAAATGACAGTTAAAGTGAAAAAATAATTGGGGAAATGTTTTTCTCTTTTTTTCTTTTCTTTTATTTTTCTATTAATCTTGTTTTGTGATATTTCAGATTTCAACTAAACATTTAAATACTATTAAATTAATATTATTAATTAATAGTTATGTATAACATAACATTTTTCATTTTGATTAAATTTTCATGATTATAAGGAGGAATTATTAATGGCAAGATTTGAAGAAGCAGAAAACAGAATGTTCAATGTAAAAATCTGCTTAAAATGTAATGCTCGTAACCCTGCTGCTGCTACAACTTGTAGAAAATGCGGTTACAAAGGTTTAAGATTCAAAGCTAAAGAACAAAGAGGATAAAATATTACTTATCTTCAATTCACTATTTTTTTTTATAAAACATTAAATATTATTTTTTACAAAACTATTTTTAGGTTATTCTTATGAAAAACGTTGAAAATTACATTAGAGATATTCTAAAAACAAGGAAACTTCATTTTACATTAATTGATCCTGATGAACAAACACCAGAAGAAGCTTTGAAAATAGCTACAGAAGCTATTGAAGGTGGAAGTGATGGTATTATGATTGGAGGATCCACTGTTGATGGTGATGATGTGGATAATACTTGTAAAATATTATCAGAAAATATTGCAGTACCTATTATTATTTTCCCTGGAAACATTAGTAGTGTAAGTTCATATGCTGATGCTATATTTTACATGAGTTATGTTAATTCTACAAATCCATATTGGATTAATGGTGCTCAGGCTATTGCTGCACCTGCAGTTAAAGCATCTGGAATGGAAATTTTACCTATGCATTATATGGTTGTTTCACCTGGAGGTACTGTTGGATGGATTGGTGATGCTAAATTAGTTCCTAGAAATAAACCTAAAATACCTGCTATTTATGCAATGTCTGCGGAATTATTTGGAATTAAATTCTTCTACCTTGAAGCGGGTTCAGGTGCACAGGAACCGATTCCTGCTGAAATGGTTGCATACTCTAAAAAAGCCGCTCCTAAAAACATTTTAATTGTTGGTGGTGGAATTCGTGATGCTAAAGCAGCATATACTGCTGCAAAAGCTGGTGGAGATATTATTGTAACCGGTACTGTTGTAGAAGAAGTTGATGATGTTAAAGCTAAAATTCAGGAAATAACTGGAGCTATTTTAAAAGCTTCAAAAGAGTAGTTTTCAACTGCTCTTACCAAATCTTTTTTTTATATAATAATTATATTATTATAATGTGATTAATATGTTAAATTCGTTATATGAAAAAGCCATCGCTAAAAGAGAATTCATATTTGATATAGAACCCACTTCAGATATTGAATCTCAACTTGAAAATAAATGGTTTAACAGAGAAATTGGTGAAAGCAAATCCAAATTTTCAATTGCTGCAGGTGATGGGAGTTTTAATAAGAAGAAATTCCTAACTAAAAATTTCTGTGCTGTTGGAGCTGAATCTATAATTTATGATGATGAAATTAAAAAAATTGATGATTCAGATATTTTTGATATTCCGCATGTGTCCTTTTTAGATGAACTTTTAAGTAATTACATGTCAATTTATGAGTTGAAATGTGCTTTTAGGAGTTTAAGGGATTATAATGTTGATTATTATATGTTTGACGGATCTATTTTAGGTGATCTTCAAAATGCATTTCCAAAAGGGGCTAAATTACCTTTGAAGATTAAGGAAAATCTTGATGATTCACTTTTAGCTGAGTTTCAATCAAGATTAATGATTAGGGATTATGGTTTGGTTTTTCCGTCGATTAGGGATAATTTAAAATTAATTGATCTTCCAAAAGAGGAGGATTCAAATATTTTAGGTGAAACTAATTTGCATTTAGCTTCAATTGAAAAGATTATTCTTTTAAAGCAACTTTTAGGGTATAGGAAGAGGATTATTTCGATTTCCAAGACTTCTTCTGATAATGAGTTGTTCAGGTGGAATATTCCGGATATTGCATTTCTTGATAAGTTCACAGAAAAGCAGGGGATGTCTGTGATTAGATATCGGAGTGTTTTTGAAAAGGCTGCTTTTCCTTTTTTCAATGATTTTTTTAAAAATTTAACTTTTACTGTGTTTTATATTCGTTTACAGGATAATAAGAATGTTTTAAAAGTTGAATTGCCTTATAAGGCTTCAAAGGATGATGTTTTTGAAATTATACGTAAGATTAATGTGTTGTCTGTTCAGGGTTATCCTTATCTTTTAAATAAGGCTCATAATGATGTGGTGATAACTGACAGCAACATGAAGGAACTGATGAAAATAGCTAAAATATATGAGACAACAAACAGGGAAGTGATGTCATGGTAGTAGGAATCTGTGTAGGAGAAACTAATTTAAACGAAGTTACATTCATATCCAATCAAATGCCACAAGTTGGTCAATATGTAACAATAGAATATGATGATAAAAAAATATTAGGAATGGTGGAAAACCTAGTGAGAGGAAACGACGCACTAAACGTAGACATAAACGACTTCAAAGCAATACAAAAAATCTCAAAATTAGGAATAGAGGACAACTACATCAAAGGAAAAATAAAAATCCTCGGAGATGCAAACAATAATCTCAAACTCCCAAGAACACCAGTAACACCAGGAACAGAAATAAAACCTGCAGATGAAAAAACCCTAAAAGAAATATTCAAAGTCAAAAACCCAATCAAACTAGGAACTCTTGTAAATCAAGAAGAAATAAACGTAAACGTTGATGCAAATCCAATACTATCAAGACACATGGCAATACTTGCAATGACTGGAGCCGGAAAATCAAACACAGTATCAGTATTAATAGACCAACTACTATCATACAATATACCAATATTCGTATTTGACATGCACGGAGAATACAAAGGAGCAAAATTTCCAAATGGTGAAGTTAACATAATAAAACCTCAAATAAATCCACGTTACATGACATTTTATGAAATTAAAAAACTAGTTAACATCCCAAACAATGCATATCTCCAGGAACGCCATTTTAGAAAAGCATTTAAAACAGCAAGAAAACAAATTGAAGACGGAATAGCACATGAAAACAACTTCCTCCAATTAATATATGATATTCTTGAAGAAGAATCCAAGGATGAAAAAGCAGATCCTAGAATAATTGATGTGATGAATAAAATAGATGATTCAATGGATAAATATTCCAATCTATTCAACCAATATGCAGGAAACATATTATCCAATATTAAAAAAGGACAGGTTAATGTTCTTGATTTAAGTCAGGTTGATGAATCAGTTGCAAGTGTACTTGTAAGTCATATTTTAAGAAACTCACTTAAAAGATCAAAACTAGCAGCTAATAAGGATAATAAAGAGGAATTATTAAATAATTCAGTATTCTATATATTGGAAGAGGCTCATATTCTAGCTCCACAGAAAAGAGATTCTGATTCTAAACGATGGATTCAAAGAGTTGCAAGAGAAGGACGTAAATTCGGATTAGGTTTATGTTTAGTAAGTCAATCTCCAAAAACAGTTGATCACGATGCATTATCACAAATGAATAATATGATAATTCTACGTTTAGTTGAACCTGAAGATCAAAGACATGTTCAATCTGCAAGTGAAAGTCTCTCACAGGATTTAATTAATCAGTTACCATCATTAAATGTTGGTGAAGCTATTGTTCTAGGGTTAATGACAAAAGTTCCAACACTTGTAAAGATTGATAAATTCCAGGGAAGAACACATGGTGATGACATGGATATTATCGGTCATTTTAAGGATATTATTGATAAAGAATCTAAAGAAATTGATGACCAGGAAAATGAACTTATGGATATGGGATATGATTATTAACTCCCATAATTATTCTATTTTTACACTTTAAATTCAATATTGATTTGTGTTTTCTGATTATTTTTAGGCAAACAATTAAATATAATTTAAAAATATAGTATTATAATATTAAATGCTTATTAAAGTGTTTAAATTGGTTATAATACAATAAAATAAATAAAGGTAATATAATGAAATTTGCACATTTAGCAGACACTCATTTAGGTTATCGTCAATATGGTTTATTTGAACGTGAAAAAGACTTTTATGAAGTGTTTGATAAGGTAATAGATAAAATAATAGAAGAAAATGTTGATTTTGTAATTCACAGTGGTGATTTATTTGAAACCGCAAGACCTTCACCTATGGCTTTATTAACTTTTCAAAAAGGTTTATTAAAACTAAAAGGTGCAGGAATCCCTATGTATGCAATAGCAGGAAATCATGATGTTGTAATGCGTAAAGGTTCAATTCCACCACAAGTAATATTTAAAAAAATGGGTTTAAAAGTATTAAGTAACATTAACCCCACATACATGCATGAAGATGTTTTCATAGCAGGACTTCCATACTACCCCGCTTCACATTCAAAAATATTAAAAAGCAAACTAGTGGAATTATCCCAAAAAGCACATCGTCATGAAAAATCAATTCTGGTATTACATCAGGGAATAGACCAGTACTTTGATTTAAATTATGAACTGGAAATTGGAGATATTCCTGATAACTTCAATTATTATGCATTAGGTCATATTCATAAATATATTAATGATCCATTTGGAGATGGAAGATTAGTTTATCCGGGTTCAGGTGAAATCTGGAAAACATCAGAATTAGTTGATTATAGGAAAAACGGTAAAGGATTTGTTATTGTAGATTTTGAAGGTTCCAAACCAAATGTTAAAAGAATTAAAGTTGACATTCCACGTGAATTCATTGAAAGAGTCATAGACTACAATAGTCTTGAAAGCGACATCGCAGGTATTAAAGAAACAATAAAAGACTTCGATAAAAAACCAATATTAAAATTAACCATTAAAGATGTTGAATTAGACACCAGTAAAGTATACGACCTTATAAAAGAAGAAATAGGTGATTTAGCGTTAATGATTAGACCAACATTCATAATGGCTGGTGAAGAATACGAAATCATCAACGTAGATACAAAAAAACTAGGTCCGGAACAACTAATTGAAAGCAAACTCGAAGGATACGGAAACAGTGATATAACAACACTGGCCACAGACTTATACCAATTACTCTCAAAAGATAAAATCGATGAAGCCAGTGAAATAATAAACCAATACTTCAATGATCATTACTCTAAAATCGAAGAAGACGTTGAATTCAAAACAGAAGATGTAATTAAAGAACCACTTGCCGGTGATGATAGACAAGTAACATTCAAGGGGGATTTAAAATGATTTTCACACGATTAAAATTAAATAATTTTAAATCACATAAACACACTGTAATCAGCTTTGAAAAAGGAATCAGTGTTATTGTTGGTGAAAATGGAGCTGGAAAATCCACAATACTCGAAGCAATTAGTTTCGCATTGTTCAAACAACACACATCTAAAAAAATGGATGATTTAGTTAGAAACAATGCAGAATCAATGTCAATAGAATTGGAATTCACCTCCAATAATAGAGATTATAAAATAGTGCGTGAGAAAAAATCCAATTTAAAATCATCTTTATTTAAAAAAACCTCTTCAGAAGGAGGATATGTTCATGTCTGCACAGGAGACAGGGAAGTGGCCTCTGAAATCAGACAAATATTAGACATAGATTCAGATTTGTTTTTAAATGCAATTTACATCAGACAAGGTGAAATAGCAGAACTTGTTAATAAAACACCTGCTGAGAAAAAACAATTAATCGGAAAACTATTAGGAATAGATTCCTTGGAAAAAGCATGGAAAAACCTATTACCCTTCATAACAAACTATGATAATCAACTCGCAGAACTCAAAGGTAAATTATTCAACTCCAACGAATTAATGAATGAATATAAACTTAAAAAAGTTGAACTGGAAAATCTTAAAGCCAGAGGACATGAACTAGAAGAACAGGTTTCAGAAGTTGAAGTGGTTCTTAATGAAATTACTCAAAGTAAAATAAACATGGAAAGAGAAAAAGAAATCTATGAAACTCAAATCATCAATCTGGAAAACGAAGAAAAATCATATGCTAAATTAGAAGAAGAAAAACGCACTGTCCAGGAAAACCTTGATAAAATTCGTGAATCCGAAGATGAAATTGACAGATTGGAGAAATTTGTTTCTAAACTGGATGTTTACCTTGACTTTGAAAAATCAGTTACAAGTATTCAGAAATTAAAACAATATGAACAGGAAATAGATGAGAAACTGGAATCAATTTCAAAACAAAAAGATGTTCTTTCACAACACAAGGAAGGATATAATAATTATATTTCCTCTGAAGAAGATATTAACAAACATAACAATCAGAAGAATAATTTTGAAAAAGAATTAGCTGCAATGGCTAAACTTGAAAAGGATAAAAAAGAATTGTTGAAGAAAATTGAAGATGAAAGAAATGAAATTGAAAGATTCTTCTCCAAATCTAAAGATAAATTATCCGATTATGGTATGGATCAGGATAAATTAGCTGAAGTTGATGATTTCAGCCATATTGAATCTGCAACTGATGATTTTACTAAGGAAACTTCTAAAAAAATTGATGATATTTCTAATGAAATTATCAGTAAAAATGAAGAGATTGTTGGTTTCAAACAGAATATTAAAGCCTGTGATAAACCTTTAAGTGATTTGGATGCTATTGATAATAAATGTCCTGTTTGTCAATCAGATATTAGTTCTTATCAGAAAAAAGAATTAGCTAAACATTATAAAAATGAAATTGAAGAGAATAATAAATTAATTTCACAAAATGAAGAGGCTGTTCGTTTATTGAATAAGAATAAATCCAGTTTTGAAGATAAATATGAGAATCTTATTGAGTTATCTAAAACTATTGTTGAGTATAAACAGAAATTTGAGCATCTGCAAGGTGAACTGGTTAAATTAAATAAAATGGATGAGGAATTAGAGTCTAAAGAGTATATTAGTAATAAGCTTGGTGAAATCATATTACTTATTGCTAGTAAAAAAGAAGAACGTGAATCATCTAAGGAAGATTATGATGCTTATATGCAGGCTAAAGGTGCTTTGGATGTTTTAGGAACTGAAACTGAAGCTCAATATAAATTAAAACAGGTTAAAAATGAAATTGATAATCATGTAACTAATATTAAATTAGCAATAGATCAGGATCCTCATTTAAGTGGAGATATCAGTGCATCTGAACTTAAAAACCGTATTGATGATTTGAAAGAGAAAAATGAAGAATTCAATCAACTCAAAGGTTTCGTTCAAAATAAAAACGCTTACATGACTCAATTAGAAACCATTAAAGAAGATATTGGAGTTTCATTAAATCAAAAAGAAATCATTGAAAATAAAATCAAATCCTCATTATATGATAAAGATAAATATGAACAAATATTATATAATTTTGAACGTTATGAAAGAAGGAAAAACACTTTCAGTGAAGAATTATTTGAGATTAAAGGAAGAGCAAAAGAATCAATTTCCGCTATTCAGGATTTAACTGAAAAACTCAAATTAGCTTCCAAATTCCAGAATGAATATAATAATATTAATGATTTCATGGAAATACTTAAACATATCAGGAAACTTTATGGTAAAGGATGTATTCAAAAGGATTTAAGGAATATTTCCCGTCCTGCTATTCAAAAACATACTAAGGAATTCTTCAATGAGTTTAATTTCAACTATTCTGATTTAACTATTGATGATGAGTATGAAGTTACTGTTTATGGTCCTGAGGGTAAATCTTCTATTAGTATGGTTAGTGGTGGTGAGAGAATTGCTATTGCTCTTGCTTTAAGATTAGGTATTACTCAGGCTATGGCTAATGGTGAATTGGATACTATTTTATTGGATGAACCTACTATTCATTTGGATGCATCAAGAAAACATGAGTTAATTAATTTATTAAAAGATATGTCTTCTTTACCTCAAATGATTATTGTAACTCATGAGGCTCAGCTTGAAAATGCTGCTGATAATTTAATTAAAGTTGAGAAGGTAAATGGTATTTCAAGAGTAATAATGTAGAGGTTTTACATTATTACAATTTCTTTTTTTTTACATTATTTCAGGTGCATCTTTTATGGAATCTATAATGCAGTTTGCATTCCATCCTACTATTGTTGTTGCTTTTTCTTCTAGTTTTTCAGGTACTTCTTCAAGTCCGTAGGGTCTGATTAAAACCATTGGTATTTCATATTTTTCACCGGCTTCCAGGAGGTCTTCGAAGAGTTCTTTATTGTCATTATATAGTCCTGCTAGCAGTATTATTCTGTCAACTTTTTTGTAAAATTCTTTTCCTGCTGTTTTATATGCGCCGGATATTGATTCTTTCCATTTAAAATCAACTTTGGAGAATAGTTTTTCTGTGAATTGTGCGTATTCTCTGTTTTTATCTATGCCGTTTGTGATTATTAGGTTGTATATTTTGTCATCTCTTTCATCTTCAAACATTTATTTTCACCCTTTGCTTTAATTTTAATATTTATAGGTTATAAAAATATTTATTAATTTTAAATGATAAGATTATATAATAAGAATTGTATATTAAAGGAATTTTTTTATGAAGGCAGCGGTTATTGGTTTAGGTGTAGAAGGTAAAAAGGCAGTGAACTCTCTTTTAAAATATGGTTGGGAGGTTTATGCTACTGATTTGAATATTAATGTTGATTTGGATGGTTTGGATTTACCAATGTTGGATATGAATTGGATTGATGATAATCAGACAATTTCTATTGTTGGTGAGAATATTACTGTGGATTTGGGTTTCACTAATTCTTATGCTATTGATGAGTGTGATGCTATAGCTATCAGTCCCAGTATGTTTGGAGGGAGTTTTGCTTCTAAATTATTGGAAAATGGGGAGTTATTATGTGATGTTGTAAGTGGTCATAGGGATGTTTTCACTATTGGAATTACAGGGACTAATGGTAAAACCACTACTGTTCATATGATTAAAGGTATTTTGGAGAGTGCGGGTAAGAAAGTTTTAGTTGGTGGTAATGGTGGTGGTGGTTTTTCTGGTTATTATGATTTGATTTTAAAGGCAAATGATGGGGATTATGATGTTTTGCTTGTTGAAGTATGTGATATGACTTTGGATTTTGCTGGTTATTGTTTTGATTTTGATATGGTGGGTCTTACTAATATTGGTAATGATCATATGGATGTTCATAAGACTATTGCTAATTATAAGAATTCTCTGGTTAGGTTTTTTAAGGATAAGACTATTTTCACTGCTTTTAATCAGGATTTTAATAGTGATTTCAGGGAATCTGCCAGTCAGTGTATTTCTTATTTCCCTTATCAGGATGATTTGAAATTGGTGGGTAAGTTTAATTTGCTTAATGCTGGTCTTGCTACTGCTATTTCTCGTGAACTTAAAATTTCAAAGGATATTATTCGTTCTAGTCTTGGTGATTTTGATGCTGTTGAGGGTAGGTTGGATGTTTACAGGATTAATGATGCTGAGGTTTATGTGGGTAAAACTGATAATTCTGATGCTTTAGCTTCTGTTTTATCTGAGAATGATTTTTATGCTTTGTTTATTGGTACTCCTAGGCATCATGAGGAGCATAGGCTTGATATTTTGGATGTTGCTGTGAAGTATAATCCTGAGGTTATTGTTTTATTCCCGGGTCTTGATGATACTTTGGATTTGGCTATTTATAGGCTTAATTCTTTAGGTTATATGGGTAATATTATTACGGTTAACACTCTTGATCAGATTATTGAATTGGTTGCTGAGTATTCTCATGAAAATGCTATTTTAATTGGTGGTAATGGTCAGGAGGTTATTATTGAGATTCAGGAGAGGATTAAGGAGATTTCTGAAAAGTTATGATATTTATATAAAGCTTTTTATAATAGGTGTGATATAAGTATTAACTGAATTATTTTTTTGGGTGTATTATGATGAGTAGTAGTTGGAGAAAAATTTCTATTATTATATTATTAGTTTTATTAATAGCATGTGCATTCCTCACATTTAATTCATCTAGTTCCCAATATACTGCAGAATCTGTAACTAAGGATTATAATTTACCTATTGGTCAATCTATGTTTGAAAATCAATCTATTATAGGTACTACTGATCCTGTTGAAGTTCCTTTAGTTAATAATTTTGGTTTTTTAACTCATCAGCTTCAGGCGTTTGATTTGCAGGGGATTTTGATGGCTGTTTCAACTGGTGTTGTTCCATTTGATTTTTCAATAGTTACTGGTGATACTATTGATTCTTATGGTAATGTGGTTGATGTTAAGGGACCGGGATTTTTAACATATGCTGGAGATAAATTGGTTGTGAAAGAACCTGATAATTATGTTTGGGCTTATAGTGCTCCATATAAATGGTTGGAGAAAACTGAATCAGGTGTTGATGTTTATGAGGATGGTAAGAAAATAAAATCTGTTCCTGTGGATAAAATCAGGGATTTGAAATATAGTAATGATTATTATAATGCTTCTACTATTGCTAGTTGGTATAATTATGATTCTGTTGTTGGTTCTAAATTCACATTAGAAAAGGGTATGGTTAAGTTTTCTGATGGTAGGAATAATATTAGTTCTGATGATGTTCCTAAGATATTTGGTCAGGATGTTGTGGATTATGCTTCTGAATATCCGACTGGTTCTCCAATTTTATTATATTCTGGGGATTATACTAAAAAATCTGGTGAGTCTTATGGTACTTCTTTAGGTTCTCATGCTGAGTATGGTGATTCTATTAGGGAGGTTAATGCTAGGCAGTTTGTTGAGGCTTGGGATGGTACTATTATTCCTCCTCATTCCACTTCCAGTGGTAAGGATTATGTTTACTTTGAATCTGCAAGTGATGCTTCTGCTCCTGGTGGTAGTGCGGCGCATGGTGTTTGTCCATCTGCAAGGGCTTTAAGGGCGGCTGTTGCTGCTGAAGGTTTTGGTTTGCCTGTTGGTATGACTTGGGATGAGAATGCGGTTCTATTTGGTTTTAATCCGGCTCAGGATATTACTGTGACTAATACTCATGATTATCCGGTTGAGATTAAGATGTGGACTGAGGGTTCCGGTACTGATATGGGTATTTATGCTAAAATTATAAGGTATGTTCCTAAGAAGTGAGCATTAACCTTTATATTTTTTCTTTTTTTATGTCTTTTTCTGTTGTTATTACTGCTGCGGGTAGGAATTCTCGTATGCGTAGGGATCAGATTTCTCGTGGTGTTAGTTTAACTAATAAACTTGTTTTGCCGTTTAATAATAAGACAGTTATAGAAACAACTATTGACAATGCATTATCATGTGATATTGATGAATGTATTGTAGTACTTGGACATTATAGTGATGAGATACTTAATGCAATCTCTGATAATTATAAACATCAGGTTAAATTCATCATAAACAATCCAGTTGATGTAGGTTTATCAACCTCACTTTACAATGGTCTTTCAAAAACAACTGCAGAATTCACACTATGCATAACAGCAGACCAACCAACAGTTACAACAAAAACATTCAACAAACTAATAAAAACAACAAAAGAATCAGAAAACCCATACAAAACAATATCAATCCTAAGAAGAAAAAAAACAGGACTACTAGACACAGCAGAAGGCCTTGGAATGCCATTTGTAGCACCAAGAAAAAACCTAATGAAATACCTTGAAAACGAAAACGATAATTTAAACCCAATCCTTAGAAAAATATTCAAAGACGGATACACATTCTATGGAATAAAAGAAGAAAATAAAAAAGAATTAATAAATATTAACCACTACGAAGATTATTTAAAACTCCTAGATTGATTCAAGACCAGAAATAACCTCTTCAATTTTACTTTTACTAATACCAACAGTCATCTCATTATCCTTAATATCAGCTGCTTTCCTGGAACCATCACAACCTAAAGTAAAATTAAAACTATCTGTTATATAAGGATCAGCAAAAGCATCACCACATAATGACTGAATACCAGCAAAAGAAGGATTAATCTTCTCACCTGTTTTATAAACAATACTTTGTGTAATTTTCATAGCTCCAACAGGTTCAGTAATTACCTGAATAACATCAGCTTCAAAATCAGCTTCATCTAATGGTGCATAAACCATTCCCCAATGAAGCTCTTTTACTATTGAGAGTTTACTGGTTAATTTTTTAGCAGTTTCAAGATCTTTAAATCTGCCAAGTGAGAAGTATTTTTCACCATTAGCCAGTTTTTCAGGCATATCTCTAAGTCCGATAGCACCTGCACCACCTAAACATAACTGTTCATCAATAGTGGAGTAGAATTTATCTCCTAATGATGCTTTTCTAACCATTTCACAATGTCTGATTTTCTTATCAATTAAATCATAACCTTCAGGAAGGTCGTTTTCTGTTTTAATTAATTTCATTGCAACTGGTTTTGCATCAAGGTTAATTTTACTTTCAATTACTTCACAGTATTTTTTGTTTTTAGTCAAATAATCACTCATTTAAAAAACCACCTATATAGTTTAATATGTATTTATGGGATTTTAAAATCTTTTGTTTTAACACTGTTATTTTTACAGAATGTTTTAAAATCACAAGCATTACAAGTCCGCTCATCAGACTCACCCTTCCAGGCATCCTGAATCTTACAACCCTTAATCTCCTTAATCAAAGAACTTTCAATATTAAAAACAACATTATCAAATTTCTCCAATGACTCTTTAATCTCATCATCATCAATATTAATAATACGAATAGACCTTGCAATTTTAAACTCATCACTCAACTCAGGAACCTTATCGTCCTCCTGCCAATTAATAATCAAATCAACATCACGGGAAAACCTACCATAATCAATAGCATCATCACATAAATCATTAACAATTTCCTCCTGAATCAAAACTAAATCCTCCTTAGAAGGAACAAGTTCATTCAAATAAAAAATAATCCCTGCAAAAATAGGTTTAGCATCCTCCTGACAACTCCTAAGCCAAGAATAAGTTAAAACCTGCTGCTTATGATTCTCCCACTGATTATTAAACTTATTAACACTCTTTAAAGGAGGTCTTTTCATACCTTTATAATCAATAATAATCTCATACTCATCCCCACAAGCACTATCAACATGCTTTTTAAAATCAGGATCTTTTTTAAGAAACTCAATAATCATATTATTATAATTATCCAAATTACTCTGATTGAAATTCCTGTTAATCTTAATAGAACTTAAAACATCAACAACACCATTAATACCATAATAATTAGACCGACTAATATTTTTATCAAAATTGGGCATTTTCCTAATACCCTTAATTAAAAGTTCAGTAGAATCAATTAACGGAAACAAATGGGGGCCCCAAATATTAATCGCCTTTTCAGCTCTTGCACTGGCTAGTTTTTTATGATCATGTTCATTTAAATCCTCAATCTCCAAATCACTATTAAGCAAACTGTAAAACAAATCCTCATCATAAGGATATAAGCCACCAACCTGTAATTTAATATCAATCATATCCTCAATAGGTCGAATATCACTCTTCCAATCCCATGGAAACCTTTTATCACCACACTCCCATTGAAGATAAGCTTCCTCCATCACACCATGGATAAATTCACCAAACCATCGTTGAACAGGCTTGGAAGGTGGAAGAGTACCTTTATTCTGATACCTGTACTGAAGATTACATGTTAAAAAAGATAATAAATCCCCAGTTAAACTATACTCGGGAATCATATATGATTTAGACTTATGCGCTATATTCATCTTCATAAAATAAAATCCTCCTCATTATATTAAATAAATCTCATTAAACCCAGTATACTTCTTATCCCGACTCCATCCTAAAGCAACATTAGGAATATTCAAATGCTTATCCTTAAATTTATAGCCTTCAATAGCAGAACTCAAACCAACCAATAATAAAACACTCTCAGCTCTTGAAAAAGCAACAAAATAAAGTCTTGTTAAATCATCAAAAGCCCGGTCTTTTTCACTTCTCTTGGACGGTCCAAGTTCACTGTACTGGCGAATAATATCCTCAATACTTGGATTTTCAGATTCTTTACTTGGAAAACGCTGATTTCTAGTATTCATAGTATTCTTCTTATACCTTGAACCCACATCAACAACAACCAACGGAAACTCCAATCCTTTAGACTGATGAATAGATAAAACATTAACCCTATCCTCAGGTAAAGTTTCAAGTAAAGACTCATTAATCTGAATCCCACCAGTTGCAAGGGGAATGAAAATATTCCAAATAGCCTCTAAAACAGATTCCTTTTCACTTTCACGAGTTTTAAATGAAATATTAGAATAATATTTACTGAAAAAACCTGTCTGAGTAATGGATTTAGTTATAGCTTCAAGATACACAACACCCTCAACATCATCCTGCAACACCTCAATCCAGGTAATTAACTTATAAGCCAACTCCATTAAACTGGCTTTTTCAGGCCAATACTTAAAACCTTTTGGAATCCTATTCTGCCAATTAATTACAAAATCACTTAAACTGACAGGTTCATGAGGCATAGGATTCATTTTAATATAATCTTTAGCCTTAAACCTCCACTGATTCATATTTATCTTAGCCAGATTAGGAATGTTTTTATCAGTAATTTGAATCCTGCCTTCAGGATCAATACATTCAAGCATCAAACCACAAAACACTCCGACAACTTCAATTTTTTGAAGTTCAATACCTCGAGGATTGAAAACATCAACACCCTGTTTTTTAAGATGTTTTCTTAAATAATATAAAATAGAATTAGATCCAAACTGATTTTCCTTAGCAGAATAAGATAAAACCGCAATATCTGAAGGAGAACCATGTTCTTCATCTAACTTAAGAGTGATTTTATCAACACTTTTACCTTCTTTTATCTTCTCCTGATTAATCAACTGGAAATAACCAATATCAATATCCTCACCAATCTTTTCAAAATACTCCTCATCAAGAACTTTTAAAACATCTAATTTCACTTCTCCTTTATTAATTAATTTTGAAATCAGTCGGGATAGATCCTGAGAAAGCATTTCAACATTATTCCTGAAAAGACCCAGAACAGGCATTTTATCCTTATCAAAATCAGGTGCGATAATTTTAGGTTTATCCCGAACCCGTGCATTCTGATATTCAGGGTCAAGTTCAACAAACTGATTGCAATGATTAATAATATCTGCACTGGAACGATAATTGGTTTTAAGATTAATCTCCTTAACATTAATATTTAACTTCTCTTTAACACGGGATTTATAATTAGTGAATAAATCAACAGTAGCACCTCTAAAACGATAAAGAGACTGATCATCATCACCAACAACAGTAATACTACCATTATTCCTTAAAGCAGACTCGGCAATAGTGAAATAAATATCCTCCTGAAGCAGATTAGTATCCTGATACTCATCAACCAAAACAATTCGGATATTTTCAAGAAACAAATCCAATTTATGTTTTTTAAGATAAGTTAAAAACCTATGTTCAAGCATTGCAAAATCCATAGTATTCCGGTTTGTTAAAATATTTTCATACTCCCGGATACAATCAAGAACCTTAACCAACCTCATATCATCAACTTTCTCATATAACTCACCAATATCCACTTTATCATGATATATTCTTTCCTTAAACTGAATAATAGTTTCACTCATCTTTGAAGGTTCATCAAGTCTGTCTTTTCCAGTTAATAATTTAACATATTCCTGCAAATCCTTATCCTTAAACTTTTCACCTTCACTTAAAACATTAATCATAGCAGAATTAGAAACAAACTCTTCAATAATAACAGGATGATTCTCACCAGGCTCACGATACTGTCTCATCACCTCCTCAGCCAACTGATCAACAGTACCAACTTTAATCTGATTAAAATCAACACCAGCAATTTTTTCAAAAACCTCAAAACTATCCTCATGACTAATAATATACTCTTTAATCTGATCTCCCCAACCAAGAATCCTAGAATTCAACTCCTCAGCAGCTTTCCTTGTAAATGTGGTTGAAATTATCTCCTCCGGCTTAATACCATCAACAAAAATAAACTTTAATATTTTCAAAACCATCACAGTAGTTTTCCCACTACCCGGTCCTGCAACCAGAAACAAAGACTCATCAGCACCAGATAATATTGCATTTTTTTGATCAATATTTGAAGAAATATCTCTTTTAATCACATCAACTATAATTTCTTCAAATTCCTCTTCAGATATCATTATTATCATTAACCCCTCGATATATAAATATAAACTGTTTATAATATATAATGATTAAGAGAGCATTTGAAAATTAAAACCATTACTTTTATCAATAACAAAAGATAAAAATAACAATCAGTACTATGAACAATATTGCTAAACTACTAGAAAAATACAAACGACCATATGTCAAAGGAGAGTTGCGGTCGTCGAAAACAAACAAGCTCAACAAACGAAGGCAGCGACTGTACGAAAAACACGCACTATGTGATGAACTATTCCATGAATCAAAAATAAACCTCACACCATACCAGAAAGAATTCATCCACCATTTAATCGACCACTTCGAAGATTTCAAAAAACTCCACGCCAGAACAAAAAACGAAACCATCATATTATCATTTATATTCTACACAAAAAAAATAGAAGACTCCAGAACAGACCTAAACAACTACTCCATTTCCAAAAAATACGGACTCACAGATAAAATATTCAAACTCATCATATGCAGAATGTGTGATGAATTCATGAAAACAACACCTCTACCATACAAACAAACCACAAACTACGACCATGAAATATTGTCCAGAAACGGTGGAAAACCTTAAATTTATATGAAACTTTTTTTTTACCTTAAATTATCATAATATGGAAAATTTTGTCAGAATGTATTATTTAATATATTACAATAGTTAATTTTTTTAATTATTGTAAAAGTTTTAGTAAAAAGTCATGTTTTAACTTTCATAGTAAAACATGAGAAAAGATGGTGTTTTTATCATGAAGAACTACAAAAATAAAAAAATACTAATACTATCACTACTACTAATACTATTCCTAACAATAACCGCTGCAAGTG
>SUTL01000021.1 GCA_015062925.1 Methanobrevibacter thaueri
ACAACCTGGTCACAATTGCACCGTCCGGCTAGTTAACTCAGAAGTTAACATTTTTTGTGGTGAATGTGGTCATGTAATGAAAATTCCTTATCATAAGGAAAAAAAGTTAAAAAGGAGAGCTAAATATGAGTCACGAAAAAAAGGAAATGATGAATAGAGCTCTTAATGCGATGACAATCAACATTGGTAAAGCAGGCGTTAATGACAATGTAATTGAAGAAATCAAACGCCAACTCAAAGCTAATGAAATTGTTAAACTTAAATTTGCAAAAAATATCGCTCGCGATAAAGATACTTACATCAACGAAATAATCTCAAAAACAAGAGCAAAACTCATAGATGTTAGAGGACACGTTGCTGTAATATATAAAAAAAAGCCTTAGACATTATAAATTTAGAGTTACAGGCCCTATTTTTTTAGGTCTTAAATTTACAGTGGATTAAGCTACAATAATATATTAAAATAAAATAAATATTGGAGAATTAATATGACTACTGTATTTGATGTACCTGCAGATTTATTAATTGAAAAAGTCGCAGAAGAATTAAAAAATAATGATAAAATAGAATCTCCTGCATGGTCCAATTTTGTTAGAACTGGTGTTCACAAAGAAAGAAAACCAGAAAATGCTGATTGGTGGTTTATAAGAACCGCTTCAATCATCAGAAGAGTTTACATTGATGGTCCTGTTGGTGTTTCAAGTTTAAGAAATTTCTACGGTGGTAAAAAAGACCGTGGAGTAAGACCTGAAGTATTTAAAAAAGGTAGTGGATCTATAATTAGAACCGCATTACACCAACTTGAAGACGCAGGATATGTGGAAAAAGTAGAAGGCGGAAGAGTTGTTACTCCTCAAGGAAGATCCTTTTTAGATAAAATTTCTGGAGAAATAATTAAAGACATTCCTGAACTTGCAAAATATTAATTAAATTTATTTGGGAGAGTTTGATATGAGCGATTTAGATGAAATTCGTCAAAAAAGAATGGCTGAACTGCAAGCTCAACAAGCTGCTGCGCAAAACCAAGCACAACAACAGGCAATGGCACAAGCACAACAGCAAGAAGCTCAAGCACAATTCGAAGCTCAGAAAAAACAAATCTTAGGACAAATAATGACTCCTGAAGCTCGTCAAAGATTATCCAATCTTAAACTAACCAAACCAGAAATGGTTAGTCAAATCGAACTTCAACTAATACAATCAGCACAAGCTGGAAGCCTAAGAGGAAAAGTAACAGATGACCAATTAAAAGTCTTACTAAGGCAAATAGCTGGTCAGAAACGAGAAATTAAAATTACAAGGAAATAATATTAAATGAAAGCAGCTGTTTTATATAGTGGTGGAAAAGACTCATCTTTCACAGCAGTAATGCTTAAAAGACTGGGACTTGACGTTGAATTATACACAGCCAACTTCGGTGTATACGATTCATATATTCCAGCATCAAAATCCGCAAAATCATTAGGATTCAAACATAATGTTTTAAAAATGGATACTGAAATCCTTAAAACAACATGTGAAAAAATCCTTGAAGATGGATTTCCAAATGATGGAATTAAATATATCCACGAAAAAACTGTTGAAACACTAGCAAGTAATCATGATATTATTGCCGATGGGACAAGAAGAGATGATAGGACTCCAAAATTAAACATTAATCAAATCAAAAGTCTTGAAGATAGATTAAATGTACAATATATTAATTTGGATAGTTTTGGTCATAAATCAGTTAAATTAATTACAGGTAATTTATTTGAAATTTCAAAGGAAAAATCCAATAAGGATACTAGTTCGGATTTTGAGGTTGAAATAAGAACTATGATTGATGAAATGGGAGGAAATTCTCTGGACATATTCCCTGAACATTATCAAACTCGTGTTATCGGATATAAAAAATAATTATTATTAAGGTGAGAAAATGAGTAGAAATAAACCATTAGCTAAAAAATTAAGAATGGCAAAAGCAAATAAACAAAATAGGAGAATTCCAATCTGGGCTTATGCTAAAACTAATCGTAAACTTAGATACAGACCTAAACCTAGACATTGGAGAAGAAACAGTCTTAAATTATAAATTAATTAATTGAGGGGTTAAAATGGAAAGAGTTTACACAATTCCACTTAGAAATGTAAAAGAAGTCAAAAGGACTATTAGAGCTCCAAGAGCTATTAGGGAAATTAAAATCTTTTTAACCAAACACATGAAAGCAAGTGAAGTTAAAATTGACGAATCTATTAATCATGTTATTTGGGCAAGAGGTATTCAAAAAATACCTTCTAAAATTACTGTAAAAGCAGTTAAAGATGATGATGGTGTTGTAAAAGCTACTTTAGCAGATTAAATTTAATTTATAACACCAATTATAAGAATGTGAGGTGAACAATAATGTTGAAAAGAGTTGATATTGTAGGAAATCCGAATGTAGGAGTATTTATCCTTGCAACTGATAATATTGCTATTGTTCCATATAATCTTTTAGATGAGAAGGCTGAAATTATTAAGGAAACATTAGATGTTGAAGTTGTTAAATCCTCAATCTCAGGATCAAGTCTTATAGGATCTTTAGCTGTAGCTAATTCAAATGGTATAGTTGTTTCCCCACATGTTTTAGATAGGGAAGTTAAACAATTTGAAGATATTGGATTAAATGTAGCTACTATTCCAGGTAAATTCACTGCTGTTGGTAATATTGTTGCGGCAAATGATACTGGAGCAATAGCTAGTCCGTTTTTAAGTCCTGAAGCAGTTGAAGTTATTGAAGAAACTTTGGATGTTGATGTTAAATCTTCACATATTGTTGGAAGTGACATTATTGGTTCTTTAGTGAAAGTAACTAATAAAGGATTTTTAATGAGTAAAAACGCACTTAATTCAGAAGTTAACTTCGCTCGTGAAATATTTGGTGTTGAAGGAGATATTGGTACTGTTGGAAGAGGTATTCCTTTAGTTGGTGCATGTATCATTGCTAATTCTAATGGTGCGGTTGTTGCTAAAGACAGTACTGGTCCTGAAATGGCTAGAGTTGAAGAAGCATTAGGCTTTTTAGATGATGATTTATAAAATGATTTAGAATCAGAGGGGATTTTATATGATAACTAAAATTTACAGGGTTAAAGGTACTTTTGTAATGGGTGATGAATATCATGATTTTACCAAAGAATTCAAAGCTACCAGTGAAAAGGATATAGAAGAAAAAGTATATTCTAGATTTGGAAGTAAACATGGTATTAACAGGAATCAGATTTCTATCAGTGAAATTTCTGAAATTGCTCCTGAAGAAGTTCTTGATCCTATTGTTAAAGATATTTTATAATTTTGCATTGATAAGGTGGTGTTAATTATGGAAGATCAACAAAGATTAAACAATCTTCTTTCTCAAATCAATGCATATAGACAACAGGCTGATTTAATTCAACAACAAATTGAATTAATCCAAGCTTCTATTGCAGAAGTTGATGCATTATTCAATACTTTAAATGATATTGAAGGAAAAGATACTGTTGAAGCATTTGTTCCTATTGGTGCCGGTTCATTTGTTAAAGGTGAACTTAAAGACACTGATGAAATTATCATAAGTATTGGTGCAGGTTATGCTGTTAAAAAAGATGCTGCTGGTGCTCGTGAAATAATTGGTGGGCAAAAAGAAGAATTAAAAGACAGTTTGGATAAGATGCTTGCTAATTTACAGCAAGTAACTGATATGGCTGGTAATCTTCAGGCTCAAGCAGAACAACTTGCAGCGGCAGCACAGGGTAATATGACTCAAATGAGTTAAATTATCTTTTATTTTTTTTTATTTTTACTGAATTTTATATTTTAAAATAATATACTTTTTTTCCCTAATTTTTTATATTATGAAAATTAAAAAAAATAATTAAAGATTAAAAATTAATATGAGTTGAGGGATTTTTTTGTTTAATTCATTGAAAAAGAAATTTTCCAGAACAAGTGAAAAACTAGAAGAAGAACTCATTGAAGAAGCTAAAAATGAGGATAATATTAAAGAAGAAACTGGTGGAAGATTTTCATTTTTCTCATTTGGAAAAAAGGATAAAAAAGAAGAAAATGAGGATGAGGAGAATTTATTACCTGAAGGTGAAAGTGAAGTTGAACCTGAATTAGAAACAGAAGTGGAAAATGAAACTGAAACTCCAGAAGAAGAAGATAAGGAGGAGAAATCTCATTTCTGGAATAGGAGTAAAAAAACCGAATCTGTTGATGGTGAAGCAAAAGGAGGTTTATTTTCTTTTGTTCGTGAAAAAACAATTCAGGAAAAACATGTTGATGATATTTTATTTGAACTGGAAATGGAATTGTTACAAGGGGATGTTGCAATAGAAGTTGCAACCGATGTTGTGGAGAATGTTAAGGAAAACCTTGTTGGTAAAAAAATCAGAAGAAGTAATGATGTAACAGAGTATACTTATTATGCTTTAAAGGATGCTGTTAAGGAAATCATTAATATTCCTGGGCCTTCCATGACTGAGATGCTTGAAGAGAAAGTGGCTCAGGGTGAACCTTTGATTGTTATGTTTGTTGGTATTAATGGTACTGGGAAAACAACTACTATTGGTAAATTAGCTAATTTTTATTTGAAAAAAGGTTATACTCCGGTTATTGCTGCTTCAGATACTTTCAGGGCAGGTGCTATTGAGCAGGTTACTCATCATGCGGATAATGTTGGTGTTAAAATCATTAAGCATCAGAAGGGTTCTGATCCTGCGGCTGTTGCTTTTGATGCTGTTGAGCATGCGAAAGCTCAGGGTAAGGAGTTGGTTTTAATTGATACTGCTGGTAGGATGCAAACTAACACTAATCTTATGGATGAGATGAAGAAGATTAAACGGGTTTCTAAACCTGATTTGGTGATTTTTGTTGGTGATGCAATCACTGGTAATGATGCTACTGAGCAGGCTCGTAAGTTTAATGAGGCTATTGATATTGATGGTGTTATTTTAACTAAGGCTGATGCTGATAGTAAAGGTGGTGCTTCACTTTCTATTGGTTATGTGATTAAGAAGCCTATTCTGTTTTTAGGTGTTGGTCAGGGTTATGATGATATTCGTGAGTATGATGCTGATTGGATGTTGAATCAATTGTTTTCAGAGGATGAAGATGGGGAAGTTGAAGTTGAATAGATTATTGATTGTTGTTTTATTAGTGCTTTTGATGATGGCTCTTTTTTTAACAATTTATAATTCTAAGGATTCTATTAAGGTTGTGGATAAGGAGGATGTTTCCATTGCTGTTACTGGTGATGTGATGTTTGCACGTAAGATGCCGGATGTTTTGAGTTTGGATTCTTCTCCTTTTAAGGGTGTTCGTAGTGTTACATCTAAGGTTGATTTGTTGTTGATTAATTTTGAAAATGCAGCTACGTCTTCTGGTGATGCTTTGAAGGGTGATGTTGCTCTTAAATGTAGTCCGGATTTTGTTAAACTTGCTCGTGCTAATAATTTAACTGTTGCTGCTTTAGCTAATAATCATGCTTTTGATTATGGTGTTGATGGTATGAGGGATACTGTTGACAATCTTAAAAATGCGGATATTACTCCTATAGGTGCAGGTAATTCTGAATCTGAGGCTCATCAGGCTGTGGTTAAGGATGTTAATGGTCGGAAAATTACTATTTTAAATTATATGGATTCTGATAATTTCAAGGAATATTCTCAGGATGTAATGCCTTATGCTAAAGGTTCTAATCCGGGGTATTCTGCTTATAATAGTGATGATGCTAAAAAGCAGATTGGTGAGAATAATGATTCTGATTTAATTATTGCTTATATGCATTTTGGTAATGAGTATTCTACATCTCCTAATGATAATCAGGTTAAGATTGCTCATGAGTTAATTGATTATGGTGCTGATGTGGTTATCGGTTCTCATCCTCATGTTCCTCAGGGAATTGAAATGTATAATGGTAAACCGATATTTTATTCATTGGGTAATTTTATCTTCGATCAGTCCAATCCGGATACTCATGTTGCATATTTTGTGAAAATCAACCTTGTTAATGATACTGGTGAATGTACTGTTTATCCTATTTATATTTCAAATTACCTTCCTAAGTTTATGGGTGGTGACAGTGGCACTTCTCTTTTAAAGAGTTTATCTCCTCAATGTGACCAGTTGGATATTAACAGTAAAGGACAGGGTAAGTTAACATTTAATTTAACTGATAATTAGTTCTATCAGTTAAATTATTATTTATTTTTAATTTTACATTCTTTTAAATTAAGATTTATACTCTTAAAAAGTCATTATTAATCAAATTATAATTCAAGTTATATAAGCTTATTATAATGTATTTTACTATTATTGTTCTTATAATAACTATTTCTATACTTTATTAACTTATTTTAATTAAATTAATCTATTTTAAAAGGAATTTCTTATTAAAAAGATTTATATAGGTTTTTAGATAAATGTCTTATATACAATTTTAAAAAAAGAATTATTTAATAATAGGTGAGAAAATTTCGATAAAAAACAAAACATTAATATTATTAACAATACTATTCTTATTTTGTATAATAAGCACAGTAAATGCAGTTGATGAAATTAATGTTACTAACCAATCCAATGTGGAAGTATCAATGCCAGATGCAGTTGATCAAATCACAGAGGATAATACAAGCGAAATACAGAAAAACAATGAAAATGAAATTATAAAAGATACACAAAATCAAACTCCTGTAAACATAAAAGCATCAGATTACACAGCTTATGTGGGAGTTAAAAATGAATATAGTGTAATTTTATCATCCGGTGATGTTCCACTATCCAATAAAAACATAACATTCACATTAAACGGAAAAGAAATAACCAATAAAACCGATGACAACGGAAAAACAAGTATATTCATTAATGAAAATACTGGAATCTACACATTACACTATACGTACGATGGTGATAATACAACATCTTCCTTTTCAGGATCAGTGGAAATAACAGTGAAACAAGGAGTAGGAGTGAAAATAACTAAATACTATTCAAAAGTTTACCGTAATAAAAAAGCAGGTAAATTTAAAGTAAAATTAACTGATGCACAAGGTAATGTTTTAAAATCACAAAAAGTCAAATTCAAACTCAACGGTAAAACCTACTCCAAAAAAACCAATGCCAATGGTATTGCAACTGTAAAAGTTAAATTGAAAATAGGATCATATAAAATTAAAGTCAGTTTTTCAAAAACATCCACATATAACTCAGCAAGTAAAACCTACAAGATTAAAGTTAAACCTAAACAGGCACGTAACAATGGAATGTGGTTGTTCGGTCGAGATATGGAAAGTGTAAATCTGGATAAACTTCAAAAATATGGTTTTAAACAAGTATTTTTAAATTTCAAAGCCATAGAACTTTACGGTAAAAGTGGAGTTGAAAAATGGGTTAAAGATGCTAAAAGCCATGGTATTAAAGTACATTTATGGATGCAGGTATTTTACAGTGGAGGTAAATGGCAAAACCCAGTTAAACATGGTAAAATTAACACTAAACTAATTAAATCAAAAATAAAAGAAGCTAAAAAATATGCTAAAATCAAAGGAATCGGAGGAGTTCACTTTGATTATGTAAGATATCCTGGAAATGCATTTAAATTCCAGAATTCAATTAAAGCAGTGAATAAATTTGTTAAAAAAGCATCCAGTGCAGTTCATAAAATAAATAAGAAAATAATTGTTTCAGCAGCAGTAATGCCCGAACCATCCTCAATGAAAAAATATTATGGTCAGGACATTCCAACAATGGGCAAATACCTGGATGTTATAGTTCCAATGGTTTATAAAGGAAATTATCATGCTGGAAAAAAATGGATTAAATGGGTTACAAAAACATTCGCCAAACAATCCAAAAAAGCAAAAATCTGGACAGGACTGCAATCATATAAATCAGACTCCAAACAAGCTAAATTATCTGCAAAAGAACTGATGGGTGATGCAGATGCAGCTGCTCTTGGAGGAGCATATGGAGTAATCCTATTCAGATACGGTTTATTCAACTATATAAACTTCAACGATGTATAAATGGAGGTGTTTTAATCATGAAAAATAAATTAATAATCATACTGATATTTCTAATGGCAATAATGACAATAACAACAGTATCAGCAAATGATAATATAACCAGTGAAATATCAGACACTCCTCTAAACCAGGATGAGAATTTAACAGTTAGTGAAGATGAAACTTTAAAAGACACACAAACAACACAACTCCAGGCAGAGAATGTTAAAGGATATGAAACAACAGAAACAATAATATCAGCAAAACTAACATCAAACAATCAACCTTTAACTTCAAAAACAATACAAATCATAATCAACGGAGAAACATACTCAAAAAATACAAATGATGATGGAGTGGCAAGTATAGGTGTAATATTACCAATAGGAACATATACGGCAGAATTCAAATACTCTGGTGATGATTTAACAAGTCCATGTGATACAACATCACAAATCACAATCATGGAAACCCAGAAAACCTCTCTTAAAGTAGGAGATAAAGATATTAACTATCGTCAGGGATCAAAATGCCTATTCTATGTTAAACTCAAAAACAGTGAGGGTAAAGAAATAAAAAACCAATGGGTGACTATTGAGATTAATAATAAAATCTATAATGTTCAAACCAATGAAAATGGAAATGCTAAAATATATTTAAAACTTAAAAAAGGAAAATATAAAATTAAATATAAATTTAACGGAACCGGCCAATACAAAGCCTCAAGCGGAACATATACTATTAAAGTAAAACCTAAAATGGCTAAAGGAAATGGATATTGGGTTTGGTCATCACATATGAAAACGGTGAATCTTAAAAAACTTGCAAGTAAAGGAACCAGACATATTCTGCTTCATGTTCATGCAATAGCACAATACGGTAAATCCTCTGTTGTTTCATTTATTAAAAGAGCACATCATAATCATATGAAAGTGCATTTATGGATGCAGGTGTGTTATAGTGGTGGAAAATGGGTTTCTCTTGTAAAAGACAATGGTAAGTTCAAATATTCCTTTATGAAAAAGAAAATAGCTGAAGCTAAAAGATATGCTAAAATCAAAGGAGTTGACGGGGTTCATTTTGATTATATGAGATATGGTGGAACAGCACATAAACATATTAATGCAAAAGAATCAATTAATTACTTTGTTAAAAAAGCAACTAAAACTATTAGGAAAGTTAAATCTAATTGTATGGTTAGTGTTGCTGTAATGCCTGAGCCAAGTGCAATGTTATATTATTATGGTCAGGATATTCCAACATTAAGTAAATATGTTGATTCAATAATTCCAATGGTTTATAAAGGAAATTATCATCAGCCAAGATCTTGGATTACATCAGTTACTAAGAAATTCGTCTCCCAATCTAATGGAGCGCAAATCTGGACTGGTCTTCAATCTTATCATTCAGATAGTAATCCTTCAAAATTAACTCAGAAAACATTACGTAAGGATGCGAAAGCCGCTGTTAAGGGCGGTTCTATTGGTGTGATGTTATTTAGATTTGGTATTAGTTGTAATTTTAATTTTAAAAAGATTTAATATTAATCTTTTTTTACCATTTTCTTTTTGAAATGGCTTTTATACGTTTTTTCTCTATGCTTTTTTTCTTTTCAGATTGGTATTGTTTGTTTTGACGGTTGGTTGTGGTTTCATTATTTCTCATAACAGTAACCAGATCAATTGAATTTCCACTACATGCCATGATAACACGTATTTCTTTATAATCTTTATTTTCAGGTGCTTTAAATACAACTGAGTATTTATTACCATCTTCATGTTGCCATGTGATTGGTTCTTCACACATTATACAGTCAACCACATATTCCCGACTTAAACCATTATCGGATAAGCGGTTGAGAAAATGTTTGTTTTCAAAACACCAATTTATACTTGTTGTTTCTCCGGTTAAAAATTTATCAAAAACATTCATTGTATTTTATAGTATTTTACTTAATATTTATATTTTTCACATGGTATTTCTAGTGATGAGTTTGTAGAAAAAATTTAAAATAATGGCCGAAATAAACATATTACATAATAAAAAAATATTGTTAGGTTTTAAAAAATGAATACATTAATTGAAGTTAAAGAAGTTTCAAAAGAATATAAAATGGGGAATCAAACAGTTAAAGCTGCCAATAAACTTGATTTTTCAATTAATCAGGGTGAACTTGTAGTGATTCTTGGACCATCAGGAAGTGGTAAATCAACACTGCTTAATCTTTTAGGAGGTCTTGATAAACCTACAAGTGGAAATATAATCATTGATAATGAAAACATCACTCTATTTTCAGATAAGGAACTTACACATTATCGTGCTAAAGAAATAGGTTTTATCTTTCAATTCTATAATTTAATCCCAAATTTAACTGCCTGTGAAAATATTGAGATTTTAAATGATATTGTTGATGAAAATATAAATGGAAAAGAGATTTTAAATCAAGTTGGATTGTCACAACATATTAATAAATTCCCGTCAGAACTGTCAGGTGGAGAACAACAAAGAGTATCTATTGCACGGGCAATTGCTAAAAAACCAAAAATGCTTTTATGTGACGAGCCTACTGGTGCATTGGATTCTCATACTGGGAAAATCATCATTGAATTACTGATTGATTTATGTGAAAGTGAAAACACAACAGTTATTATAGTAACACATAATAGTGAATTTGCAAAAGTTGCAAATAAAGTAATTCATATTAAAAATGGTGAAGTGGAATTTATTGAGACAAATGAAACTCCTCAATCAGTAGATGCTATAAATTGGTGATTTAATTGTTATTTAAGAAAATGTTGTGTGATATGAAGGAAAATAAAATGCAGTTCATTGCTATTTTCCTAATGTCATTTATTACATTGCTGGCTTTTGCAGGAATCGGATCTGAAGTTCAGGGTCTTCAGGATAATCTTAATAATTATTATAATGAAACAAACATGGCCGATGCATATGCAATGGGAGATAATTTCAATAATAGTGTTGTTAATGATTTTAAACATATGAAATCAACAACAGGTGTTGAAACACAGTTTGTTGTAAAATCTATTGCTGATTTGGATAATGATCCTACAGTAACGTTGCATTTTTTAGAAAAAAATAAAATTTCTAAATATTATCCTGTTAAAGGTGGAAATATTGATTTTAATGATGAAAATGGTATTTGGTTAGATGCAAGATTTGCAGAGGAGAAGAATTTAACAATTGGGGATAAGATTTCTTTAACTTTTAATGGAATTACAATAAACAAAACAATCCGTGGACTTGGTTATTCTCCGGATTATGTTTATGAAGAACCTGAAAATGGTTTGATTTCAGATTTTAAATATCAGGGATTCGGATATTTATCTTATAAAGCATATCCAAATCCAAATATGCCTCATAATAAGTTATTATTCACTACTAATGTTGATCATCAGAAGTATTATAATCAAACACATAAAATGCTTGAGGATAAAGGATATGATGATATTTTAGATGGGGCGTATTTCATGCCTAGGGAGGATAGTAGTAGTGATAATCAGATACAGGATGAAATTAAACAACATCTTGTTTTAGCTGCAATGTTTCCAATTATATTTGTTGTTGTTGCACTTCTGATTCTGCTAAGTACTATGACACGTATTGTCAATCATCAAAGAACACAGATTGGAACTTTAAAAGCTATTGGTTTTGAAAACAAACCGTTAATAATTCATTATTTATCTTATGGTTTTTATTTGACGTTGATTGGTAGTGTGCTGGGTATGATTATTGGTCATAAAACAATACCTTATATTTTTGTTGATACTATGAAGTCTTATTATACTTTGCCTTGTTGGGATCCTGGGTTTAATATGACTTTCATTATTGCAACTGTTTTAATTGTTTTAGGTTCTATGTTATGCTCATATTTTGCCGTTTCAAGTATTATTCGAGAATCTCCTTCTGCAACTTTGAAGGCTAAACCTCCTAAAATAAGTAAAGTGGGTATTATTGAAAATACGAGATTATGGGATAAATTTGGTTTTAATCTTAGATGGAATACTAGGGATGTTAATAGGAATAAATTGCGTGCGATTATTACATTATTGGGTGTTATTGGTTGTACTGTGCTTCTTATTTCTGCATTCGGTATGCATGATGGGGTTAATGATTTGAAAACCTGGAAGTATAATGATATTAATCATTATGAAACTCAACTGGTTCTTCAGGATAATGTTTCACAGTCACAGATAGATTCAATAATTGATGAAGTTGATGGGGCTGCGGTAATGACAAAATCTATTCAAATTAAAGCTGATGGTGTTGAGAAAACGCAGGTGCTGACGGTTCATGATAAAACTCCATTAATAACTCCAACTGATAAGAATAGGCATGAAATTACATTACCTAAGAATGGTGTTTCTGTTTCAGAAAAAACTGCTGAAATGTTTTGTTTGGAGGTTGGTGATGAAATTGAATGGCATTTGTATGGTAATGAGACTTGGATGAGGTCTACTGTTGATGCTATTTATGGTGATCCTTCAGTTCAGGGTATTACAATTTCTTCTCATTTTGCAGAGAAGAATAATATTTCATTTAAAGCAACTGAAATTGTTACAAAAGAAAAAGTAACTGATGATTTGGATGGTGTTGGAAGTATTAATACTCATAAGGATTTGACAAACAGTTGGGATAAGTTAACTCAAACAGCAAATCTTTTAATTGTAATATTGGTGATTTTTGCGGTTGTGTTGGCGATTGTTGTCCTGTACAGTCTTGGTCTTTTAGGTTTCACTGAAGTGGAAAGGGATATGGCAACTTTGAAGGTTTTAGGATTTCAATTGAAGGATTTAAGAAAACTTTTCATAACTCAATATTTGGGAATATCAATTGTTGGTTTTTTAATTGGAATTCCAACAGGATATTTTGTTCTTGAATCTATTAGGAGCAATACTGATAAATTATATTATCCGACAAATTATTCTTTAACCACTATTGCAATCAGTTTTGTAATTACTATTATTGTTTCTGCAATTGTTAATTTGTTACTTGCAAATAAGCTTAAAAATATTGATATGGTTGAAGCCCTTAAAAAAGAAAGGGAATAACCATTTATTTTATTTTTTCATTTTTTTTTTAATTGTAAGTTATTTATATCTTTTTTTATAAATAGTATATTCATGTCACAGAAAGCACAATGGGATTCGTCATTGGCATTTATTTTCGCAATGATTGGGGCGGCAGTTGGTTTAGGTAATATTTGGCGTTTCAGTTATGTTGTGTATTCTAATGGTGGGGGTTCATTTTTCATACCTTATCTTGTTGCTATTGCTATTATGGGGATTCCATTTTTAATATTGGAGTATGGTGTGGGATTTTCTTTTAAAGATTCCTTTTCAAGTATTATGAAAAAGATTAATCCTAAGTTTGAGATTATTGCATGGATTCTTGTTTTGTTCGTGTTTATTGTCACTATTTATTATATGGTGATTTTAAGTTGGGATTTGGTTTATTTAGCTTCTAGTTTTACTTTTAGTTGGGGTGCGGATGCTGCTAATTTCTTTGTTAATAGTGTTGGTGGTAGTTCTAATTTGGCGAATGCTAGTTTTTTACTTATTCCAACAACTATTGGTGTTGTTATTTTATGGGTTATTTTATGGTTTATTGCTAATAGGAATGTTGATAAAGGTATTGGTAGGGTTTCTAAGATTCTTATCCCGGGTTTGTTTGTTATTATGGGTTTTATCATTGTTTATGCTCTTACATTACCTGGTGCGAGTATTGGTATTAATACGTTGCTTACTCCTGATTGGAGTAAGTTGGGTGATGTTAATATTTGGCTTGCGGCGTTTGCACAGATTATATTTTCTTTAAGTATGGGTCAGGCTATTGCACTTACTTATGCTAGTTATTTGCCTAAGAATTCTAAGTTAATTGATAATGTGTTGATTGTTGTTGCTTCTAATTCTTTATTTGAAGTGTGCACTGCTTTTGGTGTGTTTTCTATTTTAGGTTATATGTCTTATACTGCTGGTACACCTATGGTTCAGTTAATTACTGAAGGTACTGGTTTGATTTTCATTGTTTTTCCTATGATTTTTAATGTTATGGGTTCTATTGGTAGGGTTTTAGCTCCTTTATTATTCTTGGCTATTTTATTTGCGGGTATTACTTCTGCTCTTGGATTTTTGGAGCCTATGCTTAGTTCTATTGCGGTTAAATTGAATTGGTCAAGGAAGAAAACTGCTACTGTTTTAAGTGTTATTGGTTGTGTGTTTTCTTTGATTTTAACAACTGGAATTAGTAGTTATCTTGTTGGTATTATTGATTCTTTTGTTAATGAGTTTGGTATTTTGTTGTTGATTGGTATTCAGTGTATTATTTTCGCTTGGATTTATGGTGTTGATCACTTTTTAGGTGTGCTTAATGAGGTTTCTACTTTTAAGGTGGGTAGGGTTTGGTCTTTTGTGATTAAGTATTTGCTTCCTTGTGTTTTGGTTGTGATGTGGGTTATTGGTATTATTAAGTTGTTTTCCACTGCAAAGACTTTTGAGGTTTTAATTGATTTGATTATTATTATTTTTGTGATGGTGTTTGCAGTGATTTTAACTAAAATTAAACCGGTTAATGATTAACATATATATCCACATTATTATTTTTTTTAATTTTTACTAATCATTAACAATCCATCATCCTAGCATTAATTATTCATATAGTTAATTGTTTTGTTTTTATAATTTTTCATGATATTCTTATTATTCAGGGGTTTTTTTTTTAGATTATTCAATGGGGACAAATAACTATATTTGTTATTAAAAATAATATAATAAGTATGAAGTTAAAATTAGTTTCATTATTATTCTTTTTAATGCTTATAATCGGATTTGTAAGTGCGAATGATAATGTGAGTTATTCTAATGAATCAAAAAACATAACATTTGAAGATGTTGATTTTACAATTCCTCAAGGGTTCGGCATATCCAAAGACAATCAGGATTTTGATAAATTAGGTTCACAGGGAAAAACATGTTTCTATATTAATGAAGCTAACGGTGAAATTGTCATAACTGTTATTTCAGATTGGATGGGATTAAGTTTAGACGAACTATATAAAGATGGGGCTACTAAAACCAATATTAATGGTTATGAGGGTTGGAATTATACTGAAGATGGTCTACATTATTTTGCCTACGTTAATGATGATAAAGGCATTCTAGTTGGCGTTACTAATCAAACAAGGTTGTTTGAAGTAGTATTGTAAAATGTTAAGATCTAAAGGTGGATGGAACCTTTAGAACTTAAACTAAAAAATTTTTTTTTAGTATAACACGGGAGTGTGTTACAATTTATCTATATATTATTCACTGTTATTTATAGATTTATATTTAAAAATATAACTTTAGGCACAACTAAATTTTTAAACACTCAAAAACAAAAAATACTACCATGAAAACCAAATACTTATTACTCATCACATTAACAATCCTGCTAATTGGATGTGTTCAGGCAAAAACATTCACGCCAAAAGAAGGAACATTCGCATACAAAGAAGTTGAAAAAATCAAAATAAACAAAATCAAATTCACAATACCAACAGAATACAAAATCAAACACAAAACACCCACCCAAATACAATTCCAACACAACAAAGACAAATTAAAAATCACAGTAACCAACAAAGGACATATAAAAAAAGTCAAAAACAACCCATCAAAAAACATAACCTCATCAAAAACAATGCTAGGGTCAGTTAAAGGATATCTTGTTGATAAAAACGGAAAATACACATTCTCATATAAAGAAAAAGGTAAATTAATCACAATCAAAGCAAAAGACATGAATCTGATAATTGGGACAATGGGAAAAGATTAAAATTTAACATGTTAAAATATTAAAATAATTAAATACTATTGAATTTAAAATATTATAACTAGTGGTAGAAATGAATATAACTAAAAAACATGTAATTATTCTTTTAATTTTAGCAAGTGCATTTATAATTATTTGTACTGTTTCTGCTGAAAATGTAAGTGCAGCTAAAACATCAAAAGTAACTGTTAAAATACATAACTTCAAACCTGGAGTATTATGGGCACCTAAAGCATTAAAATTAAAAAATGGTGATGCAATAGCAGGTTATGTTGAATATTCCGGTAATATGCAGTTTGACAGAGGAACAGGTGTAACTGCATGGTATATTGGAACAGGATACAATGGAGATATAGATCCACATTACATTAAACTTGTTAAAGCAAAATTCTTCTTTAAAAACAATAAAGGAAAAATTAAAACAAAAACAGTTAAAGGAAACGGAGGACATATATCAACAAAATTAATTAACGGTTACACTCCATATAAAGCAAAAGTCTGGTATAAATCCCAGTAAAAAGTATTCATATTCTAATAATACTTTTCACATTCATCCGATAATAATTAACTTTCAACATATATTTTCCTTTTTTAGGTTTTTTAACTAAAACCTCACCCACACCTTTTTTATTAGTTTTAACCATATATTTCTTACCATTAAAGTGACATATGATTTTTTTACCTTCCAATTTCTTTTTAAGCATGGTTTTTATATGGATTTTTTTACCAATTTTATATTTCACTTTTAAAATTTTCTCAACAATTAACAAGTGCCTGGTGCTTTCACCATTATATTTTAAATTTATCTTATGTTTTCCAGGTAATATTTTGGATGGTATTTTAAATTTAACCCAACCATCTTCATCACTTTTGGCTTTAAAGTTTTTATTACCAATTTTAATTTTTACACTATGTCCTGCTTCAGCTGATTCGCCATTGTTTTTTAGAAGTTGGAATTTATAGTAACTTCCATCATAATAATACATTTTCATATTGCTGTTCTGTTTGAATTGGGAGATTACATTAATTGTTATTGTTGCTTTTTCCTGATTAGATGGGTTGATTAATTTAATATAATATTTTTTCTTTTTAAGATTGTTTAAAGTGATTTTTAAAACACCATCTGAATTTGTTTTGCTTTTAATTAATTTATTATTGAATCTGAAGTTTAGGGTTTTATTTTTCAATATTTCACCGTTACTATCATAGAATATTATTTTAAGTGTTGTTTTTGAATAACAGGTTACTTTAATGTTTCTTGAACATTCTATTGTTGATTTAACCAGTATTTGATTTATAATTTTTTTGTTTTGATAGTAGGTTGTTATAATATGATTTCCTGGGTTTAAATTAAGGTTAAGGCTGGTTTGATTGTTTTTAATGTTTAAAGTGTATTTATTATTATCTGCTTTTACTATTATTTCCTCACCGGTTATGTTTTCTATTGTGAAAACAGTTTTTCCGGTAGTGTAGTAGGTTATAATATTATCAGCGTTAAATAAACGTGGTATTGTGTATGTTTTCAATATTACACTTGTGTTTGATGGGAAATAATGTATTTGGTTGTTTATTTTATAATATGATGTGTTTTGAGGAGAGATTATTCTTGAATTTGTAGCTATTGGTATGTTCCATGAGGTTATTTCAACTCTGAATGTGTCGTTTTTATTTATGGATATTAAAGAGTTTAATTTAATAGTGTTGAAACCTCCGAATTCAGATCTTCCTTCCTGTGTGTGGATTAATTTATCATTAATATAAATATTAATTGTATAATCCAGTTCATCGAAACTGAAGTATGTTCCAACAGCAGCTATTAAATCATTATCTTGTGAAATATATGAATTGCCATATGTGTGAAGTATGTTTTTGCTTTCAGGATAATAATAATCCATATATGAAATATAATCGTATTGGTAGTTTTTATTATATATTTCTGGGTTTATTTTAAACACTAATTCGGGGTTGATACTTGTGTCTTCATATGAAACATAATAATATCCTTCGTCTCCCCATTCATCTCCCCAGCTGTTTTTAACTATCCATGCACCATCATAATCAGGTGTTTCATGGAAATTCTCACGGGAATATGTATCATCCCATCCTACTATGCAGACGGCATGATTGTTCCATGCATATCCATCATAAAAAGCAGCATGTGTTTCACTATTGTAATATGTGGTATTATCATAATCAGCATAGATTGATGCGTAAACTGCACCATATTTGACCAGTGCTTCTTTTATTTTAGTGTAATCATAATAATTGAACATGCTGAATTCAATTGCATCATATGTGAAATAATTATTGTTCAAGTGGGGTTTTGAAATTTTACCTAAATCATCATAATCATCTTCATCTTCTTTAATCGGACCTAACCAGCTTAAAAAATAATCCATTGCATACTCATAATTTCCACCATCTATAAGTTCATTTTCACCAAATATAGAGTATTTAAATGCTAGATTTTTAATATTATTTATTGAAATATTAATGTTAAAACCCATTTTAAGCAATGCGGATTCAAAAGCAGATCCAACAGCAAAAGCCCAGCAGGAACCACTATCTCCCTGATTTTTAACCGGACTTATAAGATTATAATCTCTTAAATCAAAATATTTCCTGTAAACAGTATCATCTAAAAATACAGTATTCATATAAGAATCAAGACCATTAATATTATTATATCTTACAGTATAATATTTGGTTTGATTCAGGGAATAATTACCGTGGATAAAATAATTATTATTGTTTAAAACACAATAGTCCCGGTCGAAATAACTGTTAAGTATAGTTCTGTTAAAAACAGAACCTGTAATATTATAAAAAGAATTATAAATATAAATTTCACCATTATTAATAAACTCACAATCCACTAACTTTAAAAATGAATTGTCAAAAGTTAAATTATCCTTATTATTAACAAATCCAGTATCTTTAATATATGCTGAAACATTAGATAAATAAACCGGATTAAAATCATTCCTGAAGGTTGAATTAACAATATTCAAACAACCATCCAACTGAAGATAAGCACCACCAAAACCGGATGAACAATTAACAAACACACAATCCTTAATATAAACAGTATCATTACATAATCCTAAATCAGCATATACTCCACCACCATTCTTACGGGAACTGGAATTGATAAAAACACATCTCTCAACATAAACATCACCATCAACCCCACTAAAAGCAACCGCACCCCCAGTTTTACCGGCAAATAAATTAATAAAATTACAATTCCTAATCACTCCATGTGAATTTCTTGAAAAAAACACACTAGTGTAATTGGAAGTTAAATTTGAAAAAGTATTATTTAAAATTATAAACTCTGAATCCTCACAATAAATCAAACCACGATCAACAGAACTTATATTAAATGAAGCATTAACTAAAAATAAACTACTGTTAGTTACTAAACATATGCCACTACCATAAAAAGCAGAGCAGTTAATAAACTTATCATTCACACTCACATATCGAGTATCACTACCGTAAAAACAACCTCCGCCAGTACCGGATAATTTAACATTATTAATAAAAGACACATTACAAGTAGTTACAGTGGAATTAAATCCAATAATCGCACATCCGGAGGTGTTTTTAAAAACAATATTTTTAAAAGTAACATTCGATGAATTAACATTAAAAATAACATTAACACCATTACCATCAATAACATGATTATTCCCATCAATAACAATATTCCTGTTAATATCAACACCATTATAATAATTTATATCATGATTTTCATCAAAAACATAATCATGACTCAAATTAAAAACGTCTCCTGAGGATTCAACATCAGCATTCAGCTGATGAAAACCAGTACTATTAACTCCTAAACTAACAGGTTCATTTTCAACAATACTGTCATCTGTAACATTTTCACCACAAACTGTGGAAATACCAGTGAATAATATTATTAATGAAATTAAAATAATTTTGAAATAATTCATACTAATTATAGTATATATTAAAAACTAAATTATTAAATTTTCGACAGTATACAATTTTCATATTTTTTAAAATTAATTGATATATTTATACTTAATTTTTTATTAAACAGTTTAAAATAGCTATTTATTCCCATAAAAACTTTTTATAAGTTAAAAAAAGATAATGTGAATCTATCTGGATTTATAATAAATCTAATATCGAACTCTTTCTGTTTAATTATTTTAAGTTTGTGTGAATTTAAATGTCATATTTTTGTCTTCTAAATTGCAGGATATGAATCTATAATTGAAACAGCAACTTTTTAATAATTTTATGATTGTTATTATAAATTGATTTTTAATTGATTCTAAGTGTAGTTATTTTGCGCATGTTTTTTTAGAGGTGTTGTGTGGTAAATATTTTGATTGTTTTAATGTATGCGAACATTATTGAACTTTTGATTATTTTTTCTTTATTTTTTTTAAACATTTCTTCAGTTTAAATAGTCAAATATTTATATTTTATTTAATATAATTTTAAAAGTATTTTAATTTTTTAATCAAAATCTTTTTTTTTTAAAAATATTAGGATATAATTATATGATGCTTTAAGGAGCTATAAAATGGAATGTCGAAGGAGAATAATAATTTTAAGCTTAGTTATTTGTTTATTATTTGGTGTGTCTGGTGTATGTGCCAGTGAATTAAATGATACAACAGTAACTGCAGAGGATATGGAAATTAAGGATAATGATTTAAGTAATTCTAATCAGGCTGATCGTCTTTGTGAGGACTATAATGGAGATTTCAATGCTCTTCAAAATTTGATAGATAATGCTAATGATAATGATGTGATAAGTCTAAATAGAAGTTATACTTTCACAACAGGTTTAGATGATAATTTTACAAAGGGTATTGATATTAATAAGACTTTAACTATTGATGGTAATGGTTATACTATTGATGCAGTTGGAAAAGCAAGAATATTCAATATATGTGGAAGTGGTGTTAAATTAACCAACATTACTTTTATAAATGCTATTGGTGTTAATTCTACTAAGGATCAAGGAGGAGCTATTCACTGGGAAGGTGATAATGGTTCTCTTTTCAACTGTAATTTTATCAATAATTCTGATAATTATGATGGTAGTGCTATTTATTTGCGAGGTGATAATTATACGGTTTTTAACTGCAGTTTTCTAAATTCTCCTAGTGTTGCTGCTACTGTTTGTATGGGGGGTTATAATGGTTCTGTTATTAATTGCAGTTTTATAAATTGTTCTTCTAATAATACTTATGGTGGTGCTATTTATTGTATGAATAGAGGTTATATTTCTAATTGCAGTTTTATAAATTGTTTTAACACCAAAGGTTCTGGTGGTGCTATTTTATCATGGTCATTGTGTTTAATTAATGGTTGTAGTTTTATAAATTGTTCTGCTCGTGGGGGTGGTGGTGCTATTCAGATTCGTTATGGTAATGCTACTGTTTATAACTGCAGTTTCATAAATTGTTCTAGTGGTGGAGGAGGGGCTATTCATATACGAGGGAATAATACTTCTGTTTATAACTGTAGTTTCATGAATTGTCATGTTAATACCACTGACCAAACCGCTGAGGGTGGTGTTATTTTTGTTTCCGGTGATAATTGCAGAGTTTATAACTGTAATTTTACGAATAATTATATTAAATCTAATCGTAATTCTTATGGGGGAGCTATTTCATGGAGAGCTAATAATGGTACTGTTTATGGATGTAGTTTTGTGAATAATTCAGCCAATAATGGTGGTGCTCTTAATATGTGGGGCAATAATACTTCTGTTTCAGGTTGTCGATTTATAAATAATAGTGCGGGTAGAGGAAGTGCAATTTGCTTTACTAATAATTGCAGAATTTCAAATTCCACTTTCATGTATAATAAAATTAATGCTATTCTTACTGGTGTTGATTATAATAATAGTGAATATTTGAATTTTACTTTTCAAAAAAATACTGGAGATAAATATATTAACGCCATTTATACAACATACAAAACAATTGATTTTGATAATATAACTTATTTATATAATGGATCTATGGTTAACAGTAATACAGTACCTATTGTTCAATCATCAGACACTTTCAATAATCTTAATATTACAGTTGAAGTGTATTTAAATGATATTTTAGTTGATAATCAAACTATCATAACTGATGATGATGGTGTGGCTATTTATCCTTATTATAAATTGTCTAAAGGCAATTATACTTATAAGGCATATCATACATCTGAAAGATACATTAGTAAAAATACTGGCAGTTTCACTGAAGCATCAATGAAGACTTTCAGTGATTTACAAAAAGTAATTGATGTGTCCGCTGATGGAGATATAATCAATCTGGACAACAATATTACATTTACTGAAGGGGTAGATGACAATCTCACCAGGGGCATTGTTGTTAATAAGAATTTAACTATTGATGGTAAGGGTTATACTATTGATGCAGTCAGAAAAGCAAGGATATTTAATATAATTGCGGAGGGTGTTAAATTAATCAATATTACTTTTATAAATGCTAATAATAATAATGATAATTATGGTGGTGCTGTTTATTGGACTAGTGCTTATGGTTTTGTTTCTGATTGTAGTTTTATAAGTTGTTCTGCTAAGAAGGGTAGTGCTGTTTATTGGAGCGGGTCTGAGGGTTCTATTTTTAATTGTAATTTTGTAAGTTGTTCTGCTACTGATGGTGGTGCCATATACTGGTCTAGTAGTAAGGCTAAGGTTAACAATTGTAGTTTTATGAATTGTTCTGCTACTTATGGTGGCGCTGTTACCTGGGGTAGTTTTCAAGGTTCTGTTTCTGGTTGTAGTTTTGTAAATTGTTCTGCTAGGGATGGTGGTGCAATTTATTGTTTAGCTATTAACAGTTCTTTTTATAATTGTAATTTCATTGGTTGTTTTGCTAAACAAAAGTCTCTTCAGGGACAAGCTTCTGGTGGTGCAATTTACTTGAGAAATAATGACTGTTCTGTTTATAATTGCACTTTCAGAGATTGTTTTATTGGTAATACTTATGGTGGTGCTATATGTTGGGAGGGTGATAATGGAATTCTTTACAATTGTGATTTTGTGAACTGTTCTTCTAATGTGTATGGTGGTGCCATATACTGGTCTGGTGATAAGGCTAAGGTTAACAATTGTAGTTTTATGAACTGTTCTGCTGGTGAGGAAGCAGGAGCTATTTTATTCTGTGGCAGTAATCCTTCTATTTCCAATAGTTATTTTGTAAACAATTTTGTTATAGGTGAAGGAAGTGCTATTCGTATTAATCATGTTGGACGTATTTCAAACTGTACTTTCCTGTATAATAAACTCAGTGCCACTTTAAATTCCATTGATTATAACAATAAGGGTGTTATGAATTTTATATTTAATCGTGTAGGTGCAAATAATTATTTTGATGCAATTCACGCACTAGTTCTAGGAGCATCTGATTTTTACAATATCACATATTATTATAATGGATCAATACTTAACAGTAACACCGTTCCTATACGCTATTCCATAAATAATAATTATGACGGTTTAATTTTAATTGTTGAAATATATGACGGCAATACTTTGGTTGATAATGTTTCTTTAATATCTGACGATACGGGAAATGTTGAATATGATTATACTTATCTCAGTGATGGAAATTATACATACAAAGCTTATCATCCTAATGGAGGTTACTATATTTACACTGAATCAACAGGTAATTTCATATGCAAACATATCAAACCTAACGTAACAGTTACAGTATCCAATGTAACTTATGGAGATTATCCTGTTGTTAATTTAACCAGTGATGTTGAAGGAAATTATTCTCTTGTTGTGGCAGGTAAATATTATGGTATTTATGAATTAAACAAAAACAACAATCTTAGTATATTAATACCAGTGACTGAACTGTTAAATGGGGGAAATGATTATATTGCATCAGTTGAATTTGACGGATATTCAATATATGCTCCGGCAAGTGCAAATACCACATTCAACATTAATCAGGCTTTATCAAACTTCAATGCCACATCAACTGGAAGTGAGTATTATTATGGCCAAGATATAATCTTTATTGTTGAACTTCCAAGTGACGCAACAGGTAATGTGACATTTTACTGTTTAAACCGTACTGTTGGTGAAATTAATAATATAAGTCAACAAAAATCCTTAAATCTCTCAATATGGAATGCTGATACATACACCATACAAGCTAAATACAGTGGAGATAACAACTATGAAAATTCAACAAAAAAATTCACATTCAAAGTAAACACCATTAACAACATGATTAAAGTTATTGCAGATAGTGTAGAATATCCAAACGAAGTAAACATACGTGTCAATGCAACTGTTGACGGAGTTTATGTTATTGATATTAACGGCACTAAATATAATGTCACTGCTAATGGGCAAGGAATTAACCTTAAATTGGCTGCTGGCAATTACTTTGCAAATATTACAAATAAAAGTGATGTAAACCATATTTTCATCCCAATAAACACAACTTTTGCAGTTTCAAAAGCTATTAATCATGTGGAAGTGATAGTTGCAGATAAAATACTTCCTGGTGCTACTAATGTCACTGTTAAAGCAACAGTTGATGGTGTTTATACTGTTGTGATTAATGGAACTTATAGTGTTGATGTTAATGTTTCCGGTGGTACTGGTAGTGGATCTGTTGATTTGCCGGCAGGTAAATTATACTTTGCTACTACTTCATTTGTTCATCAAAATTATACTTCAGAGATTATAAACTCTACTTTTGATGTTGATAAAGGAATTAATAATATTAATGTTGTTGTTGATAATGTTGTCTATCCAAATGAAGTGAATATACGTGTTAATGCAACTGTTAGGGGTGTTTATGTTATTGACATTAAAGGTACTAAATATAATGTTACTGCTAATGGTGGAGGAATCAATGTTAAATTGGCTGCTGGAAATTATTTTGCAGATATTGTTAATGTAACTGATGAGGATTATATTTTCATCACAAACAATGCAACATTTGTAATTGATAAAAAGCCAACTTCTCCGGATGAGATTAACATTACTGATTTGGGAAACACTACTTCCGGTAATGCTACATTAATTATTAAAGTTCCAAATAATTTAACTGGCAATATCACAATCACTATTGGTGATAAAAACTACACAGCACCAATTATTAATGGCACTGCAAATGTTGATTTAAATGATTTAATGCCAAATAACTACACAGCTACTGTTACATATCAGGGAGATGAAAATAACACTCTCATTAGTAAAAATATAACAATAAAAATCGATAAAGCAAATCTCGATTTACAAATCAATATTACACAAGGCAATCTAACAGAACCTACAATCCTCGATTTCACTGTACCAGTAGACTTTGATGGTAAAATCACAGTTGAAATAAACAATAACACACAAGAAGTAATATTGATAAATGGTAAAGGTAGTATTAGTGTTAATTTAGATTATGGTAATTTCACAGCTTATATAACTGCTGTTAACTCAACTAAATATTATGATTTAACAATAACTGAAAACATTGATGTTGTTGATCTTAGAATTCCATTAAATCCTGAAACCGTAATTATAATAACAACTAATATTTCCAATAATTCAACAATCTCTTTGAACTTACCTGAGGATGCTAACGGGGAAGTTTATATGATGGTTGATTCTATTATATACCTAAATAGTACTGTGAATAATGGTACAATTAATCCTATAGCATTAACTAATATATCTCCTGGAAACCATATAATCTTTATATATTATACTGGTGATAATAAATACCAACCAATGAATAAAACATTCAATATAACAATTCCAGTAATCACATTAAAAGGCGTTGACTTAACTGTACTTTATTCAGGACAATTATTATATAAAGTGCAGGTTTTAAGTGATGGTAAAAACATAACTGATGGAACCAGTATTACAATAATATTCAACAATAACAAATTCACTGTACAAACCAAAGGAGGATATGCAACTCTACTATTACAAAGCGAACTCAAACCAGACACATACAAAGTAACTGCAAACTACACAAACATAACAACTACAAATAATATAGTTATCAAAAACATTATCAACGCTAAAAAACTTAAAAAACTCAAAAAATCCAAGAAAGTCAACAAAGTCAAAGCAAGTTTAATTAAAGTAGATGGAAAATACCTTAAAGGTAAAAAACTAACACTAAAAATTAAAGGCAAAAAAGTAGCAACTGCTAAAACCAACAAAAAAGGAACAGCAACATTCAAAATCAAAAAGAAAAAACTTAAAAAATTCAAAAAAGGCAAATACACTGCAAGTGTAATCTATGGTCAGGATATCTACAATAAAAAAATTAAAATTGTTTAGATGAGATTTAATTCTCATCACTTATTTTTTTTCTATGAGGGTATTTTTCATATTCAAAAAATATAATTTCAATACTTATAAAGTCAGTTATATGGACTGTTTAAGTATTGTAATTCTTAAACACTTCAATATGGATTATGTTGTCTCATTGGACAAATTCTTTTAGAAGTTTGGTGAAATCATCTTGTTTGAAATAAATCACTCTAAAATCAATATTGATTTAAATCCGTTAATTTACTATTTAACTTCAATATTTGCTTAGATTCATATATAAAGACTTAAATACTTTATTAATCAAAATATAACATAGGTATTGGATATTAATGATAAATTTTATATTCAAGAAAATAACATATATAGAAATGTTGGTAATATATATTTTTTTAGGAGGTAAACATCATGAATGAAATTGGCGAAAGGATGAAAGAACTTCGTGAAAATATGGGTTTAACTCAAAATGCTGTTGCTACATACTTAGGAATTCCTAAAGATGAATTAATAAATCTCGAACATGGAAATAAGACTCTTACATTATCCATATTAAATAAATTATGTAATTTATATGGATGCACAGAAAAATATTTATTATGCAAATCTGATGAATTTAATCCAACTAATTTTGCATTGCGTAGCGATGGAATGCAAGTTGGTGATTTAAAAGGTATAGCAACCATCAATAAAATTTATAAAAATTCACAATACCTCAACAAAAAATATAATGAGGTCCTAAGTGAAAAATGAAAAATGAAAAAACATTAAATAAATATGCAGTTGACCTAAGAGAAAAATTAGGGCTTTCCATCACTGAACCAATAAAAATCATTCCACCATTGTTGTCAAATTTATCTGAACTTACTTTGGTTTTTACACCAATGGCTGATACAAGCGGATTATGCATTAATGATGGTGATATTCAAATTATTGGAATAAATTCTAATTTACGTAAAGGTAGATTAAGATTCACATTAGCTCATGAACTATATCATTTGTTAATTGAAAAAACAACGGGGGAGCCTATAATATGTAATAATTTTATTAAAAATGATTCTGAAATAGAAGCGGATAGTTTTGCATCTTATTTTTTAATGCCTAATGAGGGATTAGATTATTATGAAACAGTAAATAATATTAATAATTGGGATTTGCCCTCAATAATTTATGCAGAACAGTATTTTCAAATTAGCCATGATGCTTTTTTAGTTAGACTAGAAAAAAGAAAAAAATTAAGTAAACGTGATAAAAATCTTTTTTCAAATGTTGCAATAACATCTGAAGCAAAAAAGCTAAATCTCTCTATAGGCCTGTACCTTCCAACACAATGGGAGAATGAAAACATTGTTTTAGGCAATTACTTGGAAAGAATAAAATTTTTAGATTCACATAATGCGCTTAAACGCGGTAAAAAAAGAAAATTATTGCTTGATGGGTTTAAATGGGATTTAGTTTTTAATATTGAAAAGTAAAATGGTGATACAAATGATTAAACCGGTTTACTGTGATACTGATTGTTTATCATCATTTATTGATGTAAATCAAATTGATTTATTGAAACTGGAATTTTCCAAGCTTATTATCTCATCTGTTGTTAAAGAAGAATTTGATCAGTTGCCTTCAAATCATCATATTTCCAGAGGTTTAAATAAAATGATACAAGAAGGGTTCATTGAAATATATGATATGGACGTAACTTCTCCAGAATATGAATTATATGAGAAATTCTTGGATGAAGATGAAGATGTTGGTGAAGGAGAATTAAGTGTAATTGTCCTTTGTATTGTAAAAGAGGGTATTTTGGCAAGTAATAATTTTCGTGATGTCTGTGAATATGTTAAAAGATATAATTTAAATCACATTACTACTTCAAGAATATTAGTTAAATGTTATGAAGATCGTCATATTGACCTGAATAAAGGCAATGAAATTTGGAAAGACATGATTGATAAAAGAATACGTCTTCCTGAAAGAACTTTTGAAATATATCTTGGCAAGAAAGATCCTATGTGTTATGGAGCCTAATAGAAGTATGTTTTCTATTAAAACATATATTTCGATAAATAATAGGCAACATCACTGTTAATATTGTTTGTAAAAACTAACTGTGCCAATTACTAATGGAACTGCAAAAGTTGATTTCAACTGTGTTAAACCTGGCAGTTACAATGCAACAGTTTACTACAGTGATGATAAAAAACATGATGATACTTATTTTTATCAAAAACATTATTAACACTAAAAAAACTTAAAAAACTCAAAAAATCCAAGAAAGTCAACAAAGTCAAAGCAAGCTTAATTAAAGTAGATGGAAAATACCTCAAAGGCAAAAAACTAACACTAAAAATCAAAGGCAAAAAAGTAGCCACCGCCAAAACCAACAAAAAAGGAACAGCAACATTCAAAGTTAAAAAGAAAAAACTTAAAAAATTCAAAAAGGCAAATA
>SUTL01000022.1 GCA_015062925.1 Methanobrevibacter thaueri
TTGCGTTTCTCATGATGGAGATGGTGATTGTTGGTATGTTTTATGGTGAAACATGTTAAATGTCGGGTTTTTTGGTTATTTTTCTTATTTTTCACTGTTTTTTAGTGTTTTGTATTGGTGAATTAGATGTTGTGGTTTGTTTTGTATTGTTTTATATTGGGTGTTTTGAATTATTGTGTTTTGCTTTAAGTATTGTTGGTGTTGTGGTTGTGGTTTGTATTAATTTTGCTTATATTTTTATTTTCTGAGGTTTTTGGTGTGGGGTTTTTCGTGTTTTTTGTGTACGTTGTTGCAAAGTGTTATATATTGTTGTGTGTAATATAGGGTATTATGGGTTCTAATTCTTTGAAGTATGGTATTTTTTCATTTATTATTCCTGGTCTTGGCCAGTATTTTAATGATGATAAGTTTAAGGCTGTTGGTTTTTTTGGTTTTGTTTTGTTGTTTCATGTTTTTATTTGGTTTTTTATGAATAATTCTTTTGGTAGTGTTGTTCAGACTTTGTTTCATTTGTATGCTGGTTTTGATGCGTATGTTAATGCTGTTTAGGTTTGATTTTTTTTTCATAACTAATGTTTATATATTAAAAAAATATAAAATAACATTTAGTTAGTAAAAGATTATTTTTTTTAGGAGGTAAAATAATAATGGCATTTAAAGATTATTTCAAATTCAATAAAGATAAAACCACATTCATATTCATAGGTGGAAAAGGAGGAGTTGGAAAAACATCCGTATCATCAGCAACCGCATTATGGCTTGCAGAACAAGGTAAAAAAACATTAATAGTATCAACAGACCCAGCACACTCCCTATCAGATTCACTTGAAGTTCCAATAGGCAACTATCCACGTGAAATCAAAACCAATCTTTTCGCAGTTGAAATAGACCCTGAAGTTGCAATGGAGCAAAAACAGGCTCAGCTTGATGCAAGAAAAGCAGCTAATCCTGATGAAGGCGGACTTCTTGGTATGGACTTTTTATCAGATCAGTTGGATATGGCTTCATCTTCACCGGGGGCTGATGAAGCAGCGGCATTTGAAATGTTTATGGCTGTGATGAATTCTGATGAATATGATGTTGTTGTATTTGACACAGCACCAACCGGACATACTTTAAGATTATTATCATTCCCTGAAGTTATGGATTCATGGGTGGGTAAAATGATGATGCTTAAAACAAAACTTGGATCTGCAACTAATGCTCTTAAAAAAATCATGCCTTTCATGGATGCTGTGGATGATCCGCAAACATCAGAGGATTTAAAAAGAACTAAAGAACAAATTGATAAAGCAAAAGAAGTATTATCTGATCCTGACAGGACTACATTTAAAATGGTTGTTATTCCTGAGGAAATGTCTATTTATGAATCTGAAAGAGCGCTTGAAGCATTAGGTAAGCATGATATTACTGTTGATAGTGTTATTGTAAATCAGGTTATGCCGGATATTTGTGATTGTGATTTCTGCCATTCAAGATATAAACTTCAGCAAAAAAGACTTGCTTTAATAGATCAGAAATTCCCAAACCAACATATTGCTGAAGTGCCTTTGTTTAAAGATGAGGTTAAAGGTCAGGAAAAATTATTAAACCTCGCACACATCCTATATGATGATAAGGATAATGACGAGGTTGTTCAACAAGCAATACAATTATAATCTTGTTTTAATATAATATAATCCAATAATTAAATCCAGGATAATGAAAATTATTATTGGAAGTGGAATCAGGGTTTTATGATATATAAATTCAAAAAACCCGTCCAATAATAATACTGCCGAGGATATTATTAAAAGTAATTTCATTATATTATATTTTTTTTCATATGATAATTTGTCCCCGTAATTCAATACTGCTGTCACTGTTAAGGCAATTATAATTGCTCCTATCATAATATAATTAATATAATATGGTATTTTCAGTGTTTGTGAGCATATTAAATATGCAAGGATTATTATGATGAAAAATATTATTTCATTCCTATCCATTTTATACGTTCCTCTCTTTTTTTAATTCCAGTATTTCGGCGGTACATTATATAATGTATAATAGTCATCTGTGTAATAATCATATGTCTCTTTTTTAGTTAATTTTTTAACATTGCCATTACTTATATATAATGTATTATCACGGTCAAGTGAAAAATCACTTTTAATCGGTGCTTCAACATAATCATAACCTCCTTTATTATTAGGAATATTATAAACTTTTTTCTGCTGAGTAATGCCTGGACGGGTGAATGTGAAAGTGTCCATCAGGAAATACCAGTCTTTTTTATCCTGCTGATTTCTATAGGCATTACCAATACTCTGCACTTTAAGAGCAAAACCTAAAAGTCCCAAACCCAATCCTGAAACACCACCGGCACTGACACCAAGGTTTTTCAAAATATACGGCAGAGAAATCTGTGCAAGCAAACCAATCTCATAAGAATGATCACTTAAATATTTATCAGCAAGAGGATTTGCAATAAACGAACGTAACACTGGATTTTTAAGATTATTAAGTATCTGTGATCCTATCTGATTACATGAACAGCAGTCATGTGATGTTTCAACCACTGCTCCTTTATATGTGAAATCCTCATCACTCATAAGTACATTCACCACTCCTGAACTTTGATTTATAATGATTTTTGTAGTTGAATTCTCAATATCAATCAACGCCAAATCCCTGGAATAAATTAAACTGTAACTGGTATGATTCATAAACAACTCTCCAAGAGCACTTGTAGTGTTTCCAGTGAATGTTTCACTTACAGGATTTAATGCAATATTTTCCAAATCCGGTAGTGCAAGGGAATTAACTAATTTAAACAGTTTAACATTACTCACATTATCTCCCTTAACACTCATTCCCATATCGGCATTTAAAATATGGAGGTAGGTTTTATCAATATTCATACCGCCCAATACAATAGCAGAACCTGTTCGTTTCCATGACACATTATATTCCCGTGCATAATTGTTTGCAAATTCATCAGCCATCCATATGGTGCTAAGTGAAGCCATAAACATTGAATATACATTCATAATTCCTCGGCGGTTTAAATATCCTGGATTTTTTGATATCCAATTGTCAATGATTTTCTCATTAATCTCCTCATGTGTTATAGCGTAACTTTGAAGAACTTCATAACCCATATTAGGATTATAATTTTCACAAAGACCATAACTGATAGTTTCTTTTTTTAAAAACTCTTCTTTACCATTAACTAATAATTTGGTGTTTATTTCTTCTTTATCAGGGTATCCTGCAATGTAATTTCCAAAATAACTGAATGTGGCACTGGTGTTGGTGTTTGCAAATCTAATATTTTTAGCATCCAGTTCATTTAATTCATTATAATTAATATCATAAATTGTTTTGCCCAGGTATTTTGCCAGATTATATTTTAAACCTAACTCATCATAATTTGCAGTGTAAAAATTAACCATTCCCATAATACGATTATTCTGCACATAAGTTATAATTTCACGATGATCTGCTCCTTTGGATAAGTAAACTCCAAATAAATCAGTATTATATTCATTAACACTTTTATATTCAATTGTTGTCCAGTTACTGGTGGAGTAAATTAGAATGCCATCTTCTTTTATATTTTCCTTATTCAAATCACTCACAACCTCTCCACCGTTAAATGGTATTAAATGATAATAATATCCAATAACAGTACTTTCCACTCCGGGTATGCTTGCCTGTGAGAAAACATAATCCTTATCTGGTGTGGTTTGTATAATGAACACTTCATTTTTAGGCATTCTCAATATCCCATCATAACCTGTTTTAACCGTATATGCGGAATTGTGAAACACATAAGGATAGGTTATGTTAACATAACTGGGTATGCTTATTGTATGGGAAAATGGAGTGTGTGTAACTCCTTTTGTCACGGTTAGTAGGTTGGTATTTATTAATCCGTCATATTCTGTGGTTATAATATATTTTCCTTCATTTAAAGTAATTGTTAATGATGCAATACCGTTGGTGTTGGTTCTTGAAGCATATGTTTTGCCGTCAACACGAAATACTACAATCTTATTTGGTGAAGCTTTACCTTTAGTGTTTAATATTTTAGCTGTGAATTTGGAATTATCACTTTCATTCATACTCAGGTCTTTGGTTTGTATTGGTGATTTAATAGTGATTGTCCGGGTTACTTTTTCATCTGTTTGCGGGTTAATATTTTCTATATGATATGTTCCTGGTGGTGAGTTTATATTTAATTTCACTGTACCTTTTTTAGTGGTTTTAAAAGTATAGGTTTTTGAGTTTATTTTGAATTTAACATTTTTTTCTTTTAGTTTTTTACCTTTTTTATCATAGAATGTGGCACTATAGGGGGCTTTGTTTTTATAATATTTTGTTAAATCACTGCATTTTATTGTGCTTTTAACTGTTATTGTGCTTTTGGTTTGTGTTTTTTCATATTTTTTATCTCCTGTGTATGTGCTTGTCACCGGGTATTTTCCACTTTTCAAATTAAGATTTAATATGATTTTTCCTTTATTATCTGTGGTTTTACTGTAGGTTTTCCCGTTTATTTGGATTTTCACTGGTGCTTTTTTCACGGGCCGGTCTATTGAGTCTTTTAGTGTTATTGTGAATTTGGTTTTTGTGGTGTAGTAGGTTTTTATATCCGGTGCTTTTAGGTGGGTTTTTATTTTACCGTTTGATGAAAGGGGAATTATGCTCATATATTCTTTTCCTTTACTGGGTTCTGGTTGGTCTGTGGTTTTTAGTTTCAGTGTATGGTCGTTTGTCTGGTTTATATGCTCGGTTGGTTGTGTTAATGTTTCATTATTGCTGTTAGTTGCTGATGCAACTCCGAGCATTAAAAATAGCAATAATATGAAACATATGGTGTTTTTAATTTTCATAAGTATATCATATCCCATAAAATATTGATTTTTTTCTAATCAACATCTTAGAATTTATGATATTATACTTAATATAGTTTTATTCATGGATTAAATGGATAACTATTTTTTAAATGTATTTTCCAGTATAATATTAGGGGTATATGATAATTATGCACATGTAGGTGAATTCACTATCTGCAATTTCATTTAATGTGGTGGTGACAATTTTCTCATCAGGATAACTTAATCTTTCACAAACAGTAACCATTCTATCCTTACTAACACCATTATCAAGTAAAAACCGTGCCATATCCTTAACTTTCCTTGAAGGAAGTGCAATGGTTATTTTACCATTATTAATCACTGGGAGAATGGTGTTAATGTTTTCCCTACCATGAAAAGTCATTACATTAGCATTATCCCATTGTATGTGGCAGCGTCCTGCTGCAAGCTGAAGAGAACTGATTCCGGGAATCACCTCAACATTATCCTCAGGAAACCCTTTCTCACGACAAATTCTTAAAACAGTATTTAAAACACCGGAAAATCCAGGATCTCCAGTGGATAAAATAGAAACAGTATTGCCATCTGCTGCAAGTTCAACTCCTTTTTTGAGTTTATCAGTTAAATCCTTAACATTAAATACTATTTTACCTGGTGCATTTTCAAATAAATCAACTGCACGTCCACTTCCAACAGTATAATCACTAATTCCAACAGTATCTATTGCTTTTTTAGTTAAATACTCTTCTGAACCCGGTCCAATACCTATAATGTAAATTTTACCATTCATACTAATCTTAAACTTCCTTTTCATTATTCAATTGATATACGTTGTTTTTTATTAGTTTTAAGAGTTATAATTGTTATTTCAGGTTTACAGTTAACACGAATCCTAAAAGAATTAGTCCCCAAACCTTTACTGGTATACTGGATCATATCCTCCACTTTATATAATCCAACAGGATATTTAGTTGAATTCGGACCTCTGAAAGGAGTGGTTTCAAATTTAGGAATGATAAACTGACCACCATGAGAATGACCTGAAAGCTGAAAATCAAAAGCATGAGTCTTTGAAGATTCCTTTGCAAAATCAGGTTCATGAGCAAGTAAAATAGATGGATAATCATGATTCATACAAGATAAAACCTTATCCAAATCATCAGCACAAACAGTGCAGGAATCAACACCACATAAATTAAGACAATCACCATCCTTTTCTAAAACAAAAACATCATTACTCAAATCATAAACACCAGAATCTCGGAATATACTTCTGATTTTATCACTTCCCATCCAATGATCATGATTTCCAAGCACTCCAAACTTACCATCACATGGTTTTAATTTTAAAAAAGCATTTTTAAGAATACTATCATAACCATCAAGAACATATGAAACATAATCTCCAGTTAAAGTAACCAGATCATAATTTAAAGTATTCACATAATCAATTAAATCCTCTAAATACTCAGGGTTAATCCATTGACCTAAATGAATATCAGATAAATTTAAAATCCGATAATTATGGAACCCCCAACCTAAATTATCCAGTTCAATATCAATTTCAACCAAATCAATATTTTCAACTTTAAACTTTTTATCCGGCATAGTATGAGTAATTGTATCCTGAATGCCCTGTCTTATTTTCATCGCTTTTGGTTTTTCATTATCTTCATTTTTCATAATAAACACTATATATTATAATAATGTATGTATTGTGAAACTATATATAATTTTAATTACATACAATTAATGTGATTATTATGCTTCAAATCGCAGTTACAGGAAAACCAAATGTAGGGAAATCCTCTTTTTTCAACTCAGCAACAGCATCCACTGTGGAAATGGCAAATTATCCATTCACAACAATCGATGCAAATAAAGCAGTTGCACATGTAACAAAAGAGTGCCCATGTAAAGAATTAAAAGTCATATGCAATCCAAATAACTCCATCTGCAAAGACGGTGTAAGACTACTTCCAATAGAATTAATAGATGTTGCAGGATTAGTACCTGGAGCACATGAAGGAAAAGGACTGGGAAATAAATTCCTGGATGATTTAATGCAAGCCAAAGTATTCATACATGTAGTGGATGCATCAGGATCAACCAACCTCGAAGGAAACCCAGTAGACCCGGGAACACATGACCCACTAGAAGACATAGACTTTCTACAGGAAGAAATAGTAATGTGGATGTACGGAATACTGTCAAGAAACTGGGTTAGACTAATAAGGAAAGTCGGAGCAGAACATTTGGATATAGCAAAGGTACTATTCGACCAACTATCCGGGACAGGAATAACAATTGAAGACATAATAGAAGCTAAAAGAAACATAGAACCAGATTATAATAAATGGCAGGAAGAAGATCTGATAGAACTCACAAGAAACATACTAAAAATCGCAAAACCAATGATGATAGTAGCAAACAAAGCAGACCTACCAACATCAGCAGAAAACATAAAAAGAATAAAAGAAAAATACCCAAACGTAATACCAGCATCAGCAGAATCAGAAATCGCCTTGGTAAACGCAGCAAAAGCAGGATTAATCAAATACCAATCTGGAGACGATCACTTTGAAATACTTGAAAAAGATAAATTAAACCCAAATCAAATAAAAGCACTGGAATACATTCAAACAAACATACTGGATGTTTACGGAAGTACCGGAATACAACAGGCACTGAACTATGGAATATTCAAACTCCTAGATACAATAGTAGTATATCCGGTTCAGGACGAACATAAATACACGGATCAAAAAGGAAACGTCCTGCCTGACGGATTCATAGTACCTAAAGGCTCCAACCCACGTCAACTAGCATACATAGTCCACTCAGACATAGGAGATAACTTCATGCATGCAATAAACGCAAGATCACATATGAGAGTTGCAAGTGACTATGAACTCCAAGACAACGATATAATAAGCATCATAACCAAAGGATAAATAAAATGGAGTTAACAAAAAACACAACACCGGAAGAATTCAAAAACCACTACTTTCTAAAAACAGAACTGGTGGAATTTCTAAGAAAAGAAGGATTAAAAACAACAGGAAACAAACAAGACCTTGAAAAAAGAATCATACACTACCTTAAAACAGGAAAACAACTAAAAGAACCAGAAAAAACAAAAAAACCAATACAAAACAACACTAAAATAGCATTAAATGCAAAACTAGGTGAAAACTTCAAATGCAGTGAAGATAAAAGAGAATTCTTCCAAAAACACATTGGAAAAGGATTTAAATTCAAAGTAAAATTCCAAAAATGGTTAAAATCAAACCCGGATAAAACATACCAGGACGCAATACAAGCATATCACACAATACAAAACACAAAAGAAACCACAAAAATCCCAAAACAATTCCAATACAACCAATACATAAGAGATTTCTTCAAAAACAACCCAGATAAAACACTAAACGATGCAATAAAATGCTGGAAACATAAGAAAAATCAAAAAGGACATAATAAATATGAAAAAACAGATTTACAAGCACTAAAAGGATGAAATAACAATGAAAAAAGTTAAAATCACAGTAATGAAAAAAACACGCCACAACGACCTAATAGAAAAATATGAAAACCCATTAGAACACGAATGCAGTGTAGAAGAAGGAGAAATATACATTGCAAACGGATGGGAAAAACCAGAAAACTTCTGTGAAAGCGCATGGCAAAGCCTATCACCATTCGTACTAGCCCTATCCTACGGAGCCGAAGACTTATACGACGGATGGATGAAAGACAAAAAAACAGCAATGATATCATGTAATGACGGTTTCAGACCAGTAAGTTTTCTTTTAAAAACCCTCGATGAAGAATCAGATTAAACACCATAAAAACAATATTGACCTAAACACCTTAAATTGCAATAAAACCATAAAATTTACCTCAAAAATAAAAAAACAAGACTTTAAATAGGATAAACAACAATACACTAACTATGGCATTAAAAAAAGAATTTTTAATGGAAGATTATCCACAAATACATGATTACGAATTCAAAAGCATCCTACAACAACGAGCAGACAGCCTCATAGAATTCCTAAACATACCATACAACATCCTAAACATAATACTATCAGAATACACAACACTAGGACAAGGAATATCACGAATAGACTTCGCAGCAGACGCTCAAAAAGAAGACAAAATAATAAGCCTAATAATAGAATGCCAATCACAAATCCCATCACAAGAAGATATAAAAAGATTCTTCCAATACGTAGCATCACTAAGAATATTCAAAAACCAAGACGTAGAATTATACATATTATGCACAAAAAAAGTCAAACAAAATACAAGAGAATTCAAAATCAACGACCAATGCACATACACAATGCAAATAATTTCACTAAAAAACTACAAAGCAACAGAAATATTTAAAAACATAGAAAACAAACTAAAAAACAACCAAACAATAACAGACCAAGACATAGCATCATTACAAATAATAATCTACACAGACTACCAAGAACCGCCACTCGAAATACTCATTAAAGCAAGAAAACTAATAGAAAAAATCAACAATAAAAATTCAAACATGAATATTAACGAAAAACAAGCAATCGTATACTTATTCGATGTTCTATGTGTAAACATGCTAAAAGATTCAGATATAGACAAATATGAAGAGGAAACAATCATGTTACTTAATCCAACATACAGATATTTAATTAAAAAAGGTAGAAAAGAAGGTATAGATGAAGGTAGAAAAGAAGGTATAGATGAAGGTAGAAAAGAAGGTATAGATGAAGGTAGAAAAGAAGGTAGAGATGAAACTAAATTAGATATTGTTAAGGTAATGTTGAGTAAAGGTTATCCTATTGAAGAAATTATGGATATTACTAAATTATCCGAAGAAGATATTTTAAATGCAAAGTAGTTTTGATTCTGATGAGGAGGTAATATATTATGTTACTTAATCCAACATACAGATATTTAATAAAAAAAGGTAGAAAAGAAGGTAGAGATGAAGGTAGAAAAGAAGGTAGAGATGAAGGTAGAAAAGAAGGTAGAGATGAAACTAAATTAGATATTGTTAAGGCAATGTTGAGTAAAGGTTATCCTATTGAAGAAATTATGGATATTACTAAATTATCCGAAGAAGATATTTTAAATGCAAAGTAGTTTTGATTCTGATGAGGAGGTAATATATTATGTTACTTAATCCAACATACAGATATTTAATAAAAAAAGGTAGAGATGAAATTAAATTGGATATTGTTAAGGCGATGTTGAGTAAAGGTTATTCTGTTGAAGAAATTATGGATATTACTAAAGTGTCCGAAGAATATGTTTTAAGTCTAGAATAAGTTTCTTTTCACTAGAATAGTTAACATTACATCTATTTAATTTAAAAATTATTAGAGTTAATATTATTAATTATGGCGAATGATAATGTTGAATTGATGAGAGGTGAACCTGAAATAGCAGTTAGGAAATTGGCAATCCCAATTATGATTTCAATGCTTTTAACTGCTTCTTATAATATTGTTGATGGTGTTTGGGTTGCTGGATTAGGTCAGGCTGCTATTGCGGGTATTGGTTTTGTAACTCCTATTTTCATGATTTTAAATGGTGTTAGTGTTGGTCTTGGTAATGGTGCTACTAGCAGTATTAGTCGTGCTGTTGGTGCTAAGAATCATGATTTGGCCAGTAAATCTGCATCTCATTCAATTTTAATATTTTTGGTTGCTTCTGTTTTTTTAACTTCACTTTTACTTTTAATTCAAAAACCTTTACTTGTAAGTTATGGTGCTAGTGGACAATCTTTGGTTGAGGCTATGAAATATGGTACTCCGTTATTTGCAGGTTTATTTGCTTTTATGTTTGCAAATGGTGGTAGTGGCATATTACGTGGTGAGGGTGATATGAAACGGGCAATGTATGCTATTGTTGTTTCTGTTGTTTTTAATTTTATTTTAGATCCAGTGTTCATTTATATTTTAGGTTTTGGTTCAGCTGGAGCTTCTATTGCCACTATTTTAAGTTCTCTTGCATCTGCAATTGTTATTATGTTTTGGATTTTAGTTAAAAAAGATACTTATGTTTCTGTTAATTTTAAAGATTTCAAATTTGATTTTAACATTGTTAAAGATGTTTTGAAGGTTGGTATTCCATCTTCTCTTGATATGCTGGTAATGTCTATTGCTATGAGTTTATATTTAAGGTTTATTTCTGGTGTTGGTGGGGAATTTGGTGTTGCTGCTTTTACATCTGGTCAGAGATTATATTTATTTGGTATTATGCCGTTAACTGCTATTGCAAGTGCTGTTGCTGCTGTTAGTGGCAGTTCTTTTGGTGCTCGTAATTGGGATTATTTGTCAAGAACTCATAAGTATGGTACTAAGTTTGCAATGTTGTTTTCTGTTGTTATTATGTTGGTTCTTGTTATTTTCGCACCACAGTTGTCTTTGATTTTTGCTTATACTCCTGAAACTAGTGTGTTAGTACCTGAGATTACTAATTTTTTAAGAATTGCTTCTTTTGGTTTGTTGTTGGTGGGTATTGGTATGCCTTCCAGTTTCATGTATCAAGGTATTGGTAGGGGAACTACCAGTCTTTGCTGGACAATTATCAGGGAGTTAATTTTCACTGTTTCCTGCACATTCTTGTTTGGTATTGTCTTTGATTTTGGTTTAACCGGTATTTGGATTGGTTTGGCTGTTGGAAGAATTTTAGCTTCTATTTTAAATTATACTTATGCAAGATATACGATTAATAAGTTAAAATCTACTCTATGAGGTTGTTAAGTTTTCTAGCGATGAATACGCAACAGTCAACACATTCTGATTTGTCTTTTCCATGATTGGTTATTTTATCACAGCGTACTGTTCCATATTCATTTTTAAAACTGTTGAATATTTCTTTTGCATTTGATTTGATTTTTGCAGGGTCATTGTTTAATAGTCCGTTTGCAAGTAATGCTCCGGTTAGTGCTCCGCAGGTTCCTTCATCAAATGTTCCACCTATTCCTCCTGCAAAACCACATGCTAATTTACATAAATCTGCTTTACTCATTGGGTGTTGGTGGGTTTCACATAATCCCATTAGTGTTGATTCAGAGCAACTTTTAAAAGTCCTGTATTCTCTTATTTTTTCTTCTAACATGTTTTCATTATTTTTCATTATAATCTCCTCATTTAATATAATAATTATATTAATTATGATTCATAATATATTATTATTTGTTATAATATTAAAAAAAATTAAATGGTGAAATGATTAATATGCATCCAAGACCAAGTCCAATTGCAGCGTCTCTTTATACTTTAAGAGATATGAATGTTGATGTGATTATTATGCATGGGCCTAATGGCTGTTGTTTTAGAACTGGCAGGCTTTTAGAAAGTGATGGTGTGAGGGTTCTTACAACAGCAATGGCCGAGAATGATTTTATTTTAGGTGCCGGTGAAAAATTACAGGAAACTTTAATTAAAGCTTATGAAATGTTTAATCCAAAATTAATGGGTGTTGTTGGCACCTGTGCCAGTATGATTATTGGTGAGGATTTAAAAGAAGCAATTATTAATGCTGATTTACCCTGCACTGTGATTCCAGTTGAATCACATGGAGGATCAGGTGAAGGGGATAATACTGTGGGAGCTATTATGGTTCTTGATGCTGCTGTTGAAGCAGAAGTTATTTCCCGTGATGAAGCTGACAGACAAATCCGAATGCTTGAAAAAGCAACTATGATTGAGAAAACCCGTGGAATGGCACAGGGGAAATATATTAAACCGGATTATGGTGAGTCAAAAGAAAAAATCGCAAAAATCATAGTTAATGCAATTAAAAACAATGAAAAAGTTGCTTTCATCCATAATGCTAAAAAAGAAACAGCATATTTATTTGCAGATATTATTAATTTCGACTATACTCAGATAAATAAGAATAACAAACCATTAATCATAGCGAATTTAGATGAAAATATTGGACTTGAAAGAATACGAAATCATGCAAAAAACATTAAAAACCAATTACCAATTGATATTGATTATATAACTGGAGGTTTAGATGAATATCCAATAACTGCAGATAATGCAGCTGAATATTTGAAAGATAAGGATTTGGATTTAATTGTTGTTTTCGGCGTTCCACATGCATTTCCAATAGAAGATTTCAATGTAAAATCAATAGCAGTAACTGACGGACCACGTTTAGTTCAACCATTAAAAGAACTAGGATACACTCATGTTATAGCAGAACTCGATGCACATTCAAAAACACTAGGAACCAAAGAAATTGTAACATCAGATTTTGGTGAAATGATTAGAGCATCAATAGGATGGTTAAACGAATGATAACAATAATAGATTATAAAAGCGGAAATTTAAAAAGCATCTCCAACGGATTTAGAAAAATCGGAGTTGATTTCCAAATAACAGATGATAAACAAATCATCGCAGACAGTGATTATCTGGTATTGCCTGGTGTTGGAGCATTTGGAAGTGCAATGGAAAATCTTAAACAATACAGTGATGTGATTAACGAACACATCCAAAATGACAAACCATTCCTAGGAATATGCCTGGGCCAGCAGGTACTGATGAGTTCAAGCGATGAAGCACCAGGAATCAAAGGTTTAAACCTGTTTAAAGGACATGCAGAATTATTAAAAGGAAATATTAAAATCCCACATATGGGATGGAATCAACTGAAAGTATGTAATAACTCACCTATACTGGAAGGAATTGACAAAGAATATTTTTATTTTGTACACTCATATCATGTAGTTCCCGATGATAATAATATAATTGCAGGAGTCTGTGATTATGGTGGAGAAATTGTTGCAAGCCTATCCCGGAATAATCTGTTTTCAACACAATTCCACCCTGAAAAAAGTGGCCGTGCAGGACTTAAAATATTAAAAAACTTTACAAGATTGGAGATTTAAATTATGGATATTGAAGGATTTGTAAGAACAAGAATTAATGATTATGATTATGATGAATTAGCTGATATTCTAGCTGTGAGAATCAGAGAATATAAAAACATTAATGAGGAAAACTCAGTTGAAATGGCAAAAGCAGTTATAGATGAAGTTTCAACAACATTAAAACTACAGGAAAGTAATGATACTTTCTTAAAAGAATTAACAAATGTTAACCGGGCAAATGTATTAATGGGTGAAATGGGAGTCGGTTCACGTGGAGCAGGAGACTTTTTTGTTCACAGAAAAATCGCAGAAATCGTTTCATCAACCAACACCCAATCACTAGTCAACCCATCAGAACAGGATGATGGAGGGGTGGTTAAAGCAGATATAAGTAATGATGAAGTATACATTACAACTGCAGTTGACGGAATACATTCAAGATTAAGTGAATACCCATTCCTCGGAGGATTTCATGTAACCCGTGCAACATTAAGAGATGTTTGTGTAATGGGAGCCGACCCGGTTGCAATCCTAAGTGATGTGCATTTAGCTGATGATGGTGATGTTGCTAAAATCTTTGATTTCACCGCAGGAGTTGCAGCAGTATCAGAACTGGTTAATGTTCCAATAGTAGCTGGAAGCACATTACGTGTTGGAGGAGACATGGTCCTGGGTGATCGTTTTGTCTCAGCAGTGGGGAGTGTTGGAGTATCCGCTTATCCTCCAACAGCAAGAAAAGGAGCAACACCAGGAGATATTATCCTTTTAACCGAAGGTTCCGGTGGTGGAACAATAACAACCACTGCATTATATAATGGATTTTTCGATGTTGTATGGGATACAATGAATGTTAATTTCGTCCAAGCATCACATGCATTATTCGAAGAGGATCTTGTTAAAGATATTCATGCAATGACTGATGTGACAAATGGGGGATTGCGTGGGGATGCTCATGAAATATCAAACACCACTGGTGTTGGATTGGAATTTAGAGAAGAAGATATCAGGAAAATGGTAGCTCCAAATGTATTAAACATGCTTGAAACATTAAATATAGATCCGTTAGGAGTGTCAACTGATTCATTAATGTTAATCGCACCACCTGAAATTGTAGGAGATATTAAAAAAGCAGTTGGTAAATATGATGTTGCTATCTCTGAAATTGGTGAAGTTAACACTACTGGTGAACCAATACTTCTTAAGGATGATGGTTCATCTGAAAAGTTAGTTCCATTATTCCGGGAAGCAGCTTATACTAAAATTAAAAAATTAGTAGGTGAAACAACACCTGAAGACTTTGAAGAAATGAAACAGAAAGTCCAGAAAGCATCAGATGAAGCTATTCTTAAAAAAGAAAAAGTAATAGATTATATTAAAAAAAATTAAACCGTCCATATAAAGTGTGATTTTGTGCATTTTCACATTATCACACTTCCCTATTATTATTTAAACTCCAAAAACCTAAAATTCTCTATATGTTAGATAATAAAGGTTCATTATATATAATTGAAGGCATAATTGCAATCATAATTGTTTTAATGGTTTTTCTAGTTGTTAATACTGCAATTTCAACACCAAATCATGATTATTCTTATGAAAGTAAAAACATCCGAACAGCTCAGGATATTATGGAAGTTTTAAGTGGTAAAATTGATTTTTATGATGTGAGTTTTTTTGAAGAAATCTCAAATATTCTCAAGGATAATGATAATTCAAAAGAATCTGTAAGACAAATTTCAATCATTTGTAAAAACAAATTAAATTCATATAATCTTGATAATTATCAGTTAACAGAGAATAATATTTTAAAAGGCAAAGTATTAGTCTCCAAAGGTGATTATAAAAAAGCTAGTAGTGTGGATGTTGCAACAAGAACTTATGGTGATTATTCCTATACATTATCTGTATGGTAATAATTATATACTATTAAAATCTTATATTTAATTGTTATCTTATTTTGTTTTTCCTGCCCTGGTGGTGTAGTTTGGATAACACATGGGACTGCGGATCCCATTCCCCGGGTTCAAATCCCGGCCAGGGCATTAATAAATTATCCGTGATTATCATGTTAAATGCTAATACTTATGTTACTTCTCAAAAAGGTATTGGTGGAACTATTAGAAACCAATATGAAGATTTTTACGTTGAAGAAATCCCAGAAATACTACCTTCAGGTGAAGGTCCCAATATTTATATCTGGATTGAAAAACTCGGAAGAACCACACTTGATGTTGTATTGGATATTTCAAGAGACCTGCATATTTCAAGGAAACGAATGGGTTTTGCAGGAATGAAAGATAAAAAAGCATTAACTCGTCAATGGATTTGCATTGCCAATATGGATTCTGATGAGCAAATGAATCAGGTTAAAAACCTTGATATTTACAAAACTGATTTTTTAAAAATTATCCGTGGACGTAAAAAACTTAGAATGGGTCAGCTTAAAGGAAATAAATTTAAAATATTAATCAGGGACATTGATGATATTGAAAAATCCGCAGAGATTGCAAATGAGGTTTTATCCCAATTGGAGGTTACCGGTGTTCCTAATTATTTTGGCTGGCAGAGATTTGGAAAACCAAGAACCAACACTCACCTTGTAGGTGAAGCTTTAATTGAAAATGATTTGAAAAAAGCCGTGGATACTTATATTGGAAACCCGTCAGATGAGGAGCATGAAGAAAACCAGAAAGCAAGACAGGCTTATGATGATGGAAACCTTGAAGAATCATTAAATTTAATGGGTAAAGGTATGAGATATGAGAAAATGATGATTCGTGAATTAATCAGGGATTCTAAAAAAGGAGAGTTAACTGATAAATCATATAAAAATGCATTACATGCACTTCCAAAACCATTACAGAGAATGTTTGTCCACGCTTACCAATCATTCCTATTCAATGAAGCTGTAAGTAGAAGAGTGGGAATGGGTATTGATAAATACATTCCGGGAGATATTATTATTGACACAGAAGAACATATTGTTTATGATAAAACTCCAGAAGAATATCAGGAATTAATGGATGAATTCAAAGCAAACCCAACCTCTCCATTATACGGTACTAAAGTGCCATATGCAGAAGGGGAAGTTGGTGAAATGGAAGAGGATGTTTTAAACAATTATAATCTTAAAAAAGAAGATTTTGAAGTTCCAAAAATGCCACGTCTCGGAAGTCATGGTCTTAGAAGATCAATGAGATTCCAAGTATGGGATGGAAAAGCAACACCAACAGACGAAGGTGTTTTATGTGAATTTTCAATAAATAAAGGATCCTATGCAACAGCAGTATTAAGAGAAATCATGAAAAAAGACGTAATATAGGGTGGATAAAAATATGGTAATATGTCCGGACTGTGGAAGAGAAGTTCCCGAAGCCAACTACTGTGAAAATTGCGCAGCATACATAAAAAATATTAATATTATCAATGAAAATACAAGTATAAAGTACTGTATTAACTGCGGTGAGAAAATACAAATGACAGATAATTATTGTCATAACTGTGGTTATAATTTAAAAAAATAATGTGGAAGTGATTATAATTATGATAAATTGTAGATACATAGCAAAAGGAAAAGCAAAAGGAGAATTAATAACTTCATCAGAACCAATAAGTTTTCTAGGTGGAGTTAACCCTGAAAACGGAGAAATAATTGATCCTAACCATGAATTAAAAGGAAAAATAATTAAAGATAAAATCCTATTCATCCCCGGTGGAAAAGGTTCAACAGTAGGTTCTTATGTTATATTTCAAATGATGAAAAACAAAACAGCTCCAAAAGCAATAATATGTTTAAACGCAGAACCTATAATAGCAACTGGGGCTATAATGTCTGATATACCAATGGTTGATTCTCCATCACAAACAGAAAACCTTACAGATGGAACATTAGTTGAAGTTGATGCGGATAACGAAACAATAACAATATTATAAACTGAGTATAATGAAAACAATAATACAGAATATAAATATAATAAACCCTGATAATGAAATTAAAACCAACCAGAATGTTTTAATTAAAAACAATAAGATTGAAGAAATTTCATCATCAAAAATTAAAACACAAGCAGAAATTATAGATGGGGAGGATAATTATCTTCTCCCAGGTTTCATTGACTGTCACTCACATATTTTCGCAAAAGGTTTCTATAAACAGGAAAACATGTCAAATCCATTAGGAATTCATTTCTACAATGCAGTGCCACATGCAATGCAAACTATTAATGCAGGTGTGACAACCATACGTGATTGTGGATCTGCTGATTTAAGTTTTAAATTAGCACAACAACGTAAATTATTCACAGCTCCAAAAATACATTTATCCATAACTCCTCTCGTCATGACCGGGGGGCATTTTGATTTATTCTTACCTTCAGGTTGGGATATGGAGATAATTTATCCGGGATTTCCTAAAGGAAGATGTGATGGTGTTGAAGAAGTTCTTAAAAAAACACGTGAAGTTAAAAGAGCCGGAGCAGATTTTATTAAAGTAATGGCAAGTGGGGGAGTGCTCACAACCAACACTTCACCTGAATATCCGCAATTTAACAAAAAAGAATTAAAAACAATAGTTAATGAAGCAAATAATAGTAATATGAAAGTATCTGCTCATTGTCATAGTTTGAAAGGAATGAACAATTGTATAGATGCAGGGTTTTCTTCAATAGAACATGGAACATTCATAGACAGGAAAACCTCAGTGAAAATGAAAGAAAATAATGTTACTTTAATTCCAACATTACTTGTACATCACTATCTTGCTAAAAACGGTTTTCCAATATGGGATAGTTATGCTCATGAAAAAACAAGGAAATTAAAAGAAATAGTTAAAGTTCACAAACAAAACATTCAAACCGCTTATGAAGAAGGGGTTAATATTTTAATGGGAACTGATAGTGGTGTGATTCCACATGGGCATAATCTGGAGGAATTAAAATATCTTGTTAGCATTGGAATGAGTGAAACTGAAGCAATTGCAAGTGGAACAGTTAAAGCTGCTGAATTTTTAGGTTATGATAATCTGGGTTTAGTTAAAGATAATTATATTGCAGATTTAATAATTGTTAATTCCAATCCATTAGATGATATTAATGTTTTAACTGATAATAATAATGTATTAAAAGTTATACAGGATGGAATTCTTGTTAAATAGAAATTAATAATTGATATTATTGTTAGTTTAATTAATTATACTAGTATGTTTTTAAAATGAGCGAAATAAAATTCGCAGAAAGAGGGTTTGAAAGATTTTACAAATGCACACAAGGAATACCATTATATATAAATAGTTTTTATAATTTAATGGATAGTAATCAAATATATACTTCTGAATTGGTTAAAGAAATATTTTTTAATAATATGGATCAGATTTTAATAATGCAGGTAAAAGTTTGGCGCAGTTTAAACGAAAAAGAAATAAGATATAGTTCAAATTTTAGTTGATGAAACTTCATTAACTTGGGATGAATTACTTGAAAAGACTATGTTCTCTAGATCAACATTCAATAAATACTTAACAAGTCTTAAATATAAAGGAATAGTAGCTTCCATAGAGAAATATGTAATTGAAGATGATATGCTTAAAAATTGGTTGCAATATAAAAAAGAGGTTAATGGGTTTTTTCCAATTTGAATCTTGTCATTACTATTTTTTTGTGTTGTATTAAGATTTAAAAGTTGGGCTTCTTAAAATATTACATGAATTTTTTTTAGTTTAACCTAAATTTTTATATATGTTAAATATTAAAATTAACAAACAAAAAGAAATTATTTGGTTGTGAGAAAAATGAAACACAAACAAATGGACTTGCCAATAGAAGGAATGCACTGTGCATCCTGCGTTTTAAGTGTAAATAAAACATTCACAAAAATCGAAGGAGTAGAAGAAGTCAACGCAGACCTAGCAGCAAACAAACTCCACATAACAGTAAACACCAAAAAAATATCCTACGAAGAAATAGAAAAATATGTGAAAAACCTTGGATTTGAAATCCACAGTGATGAAATAACAATAAGAATACAGGGAATGCACTGTGCATCATGCACAATGAACGTTGAAAACTTTCTAATACGTTTGGACGGTATTTTTGATGTGAAAGCAGACCTAACCAAACAAACAGCAAAAATACGATATGACTCATCAAAAGTAACATTAAACGAAATAGATGAAGTTATCACATCATTAGGCTTTGAACTATTAGGAATTGAAGGTCAAAACGAAATAGATGAAGAAGCAATATATCAAAAAGATCTGAAAGATAAAAAAAACCGAATAATCATCGGATTAATATCCTCAGCAATACTGATGATTTTAATGTTTTCCGGATGGGATCCGTTAATGAATATTGTCCCAGAAAATATATCCTCAATGGGATTACTATCATTAATAATAAGTATCGTACCATTCCTATATGTTTCACTACCAATTTTAAAAGCAGGATTCAATGGTTTAATCCATAAAAATCTGAACATGGATGTAATGTACTCAATGGGTATTATAGTAGCTTATATATCAAGTATTCTTGGAACATTCCATATAATTCTAAACCACACATTCATGTTTTATGATACTGCAGTAATGCTACCTTCATTTTTAATGATAGGAAGATACCTTGAAGCAAGAGCTAAAAAACACACATCAGATTCAATTAAAAACCTAATAGGTCTTCAACCAACAACTGCAACAATAATCACACTTGATGAAAAAAACAATATCGCTTCACAAAAAGAAGTTTCCATATCAGATATTATAATTGGAGATTTACTTTTAGTCCGTCCTGGAGATAAAATACCAGTGGACGGTGATGTTTTTGGTGGAGGATCATATGTTGATGAGTCAATGATTAATGGTGAGCCAATTCCTAAAATTAAAAAAGAAGGAAGTGAAGTTTTCGCAGGCACTATTAATCAGGATGGAATATTATATATTGAAGCTAAAAAAATAGGTAAAGAAACATTATTATCCAATATTATTCGTTTAGTTGAAAAAGCACAATCCTCCCGTCCGCCGGTTCAGAAATTTGCAAATACTATTGTAAGTTATTTTATTCCAGTTATTTTAACAATAGCCATAGTTGTATTCGTAATATGGTATTTCATTATAGGTGAAACATTACTGTTTTCATTAACATGTTTAATTTCAATACTTGTAGTTGCATGTCCATGTGCACTGGGCCTTGCAACTCCAACAGCAGTTACAGTTGGAGTGGGAAGAGCAGCTGAATATGGTATTTTAATTAAAAACGGTGATACATTGGAAAATGCAGGTCAGATTAATGTTGCTGCTTTTGATAAAACAGGTACAATAACACAGGGAAAACCTGAAGTGGATGATATCATAGCCTATGATATGAGTGAAAGTGAATTAATTAAATTACTTGCCAGTGCAGAAAAGAATTCCACACATCCAATTGCAAATGCAATAGTGGATAAATCAAAACAATTAGATTTAAAACTTCTCTCTATTAAAGAATTTGAAAACATTCCTGGTAAAGGAATTAAAGCAGAATATGATTCTAATGAAATCCTTGCGGGGAATTTGAATTTAATGAAAGATAATGATGTGGATGTTAGTGAATGTATTAATCAGTATTATCAGTTTGAAAATTCCTCTAAAACATGTATATTTTTAGCAATAGATAAATCTGTTAAAGGCCTTATAAGTTTATCAGATAAAATCAAAGCAAATTCTAAAAGAACCATTGAAGAATTTGATAAGATGAATGTTGAAACATACATGTTAACAGGGGATAATGAAGGCAGTGCAGTTAATGTTGCAAAGCAGGTGGGAATTACTAATGTTGAAGCAGAAGTTTTACCTCAAAACAAATTAACTATTGTTAAAAAACTCCAAAGAGAAGATAGGAAAGTATTATTCGTTGGAGATGGTATTAACGATGCACCTGCACTTACACAAGCAGATATTGGTGTTGCCATGGGTGATGGAACAGATATTGCAATGGAAAGTGGAGATATTGTTATTGTAAAAGGTGATTTGGAAAATGTAGTTGCAGCAGTGCAGTTTTCCAAAAAAGTAATGCGCAGAATTAAGGAAAATATTTTCTGGGCTTTTGCTTATAATTCAATTTTAATACCTGTTGCAGCAGGAATTTTATATCCTGGTTTTGGAATAACATTCCAACCGGCACTTGCAGGTCTTGCAATGGCATTAAGTTCAGTGACAGTTATTTCCCTTTCATTATTACTTAAAAGATATGTGCCAGAAATAAAAAAAAGTAGATGATTAATTGATTTTAAAATCAATTAATTCTAATTTAACTTTACCAAGTTTAGGTGCAAGGAAATTATAGAATTTTGCAAAAAGATAAAATTCAATAAATCCTCCGACAAAACCACTAATAATATTACTTATAGCAGTTGTTGCTGCTCCTCCACTAATTATATTGATTATCGCAAGGATTATATTTAAAATACCGGATATGATTGCACATACAATTGCTAATTTTAAAGCATCAATAGATTCAATACTGGTAAGGTTATTTTCCTTATCTAATTTTAAAATAATTCCTCTGTCTTTTTTACCTAGAATATTGTAAATGTAGGTTCCAAGTAAAACAAATACAAATGATATGATGAATGTTCCGAAAATGAATAATGCTATTGTTATAGGTTGACTTATAACAGTTAATAACTGGTAAAGTGAATAAGCTATCATTTGCTGACCGGAATACATTAAAGTCTGCATTACACTACTTAAAAGTAATGGTAATGTAATAACAGAAACAAGATAAAATAAAATCGCATGTATTGTTAAGATAATGGAAACCATCATTGCTGTTTCTGTTGTGGATATTTTTTTAATTTCATCTTTATCTATAATTACTGCTATTGTTTTTAATTTTGGTGCAAGTAAATTATAGAATAATCCACTACTGAAACTTGTATAAATACTTATTATGAATGATGCAACGATAATTGTTGGTATAAGGTAAACTGCAAATCCCGCACCTTCAGGTATTAAAAGAGTAATGGCTATTGCACTTACTATTGCTGCGATAATTGCGAATATTACACTGATTCCTGCATTCATTGTTGTGAATGAGGATAATTCAATTGATCGTAATTCTTTTATATCTGCCATTTTTAAAACCATCCTTTGGATTTTTCAAGTAATTCATCCAGGATTAATGGAATGGAACCTGTGTATGTGTGTGGATCCATTATTTTATCAACATCTTCTTGGGTTAGGTATTTTTGCACTTCACTGTCTTCTAAGATTAATTCTGCGAGGAGTAATTTTTCTTTATTTGCTTTTATAGCATTTTTACGGACTATTCCATATGCGGTTTGTTTTCCCATTCCTGCACGGGTTAGTTCTGCCATTAATCTTTCTGCCATGATTAAACCGTTAGTTAGGTTAAGGTTTCTTTCTATGTTTTCATCATAGAATACTAGGTTGTTCATTAGTTTTATTGTTAGGTTTAATATGTAATCTGTTAAGATGCAGCTTTCCGGGAACATTATTCTTTCACATGATGAGTTGGTTAGGTCTCTTTCATGCCATAATGGGTTGTTGTCTAGTGCTGCGTTTATGTAGGATTTTATGATTCTTGCAACTCCACATATTCTTTCTGCTGTAATTGGGTTCATTTTATGTGGCATTGTACTGCTTCCCACTTGTTTTTCAGGGTCGAAGTATTCTCCTACTTCCATTATTTCTGTTCTTTGTAGGCTTCTGATTTCCAGTGCTATTTTATCTAGGGTACTTGCGATGTTTGCCAGTACGCTTATGAATTCAACGTGATTGTCTCTTTGAACAACCTGGTTGGTTATTGTTGCTGCTGGTAGTTTAAGTATTTCTGCTACTGTTTTGTGGATTTCCCAGCCTTGTTCTCCTAGTGCTGCGGTTGTTCCAACTGCACCATCCATCATTCCAATACAGACGTTTGCTTTTGCGTTTTGTAATCTTATGTATTGTCTGTGTAGTTCATCTGCCCATAGGCCGAATTTCATCCCATATGTTGTTGGAAGTGCATGTTGGCCGTGTGTACGTCCTATGCATACTTTCATTTTGTTTTCTTCTGTGAGTTTGAGTATTATTTTTGTTAGTCTTTCTAGTTTTTCTTCCAGTACTTCTATTGAGTCTCGTATGAGTAGGGAATTGGAGCTGTCTACAATATCGTTTGATGTTGCTCCGAAGTGCACGTATTCTCCGGCTCCGTTTTCACATACTTCGGTTATTGATTTGGATAGGGCTGCAATGTCGTGGTTGGTTTCTGCTTCGATTTCTTTCATTCTTTCGAGTTTCACGTATTTGGTGTTTGCTTTTGCAGCGATTTCATCTGCTACTTCTTGTGGTATTATTCCGAGTTTTCCTTCAGCCAGTGCTAGTGCTGCTTCTACATCAAGCATTTTTTGCAGTTTGTTTTCTTCTTCCCATATGTTTTTCATTTCAGGTGTACCGTACCTGAATTCTATTGGGTGTATAGCCATTTTTTATCATCCTCATAATTTATGTTATTTTAATTTTTTTAACATTTTTTATTTTTGTTTTTTGATGTTTTTATATATTTTTAGCAAAAAACATGAAGTCACTTATATTTTACTATTTTGTTAGTTTATAAACAAATTAATTATTTTTAATGAAAAAATTTTAATATTTTTGCAAACATTTATATTCTTATATAAACAGACTAATAAATAGGAAAAGTAGTATAACACATGTTTATTCAGGTGATTTTATGCAAACAAATATTAAACCACATCGACAAAAAAAAGGCTTAACACAACAAGAACTAGCAGATTTAGTGGGAGTCACTCGTCAAACAATAAATGCATTAGAAAATGCACGATACAACCCCTCATTACTATTAGCTTATAGGATTACTAAAATACTAGATGTCAAAGCAATGGAAGAAATATTCATATTCGATGAATCAGATTTAAAAACAAAATAATATAAAATAAAAATAAAACAACTATCACCACCCAAATTTCTTTATAAATGATATAAATGACACCATTCAATGAAAAACTAAAAAAAATCAGATTAAAAGAAATACTAATACTAATAATACTACTATACCTCCTACAATACACACTAAACACACTAAACATCACTATAGGAGCAAAATACCTATACCTTATAATAGTCCTCTACATACTATACAAACTAAAAAACGAAATATTCACAATAAAAAAAGACATAAGGGATCTTTTCAAATTAAACATTCTAAAAAACATCATAATCCTAGTAATACTAAACATATTCCTATCCTACGGAATGCTATACTTATCAGATGAAATCCTAAACATCGCACCATCAATAAAACTCTTATTCAATTCATTCCTATCAGGAAGTTTAATTGCAACAATATTCCTCTCCCCAATTTCAGAAGAATTAATTTTCAGAGGAGTTTTCATAAACCGCCTAAAACTAATAGTTCCACCAATATTTTCAATTTTAATTTCATCACTACTGTTTGCATCACTTCACACCTACGGATCAATATTTTCAGCATTCATATTCGGACTGTCAATGTCAATATTATATATACAGACAGATAATATATTTGTCCCGATATTTGCTCATTTTTTAAACAATTTAATTGCAGAAACAATAGTGTATTTTGATACTGCTAATGTATTATTCACAAATATTCATGTTATTCAGATAATGTCTGTTTTAGCTATTATTTCATTTATTATACTTTTAATCATAATGATTCTGGGATTGCGAAAGATTAAAAACAATAGTTAACTTTATATGTCTCTAGAATGTAATGTATATATGTCAGTTAAATTTTAATAATATTAGTGGGCATTAATCATGTACGATAATTTTAAAAAAGCATTTTTATTAATTTTATTTTTGATTTTCATAAGTTCCTGTTCATGTGTTTATTCCTATGATTTAAATCAAACAAATTCATCAAATGATTTGTCTTTCAACGACACCTCAACACTGTCCAAGTCATATAAATTAAATGGAGGCAGTTTTGATGATATTCAAGATATTGTGGATAATGCAAAAAGTGGGGACACCCTTAAATTAGAAGGCAATTTTAAATCTAAAGGAACTGCAATTGTCATCGATAAAAAATTAAACATAATATCGTCAAATGGAGCAATTCTTGATGCAAATGGAAAATCAAGAATATTTAATATCAAATCTTCTGCAAAGGGATTAATGATTTCAAACATTCTATTTCAAAATGCTTTCAGTCAAAAACGTGGAGGAGCAGTATATTTAAATGCAAGTAATGTTGTTTTTGATAATTGTGCATTTAAGAATTGTCAGGCACTTTCAGGAGGTGCTATAGCAACACCTATAAATACTACTCATGCTAACAATCTCATTATTAAAAATTCCATATTCTACTCCAATCATGTCTCCTCAACAGCCGGAGCAGTATACTATATTGCAAAAAATCTCAAAATGATTTCATGTATTTTTGATTCTAATTATATTCAATTAGAAGAAGATGGATGGTGTGGGGGAGTAATGCAAATAGGTTTTGAAAATCAAAATAATAATGCTGAAATAACAAATTGTACATTTAACAATAATTATGTAATACCTCACAGTAGTAATAATGGGCATGCAGGAGTAGCATGTCTTAGAAGAGGAGTTACATTTAATGATTGTGTTTTTACAAACAATAATGCATATGATGCTGGAGTTTTATGTTTCCATGATGGAGGATCAGTAATTAATTGTGAATTTTATAATAATCAAGCAACAGGTTATGGTGGTGCAATAACATTTTATAACACCACACAAAAAATCCATATTTCTCAGTCTCTTTTTCAAAATAATTCAGCACGCTATGGTGGAGCAATAATGATGGTTGGCTGTGATAATGTAGAAATAAATGGATCAATCTTTATTAATAATACAGCATCAAACTATGGTGGAGCATTATGGATTATTAATTCCAATATTGATATTAAAAATTCCATGTTTATTTTTAATTCAGCAATAAACGGAAGTGCAATATATAATGAGGCTACATTAAATATTCAGGATTCAATTTTTGAAGACAATAAGGCAAAATCATATAAACTTTTGATTTCCTACAATGATACTATTAAAAAAGGTGAAGCTCTAATAATTACAGTTACTCTTATAGTTGGAGATAATGTTATTGATGCAATTCATACTAAAGATGAAAATATTGAAATTGATAATCAAAAAATTTCCCAATCAAATCTTGCAAAAAATCAAAGGATAATTCTGGTATTAGATAATAAAGTCTATTTCAAAAATACTAATGATAAAGGAATTGCAAAATTTGTTATTGATACATCAAAACTAAATTTAAGTAATTATACTTGTTTTATTTCTTATCTGGAATCTTTTTTATATACTGGCATTAATGATACAATATTGATTAAAATTATTGAAAATTCTAAATCTAGTAAAGATTCTAAAAGAAATGAAATGCTGAAATCCTCTGATGATTATGTTAATGTGCGTCCTAATTTAAATGACTATTTATATGATAAAGGATATTCTAATCTTAAAGAATACATGGATGATAAAGGATATTCAAATTTAAATGAATTAATAGTTGAAAATACTCCAAAATATCATATGGATGTTATTGATGATAAATATAAAAATGATGATCTTGTTTTAAATTATATTAAGAAAATGATTGAAATTAATTCTCCTAAATGTTATGAAAATCCTGATTTTATAGCTCAAATCATACAATTTATTCCTTTATCTCCATTTTTTTATTATTTCAATGGTAAACTTTATGATGGATATTTAAAGACAAATGGGGATTTTTGGAAAATTATGGATGAACCATTTATTCAATTTTATGGGTATCGGTCTAATATTGGTGATAATGAAGTAGTGGCCAATTTAGTTGATGTATTAATTGGTATTGATTCAAATGGGGATATGAGTATTGGTGATGCAATACTTAATATAGCATCTATATTTATTGGTGCTGGAATTGGTCGTATTGGTGTTAGAATATTATATTCTCTTGATTTTTTAAGAGTAATAAAAAGTTACTTCTTATATAAACAATTTTTTAAATATTCTCTCATTGTCAAGGACATATTTTTTGATGCTTTTAATGTTTTATATAATCCATTTAATGTTATTAATGTTGTAATTGGTCGATTAGGTAATAAGTTAATCGATTCTAATGATTATTTTAAATTTTTTTATTTATTTTTTTATAATGATGTGAGAAATTGCTTTAATTTAATCAATCCTAATAATTGGCAGGATGCGATTAATAATTTTTGCAATGGTTTAAATAAAAGCCTTAGTAATGGATACATTTATTTTAAAAATGTTGTTAATAATATGAATAATATTTTTATTAATATTAAATCTTATTCATCTAGCTTAATAAAAAAAATGGTTTTTGGTGCTTGTAAATTATTTAATAATGTTAAGAGTAATATGAAGGATATAGTTAGTAAGGTTAAGAGTAAGGTTAAAAGTTTATTTAATAATGTTAGGAGTAAGGTTAAGGGTGTAGTTAGTAAGGTTAAGAGTAAGGTTAAAAGTTTATTTAATAATGTTAGGAGTAAGGTTAAGGGTGTAGTTAGTAAGGTTAGGAGTAAGGTTAAAAGTTTATTTAATAATGTTAGGAGTAAGGTTAAGGGTGTAGTTAGTAAGGTTAGGAGTAAGGTTAAGGGTGTAGTTAGTAAGGTTAGGAGTAAGGTTAAGGGTGTAGTTAGTAAGGTTAGGA
>SUTL01000130.1 GCA_015062925.1 Methanobrevibacter thaueri
GTAAGTTAACAATACCATTAATCTCTTCTGGTAAAGTGATGAATACTGTTACATTTGCTCCTAAATTAACATCTTTAATATATGTGAGGTTCATTTTAGGATCAACTGAAGATGGAGTTAATGGATTAACTGTAACTTTAACAGTTGTTGTGTTTCCTTCATATGTATCATCACCATCAAACTTAACATTAGCAGTGTATACACCAGCAGGTAAATCGTTAATTTCTACATTTGCGGTTGTACCATTAATATTAGCATAACGTTTAATATCTTTTCCTATTTCAATGAAAATAAAACCAGTAATATTAACATTACTTGTAACTGTAATTATTGCAGTTTCTCCTTCCATTATAGGATTAGCACTTGCAGTAATAATAACTGGCTTTTTAGTGACGACAACATTAGACATATTTGTTTGTGAGTTGAAATTAACATCTCCACCATAAACTGCACTAATATCATATACTCCAGCTTCTAAACCGCTAACAGTTTTTTCCTCACCACTGTTAACTGATAATATGTTGCCTCCAATTGATATAACAATTTTACCAGTAGCTTTTTCATCTATATTAGCACTAATTGTTATAATATTATTATTGTTAATGGAGTTGATTATTAGTTCTGTGTTGATTTTATTAACGGTTAATGTTGTATTAGCAATTGATGGTGCGAATACTAAATCTCCAAGGTATTCTGCAATAACAGTGTATTCTCCAGCATTTAAATCAGGAACAGGATATGAAATAGTTCCATTATGACCTGGATTTAAAGAAACAGTTTTTGTTTCAGTACCTATAGTTAAAGCTATTACACCGGTAGCATTAACTGGTACGGTGAATTTAATAATTGCATCTTGTTTATAATCTATTGTATCTGCAGAAACATTAATTTGTGAAATATCACGTACTGTAACACTTCCTTCAGTCACATCCATATTAATTCCATAGTATTGTGCTGAAATCACATAGTTTCCGGTTTGTGTGAATTTATAATCTGCATTCCAAACACCAGAAGTAGTGCCTCTGGTACCATTTAAAACTGCAACTACATCATTACCTGATTTAATAACAAACTCTAATACTCCATTTACAATGTTAAAGTTAACTTTACCAGTTAATGTTACAGTATCTCCAACTGCAATAATATCATCATTGGAAATAACAACATTAGAATTAAGAACAGGAGCGATAGTTAACACAACATCTGCATTCTGTGGATAATAAACACTATCACCACTGTAAAGTGCAGTAATAGGATATTTACCTACAAGATTATATGCTTTTAAGGTTAAAACAGCCTGACCATCACTAACATTTCTAGTGTAAGTTTTATTATCTAATGTGAAAGTAACATTACCAGTTGCATCTTTAGTTAAATTAGCAACAATTATTAAATCATCACCAGGATTAATATTATCACTGAAAATTATATCCATTTTAGCAATTTTTTCACCATATGCAAATTCAAAAGTTGCATTTATTGCACGATTTTCACCAACATAATGAGATACTACAACCCTATAATAATTAGGATCAATATTTTTAACATATACTCTACCATTAATATCGGTCACATTGGTTTCTTCGCGAAGCAAATTACCCTTAACTTTATCATAAAGTCTAATATTAATTGTATAATTTGCTTTAGCAGTAGAATAACCATCATCAGTGTTTTTTAGATTACTACCATCCCAATAACGCACATTAGTAAAGTTATTTTCATTAGGAACTGAACTATATATTGCATTTAAAAGATTATCTGAAATTGTTGAATAAGTAATAGTTATATTATTTCCATTGGCATTCTGTGTGAATTTACTGGATGTTGCAAAATTATCTTTAAACTCAGAATTTTTAATAGTTAATGCTTTATCCGCATAAATTGCTGAACCTTGACTTCCAGTATTATTATAAAACTTAGAAGAAATAATACTCATATTGAAACCTGACACATATAATGCTCCAGCTGTTCTGTAACCTGTATATTTAGCAGTACTGTTAATGAAAGTACAATCATCGATTAATCCGTTATTTCCTCTCCAACATATAGACCCAGAGTTAGGCCCAGCAACTAAAATATTCATAAAGTTACTATGGGATATTTTACCATTATCACCTTCCCACATAATAATACCTGCAAATTGTCTATTTGCACCATAAGTACAGTTAATGAAGGTAAAACCATCAATTTCAACATCTGATGCGAAAATATTAAACTGTTTACCTGTTGTGTTGAAAACTACTCCATCAGATCCTATTAAATGAACTGATTTATGAACATCGAATTCATTTGAATAATATCCTGGAGTGAAAAATATTGTACCTCCTTCTTTAATATTACTTAATCCATATTTAACACTTGCTAAATTTGTTACTGAATCACCAGTTCCATTAGCAACAGGCCCTACAAAAATTCTGGATTTATCTGAATGAGGTTGATATAAATCATCACCATCAATGAATGCTTTATTATTACTGAATTCTGTATTACCATCTATTGTAATATTACAAGATTCAGCAGCATAAATTGCACCTCCACATTCAGTAGCAGTATTATTAATAAAATGAGAGTTTGAAATTAAAACAGATTTCACACCTTCATCAATGTATACTGCACCTCCTTCAACTGCATTGTTATTATAAAAATAGGAATCTACAATAGTTAAATTTGAATATGATGTTGATATAACTCCAGTACCAGTAGAATTAAAATTATAGAAAGTGGAATTATAAATCTTAATATCTGAATATTTAATGGTGGAATCATAATTTATACAATATATTGTAGAATTATTAAAAACAGAATTTTTAAAAGTAAAACTATCATTTTTTTGATTTCCATTAGAAATCATAATACCTAATTTGGTGTTAGTGAAATCACAATCAATAAAGGTAATATTATGATCGTTCCGGTTAGGAGCAAAATTCATTGTATTAAAAATAGTATTTACAAATTTGGAAGTTCCAGCATCAAATGATCTAATAGTATTAGAATTTACAAAATAACAATTAGTTATATTAAAAGAAGATAATAAAAATATTGCTCCATCACCATTCTTATTAAGTACATCTTGCACAATACAATTATCCATAATAACTTTAGAAGTTGAATATAACATTGCTCCAATTAAAGAAGGATAATTATCAACTTTAGGATAAAAAAAGTCTTTAAATTCACATTTTGTTAAATTAAGAGTGTTCTTAGTATTTGTACTATAAATACATCCCCCATAATAGGAACCTGTTTTACTTGTGTCAATTCCCCAATCCTTAAATATTATATTATTTAGAGTTACATTTCCCGCAATATTAAATATTCTTGCTGAACTGGCACCATCAATAGTATGGCCATTACCATTAATTACAACATTTTTATTAATTTTAATACCAGATTTATCACCACTATTAAATGATAAATCCCACATGTAATCTTTAGTTAAGTTCACCACATCATTATTATTTATTAAACTCTGTAGTTCTGTGAAAGTACCGTATTCACCAGCAGATACTTTATCCTGCCCCTCAGCACTTCCTAAATTATTTTCATCTACTTGATTACTATTAACACTATCTACCATATCAACATCATCTATTGAAACAGTAGAGGTATTTTGTTCAACATTACTTTGAACATCACTTATATTTTCATTTGCACTTACCGCAGAAACGGTTATTGCAAATATTAATAT
>SUTL01000131.1 GCA_015062925.1 Methanobrevibacter thaueri
AATATTCCAGTAAATGATGTAGCAAATCCAAAAATACCATAATCACTAACACTAAGGTACCTAGCCATTAAAACTGTCCAAATAAATCCACAAACACTTGCAATAATTTGTGAAATTAGTAACCAACTCATGTTTTTAAAAATTGTTTGCACTTGACTCATAAACTCAACTATTTTTTTTTATTTATTATTTATGGTATTAAAATTTTGTATGTTAAATATTTAAGTAAAAAATAATATATTATTTATTACTAATAAGTTAAGTTATAAATTTTTTTGTTAAAATGTTATGGAGTTAACTCATGTTAAATGATAAAGTTATTTTAATCACCGGGGGAACTGGTTCTTTTGGAAAAAAATTCACAAAAAGAGTTTTAGAACAGTACAATCCTAAAAAAATCATCATCTATTCCAGAGATGAATATAAACAATATTTGATGCAAAGACAATTTCAAGATTATAAAGAACAAATGAGATACTTTTTGGGTGATGTAAGGGACAAGGAAAGATTTGCAAGAGCATGTGATGGTGTTGATATTATTGTTCATGCAGCTGCACTTAAACAGGTTCCTGCAGCTGAATATAATCCTTTAGAAGCTATTAAAACTAACATTGATGGTGCAAGGAATATAGTTGATGTTGCAATTGATAAAAATGTTGAAAAAGTAGTTGCATTGTCAACTGATAAGGCAGTCAATCCGGTTAATTTATATGGTGCCACTAAAATGGTTTCAGATAAACTATTCATTGCAGCTAATGCTTATGTTGGAGCAAAAAATACTAATTTTTCTGTTGTTAGGTATGGTAACGTTAGTGGAAGTAGGGGTTCTGTAATTCCATTTTTCAAAACATTGATTGATGAAGGAGCTACAAAATTACCTATAACCGATATGAGAATGACTCGTTTCTGGATTACTCTTGATGAGGCTGTTGATCTTGTAATAAAAGCAATTGCTGAAGCAAGAGGTGGAGAATTATTTATTCACAAATGCCCTTCTTTTAAAGTAACTGACCTTGCTCGTGCAATGCTTCCAGACTGTGAACTTGAAGATGTTGGAATTAGGCCTGGAGAAAAGCTTCATGAAGTTATGATTACAGAAGAGGATTCAAGATCAGCTTATGAATATGATGATTATTATATAATTTATCCTGAACTTGAATGGTGGGATAATCTTGAAATTGAAGGTGGAAAAAAGGTTGACGACAGATTCCGTTATGCATCTGACAATAATTCAGAATGGTTAACTGTTGAAGAGATTCGTGAAGCTCTAAAACATATTGATATAGTTTACTAAGATGATACTGTGATTTATGCAATTATTCAAGCAAGAATGGGTTCAACAAGATTGCCTGGAAAAGTAATGTTGGATTTATCTGGGATTCCTGTTATTGAACATGTAATAAATAGATTAAATAGGAGTAATTTAATCGATAAAATAATTATTGTAACAAGTACAGATTCTAATAATCAGCCACTTATTGATTTTTGTATTAGTAAAGATGTTTCCTACTTTGTAGGGAGTGAAGAAGATGTTTTGGATAGATATTATCAAGCAGCCCTTGATAATAATATACAAGAAGATGATATTTTAATTAGAATAACTTCTGATTGTCCTCTGATTGACCCATTTGTTGTTGATAAAGTTATTCAAGAGCATATTTCAAGCGATAATGATTACACTACTAATGTATTAGATTGCACATATCCTGATGGTTTAGATTGTGAAGTCTTTAATTTTTCTACATTAAAGGATACTTGGCTTAATGCTAATTTAAGTTCTCAAAGAGAACATGTTACTCTGTATATTAGGGATAATCCTGATAAATTTAAATTAGGTAATGTTAAAAACGATGTGGATTTATCTGATTTTAGATGGACATTAGATGAGAAAGAAGATTTTGTCTTCATTGAGGAAGTTTATAATAATCTTTTTGATAAAAATTCTTTTTTCACAATGGAGGATATTGTGGAGTTGCTCAATGAAAAACCTGAATTATTGAAGATTAACTCTAAATTTGATAGAAATGAAGGTCTAATTAAATCATTAAAAGAAGATGAGGATTTGGGTAGTCGAAATGTTAATGAATAACTTTAAAAAATCAGATTATGAAATATCTAAATTTGGTTTAGGTACAGTTCAATTTGGTTTGGATTATGGTTTTACAAAAAGAAAATCTCAAGATGAAGTAAATTGCATTCTTAAAACAGCTGTAGATAATGGAATAACATTGATTGACACTGCACGTGAATATGGGGACAGTGAGGATAAAATCGGTAATTTCATGGACAACTATAAGAATAATTTTGTAGTTGCAACCAAATTGAGATTAATCGATGATTTAAGTGAATTAAATTATTCTTACCTGAAAGAGAATATATATAACTCCGTAGAGGAATCGTTGGAAAAATTGCAGTTAAATAAAATTCCTATTTTACAATTGCATCAAGCCGTTGAGGAAATATATAAAAATGATGATTTTTGGACGGTTATTAATCAATTGAAAGAAGATAAATTAATTGACTTGTTTGGAGTTTCAGTATATGAATTGCCTGAAACAAAATTCATAACTCAACACCATAATGAATGTGTTGATTTCTTTCAAATTCCATATAATATCTTTGATAGGCGTTTTGATGATATTCAAGAAGAATTGCAGGAATATTCCATTGGTTTAGTGAGTAGGTCTACTTTTTTAAAAGGAATTATTCCTTGTGCTATTGAGGATACTCCTGAATGTTTAAATGACATTAAACCATTCAAGCAGGACTTGCAGGATTTGGCCAATAAATGTGAATGTACTGTAGCTGAACTGGCAAGTGTTTTTGTTTACTATAATGATTATATTAATTCAACCATTTTAGGGGTTAATTCTCCTGAAGAGTTGGAAAATAATATTAAAAGCATTGACAAGTTTGATGAAAATCTTTTAGAAGATATAAACTTTGATAATTTGAGAATAAATAATGATTATTTGATTGATCCTAGAAAATGGGATAATTTTTAATTTGGTGATATTATGTCAAAATACGAAAAAAGTAATGAATTATTAAAAAGAGCAGTTAAAGTAACTCCATTAGGTGCTCAAACCTATAGTAAATCATATAGGTATTACTGTCAAGGAGATTCTCCTGCATTTATCGAAAGGGGAGAGGGTTGTTATCTATATGATGTTGATGGCAATAAATTCATTGATTTTGTATGTGCATTAGGTCCAATCACAATTGGATACAATAATAAAGAGATTAACGATGCAGTAAAGAATCAACTCGAAAAAGGAATTTCTTTTTCACTTCAAGCAGAAGTTGAAGTTGAATTGGCTGAAAAGATTATTGAAATTATCCCTTGTGCTGAAATGGTCAGATTTGTTAAAAATGGTGGTGATGCAACAACTGCTGCAATAAGATTATCCAGAGCATACACCGGAAGAGACCTGGTTGCGCTATCAGGTTATCATGGAATGCATGACTGGTCAATTGGTTCAACAGAAAACAATAAGGGAATTCCAGAAGCAATTTCCAATTTAACTAAAACATTCGAATACAATAACATAGAATCTCTTGAAGAGCTGTTCAATCAGTATCCTGACCAAATCGCAGCGGTGATTTTAGAACCTATTCAAGCAAATGGTCCTAAAGATGATTTCCTAGAGAAAGTTAAACAA
>SUTL01000132.1 GCA_015062925.1 Methanobrevibacter thaueri
AGAAAGTTGTGACTTCTTTTCTTTCTTCAAGTAAAATAATAGAATCTGCCATTATTAATGTCCTCCAATAATTGCTATTACTTAATTTATTATTTATATTATATAAACATCTCTATATAATGGCTATTTTTTGAAATGATATCTGAAGATTGACATTAACATTAACGATTGACATTAACGGTTGAAAAATAGAATAGATAAAGGATAGAATAGAAATAAGTCTTTCAAGAGTGATAATTGTTAAGGATTATAATTCGTGAAGTACAGGGGACTTATTTCTATTTGAAAACAATGTGGAAGTTTTGTCTTCAGTAATATATTTATTCATTATACTATTTATTTCCACCTTCAATAAACTAGTATGTTAATATACTAAAATAAAGTAATATTGTTAATATAGGGTGAATAATAATGAAAAAGTTAAATGCGAACGAGATATATGACGATCTTATTGAAAATGTTAAAGGACAACAAGGGACAATATTTTTCAATTTAGCGGACGTATGTTTGAAAGTTGATGGGACAGACACTGTTGGTAAAACTTTACAAGAATGGTTAAAAGAATATTTAAAAGCAAATAATTATTATTTTAGAGAACCTGCAAATACACAAGCATTTCCAGACTTCTTTTTAGATGAAAAAGATGATATCAATCTATTGGAAATTAAATCATTCCATTATACAAAAACTCCTGCTTTTGATATAGCTAATTTTGATTCTTATTGTGCAAAAATTGAATTCGATCCTTATTGTTTATATGCTGATTATTTAGTATTCGGGTATGAAATGATTGATGGAACTATTTCTATTGAAGATATTTGGCTTAAAAAAATTTGGGAAATAGCTGGAACATCTGCAAGATATCCACTTAAGACTCAAATAAAGAGAGATGTGATATATAACATCAGACCAAATTCTAATTTTAAAAAAGGAAAGCCATCTGTATTTAAAAATGAAATAGATTTTTTAAAAGCTGTTGAAGGAACAATTAGGCCATATAAAGGAGAACAACGTGCTACAGAATGGAAAAATAATTTTTGTAAGAATTATGAAAATCATTTTGGTAGAGAAATATTATTCTAAACCTTGATTTTGGATATAATTCTCACATAAACGTGTGGCTATAGATTTGACAGTTGGAACAACAACAGTATTTCCTAATAAGTCAAAAGCATTTCTTAGGCCTTTGTTATCATCATTAAACATGGATAAATTATAGTCTTCAGGATAACCAAATAATCTCAAGCCTTCACGAATAGTTAATTTTCTAATTCCATCACCATCAACAACACCTATTCTTGAAACATCAGTAGCAACTAAAGTAGGTGCAATATCTTCAGGATCTAATATTTTAGTAAATTCAAAACTCAATTTACCTGCCACTATATTATATCCTAATGGTTTAGTTTCATCTTGAACTCTTTTTTTACGAATTGATCCAGTTGCAGTTTCAACTTCAACTAAAGCTTTTGGATGTTCTTTAACTAGATAACCTTTGTTAACTAAATCTTCAAGCATGTCCTCCAAGTCATCGGAAGTATAAAAAGTGGATATCTGTTCAATTGTTAATGGCATTCCGTCCATCCAATCAATTCCAATTTCTTTAGCCCAATGTTTTTTTCTTCTTTCTTTGAATAATTTTTCTAATAACTCTTTTTGAGCATCAGATATTTCACCTTTTAATCCAAAGTCCCAACTATGGATATTATTCTTACCGCCCCTTTTATCTTTAATAGCTTTTCCATAAAGGTCAGTAACTTCATAATGTTTTAATAATGCATTTGTAAAATCACTATCAACAACTGGTTTGCCACTTTCTAAAATACTAGATAAAGGTTTTTCATTTTTTTCAAAGTTTTCTAAACTTACTTTATCAGTTAGTGTCCCCACGATGAAAACTCTTTTACGAGTTTGCGGAACGCCAAAATACTTACTATCCAATAAATTCCATGAAACGGAATATCCTAATTCATTTAATGTATTTAATATGACTTTAAATGTTTTTCCCATTTCATCATCTTTGTTTTCCCTGTCATGAGTTATTAGTCCTTCTACATTCTCTAAGATAAACCCATATGGTTTTTTATCTTTTAAAATTCTTGCAACTTCAAAAAAGAGTGTGCCTCTTGTATCATCGAATCCTAATCTATTACCTGCTGCACTGAATGCCTGACATGGGAATCCAGCTAATAAAAAATCAAAATCAGGAATATGTTTTGATTTAACTTTACATATGTCTCCTTTTACAGGTTCATAATTAAAATTTTCTCGGAGTGTTCTAATAGCATGTTTTTTAATTTCAGAAGTTAAAACACATTCTGTTTCAAATCCTGCTTCATTGAAAGCCTGTTCAAATCCTATGCGGACTCCACCCATTCCCGCAAATAGGTCAACGAATTTAATTGTTTTTGTCATTTTATCAACTAACCTTTTTATAATATTGTCTTATGCAATTTTAAACAATCATTTGAATTTATATTGTTTGTTGAATCTGTCATTCCATTTAATCCACTCATAATAAGTATTTGTATCCATCTTATCATAAGGATTGTTTTCATGCATTTGTGTGAGAAATGCATTGAATAATTTAATTTCGTTTTTCGAGCTATGTAATGCATAATAGTCTAATGCACACATAAAAGCGTCACCTTCATCCCCATCAGAATTTAAAGCATCAGTTAATCTTACAATTTTATCTTCAGGAGTATCATCTGAAGAAATAATGTTATTGATTTTTTTATAGGACAATAATGTAGGGTATTGTGGATCAGTAAAATACTCTTCACATACTCTTTTAGCAAAGGCAGATATTTTGTCAAAACCCTTATTCATTCCTTTATACAATTCAATTAATTCGTCACTTCTTTCATTAGATTTCTTTAATTGCTGATTTTCTTTTATTAATCTTTGAATAGTTATATGATAAGACTCTTTGTCTAATGCAACTTTTCCAAGTTCTAATTTAACGCTTTTTGGTATTCTAATTGATGTTATATCACTTTCTTTGGTCATGCTTCAACTCTTTACAATATTTTTTAGAAAATGCATTTCAAATTATATTATTACTTATATAATTAATTGTATATAAATATATATGAAAAGTATATGTTTTAATATACATTTCATATTCATTAAGGTAATGGTAAATCAAACTTAAAAAAATAATAAAAAAGATAATTAATCATCAATATTTTTAACTAACTCATCACCTTTATCTGTTAGCCTATATAATCTACCTTTTCTAACTTCAGGATTAATGCATTCAACTAGTTCATGTGCTTTTAATTCAGCCAGAACTTTTGAAATATGGTTGGGTCTTATATCTGAATTTCTTGCGATTTGAGTAGGTATCAATACCTCTCCCTCATCTAAAGACTTCATTACTTTAGTCCTATATTTTGAGATTTTTATATAGCTTATTTCTTTTAGCATTTCATCTGATAGTTGCATATTACTATTTTAATAGCTAGTTTGATTTATATTTTTATTCGATTATTAAACTAAAATTTATATTATATCTATCACAAAACTAAATTTAAGAAAACCCGATATATATGTCAAATTATCATTTTTTTCATAAAAAGGATTTGGAAAGAATTCTTGATGAATGCCTCAATAAAACATTAGGTGAAGTAGATTCTAACAATGTTTTTGAAAGGAC